>JANPGV010000178.1:0-20938 GCA_031424145.1 Ilumatobacteraceae bacterium
GCGCCCGATCAGGACTTCGCCGGGCTTTGGCTTGAATGGATTGAGGTCGACGTCCCAGCTGCGCAGCCGGGCTCCGTCGCTGTCGATCCCGGCGAGGCGTGCCGCGTTGACGAAGATTCGCCGGCGCTGACTGGTGGCGACGAAACCGAGCACCCGCGGAGCAACACCGGCACGACCCGGAATCACGACGATGTCCTCGAGCCGACCGATCGGCGAACCGCCGGCATCGAGCAGCGGCAGGCGCATGACTCGAAACGCGTAGATCAGCTCGCCTGCCATGCCGCAAGGCTACCCCGCGTGCCTGCTCAGACGGGATGGATTGACCGATTAACGTGCGGCGACTTCGACGAGCGTGTCGGAGAAAGCCACACCGCCGCCCCACTCGGTGAGGGTGTCGTTGGTCAGCGAGTTCGCGACCATGCCATCGGGGTGGTGGCGACTCCACCAACCCCACGGAATCGAGACCAGGCCTGGTCGTACGCGGTCGCTGATTCGCGCCGGTAGCTCGATCGAGGCGCGGTCGTTGAAGATCCGAACACATTGACCGTCGACGATCCCCCTGCTGGTGGCGTCGTCTGCGCAGAGCTCGACAAAGGGACCGGACTCGCGCCCGCCGTGGCCGGGCAGGTGCGAGTAGCCCGCGTTGAGAAAGCGGTTGTGGTGCTTCGGTGTCATCAACTGTAGCGGGAACCGCTGGGCCAGTGCTGTACCCGCTCCCTCGACCGGGTGAACGAACGTCGGCAGTGCAGGCTGACCCATTGCCACGAGCGCCTCGCTGACGAACTCGACCCTGCCGCTCGCTGTCGGGAACACCCCGTCCGCGTAGGGTCGGCCGTCTTCGGGGTATGGAACCCGAAGCTGTCCGACGCGCTGCAGCTCATCGACATCGACGCCGGGCAACGAATCCCGGATGGCGGTCATGTCGTCGTCGTAGAGCTCGGGCTCCGTGTAGCCCATTGCGCGGGCCAGGCGGCGAAAGACCTCGCTGTTGCTGACGGACTCTCCACATGGGTCTATGGCTGCGTCGTTCCAGCTCACCCAGAGGTGTCCCCAAGGCATCACCACATCCGTCGCCTCGATCTGGGTCGTTGCCGGCAGCACGATGTCGGCGTACCGCGCCGTGTCGGTGATGAACTGTTCGTGCACCACCGTGAACAGGTCGTCGCGCATCAGCCCGGCACGGACCTTGTCGCTGTTGGGCGCGATCACCGCCGGGTTGCAGCCCCACACCATGAGTCCCCTGATCGGTGGGCCGGTTGTCTCCGTGAGCGTCTCGCCGAGACGGCTCATGTTGACCCATCGCGGTTGGCGTCCGCTGAGAAGGTTGGGACGCTCCAATGCGTTCTCGTCGACGACGGAGCCCGTCCACACACCGATCGATCGGGCGAGCCCGCCGCCGCGGTCCTTCCAGGCTCCGACCAACGCGGGCAGGCACGCCAGTGTTCGGAAGAACATCGCACCGTTCTCGTGGTGCTCCGCGCCGATCAGTGTGCGAATCACCGCAGGGCGAATGGTGCCGTACATCGTCGCCAAACGCTCGATGTCAGCTGCTGCAACACCGCACGTCGCGGCGGCGCGCTCCGGCGTCCATTCGTCGACATGCATGGCCAACTCGTCGAAGCCGAGCGTGTGATCGTCGATCCACTGCTCGTCGGTCAAACCGTCGCGAATCAGTACGTGCATGATCGCAAGCATCAAGGCGATGTCGGTACCCGGCAACGGTTGGATGAACCAGTCCGCCGCATCGGCGGTGACAGTACGAATCGGATCGAGCACGATGACCTTCGATCCGTTGGCGCGGGCTTCCTCGATCGTGGGCCACAGGTGCCTGTTGGTCAGCTTGGTGTTGGTTCCCCACAAGATGATCAGCTGGGAGTGGCGGATCTCGAGGGGATCGAGGCACTTGGTCGTGCCGAGCGTCATCTTCACCCCGGCTCCGACGGTCGGACCGCAGATCGCGCGGAGTACGCGGGTGGCGCCCAGCCGGTTCCAGAACCGTTCAGGAAAGCCCATCGCAAGCAGGCTCTGATTGCCCGCATCGCTGTAAGGCATGATCGCCTCTTCGCCGTCGCGGGCGATGATCTCGTGAAAGCGCGCGGCGATCTCGGCAAGGGCCTCATCCCAACTGATCTGCTCGAATCGACCCTCGCCCTTCGGTCCGACGCGGCGCAGAGGATGCAGGACGCGCTCGTCGCTGTAGACGCGGTCGAGGAACTTGTTGACCTTCGGGCACAGCTCGCCCTTGCTGTACGGATGATCAGGATTCCCGCGCAACTGCAACGCGATCGGAGTAGGGCCACTTCGGTCGACGGTGACCTGCCATCCGCAGGTGTCGGGACAGTCATGATGGCAGGCGCCCCTTACGATCTCCGCCGTAGTTCCCGCGGCCGTGCTCATGGACCTACGTTAGACGCGTGTCGACAATTCAGTTTCAGCAAGTGGTCGTTCCTGAAGGAGTCATCGACCTTGGTGTGGGGCAACCGAACAACGCGATACTGCCGCGCGACTACATCCGCCGCGCGGCAGAGATGCAGTTCAACGACTCGTCTGAGTTCTTGCAATATGGAGCCGAATGGGGCGATGGATACCACCGGCTTGCCCTGGCCGAATATCTCACCGAGGCATACGGAACCGCAGTTGCAGCCGAGCAGTTGTTCTCCACGAACGGCAACTCACAGGCGCTCGAGATGCTGAGCACCGTATTGACCAAGCCTGGCGACGTCGTCATCGTGGAGGAGCCGACGTACTTTCTCGCGTTCCAGATGTTCCGCGACCATGGTCTCGACATCCGCGGTGTTCCGATCGATGACGATGGTCTGATCGTCGAGGCATTGATCGAAGAGGTCGCTGCCGTTCGCGCGGAAGGCAAGCGCGTGGCTTTTGTCTACACGATCCCGGCCTTTCAAAACCCGACGGGTGTGACGATGTCGACCGAACGGCGTCGTGAGCTTGTCGACGCGGCCGCTACGAACGACATCTTGATCGTCGCCGACGAGGTCTACCACCTCCTGCGATTTGCTCCCGGCGTGATGCCACCCGCCATGTCGGCGTTCGTCGACGACGGCCCAATCATCTCGCTCGGTACGTTCTCGAAGATCTTCGCCCCCGGCATGCGTCTCGGTTGGATTCATGGCTCGGTGGAACGGCTCGCCGCGCTGGCGGACTCCGGTCTGATCCTCAGCGGTGGTGGTCTCAACCCCGTGACCTCGACGTTGGCGACGGCCATGATGCGAATGGGCTGGCAGGCCGAATACGTCGAATGGTTGAAGGCAACGTTCGCGCGGAGGTCCGCGACGATGGTCAGCGCGCTCCGCCAACACATGCCCGAATGGGTCGAGTTCGACGTGCCCGCTGGTGGCTACTTCGTGTGGCTGCGACTGCCGCAAAACGTCGACGGAGCCGCGCTGCGCGCTGTTGCCAAGAAGCATGGCGTCGACCTTCGTCACGGTTCCCTGTTCTCGCCCACCGGTGCACTGGGAAACCACCTGCGACTGAGCTATGCGTTCTACGACGACGACGACATCTCCGAAGGAGTTTCCCGCCTCGGTGGTGCGCTGCGAGTCGGGTGACACGACCTCGCGATGCGGGGTTGCGTCGTCACGCAGTGTAATGCAATTGCAACGGTCCAGACATCGACTGAAGGGTGACATCCCGCTACGGTGTCCAACTTCGGCTTGTCAGGAGCCGAGACGGGCAACGGCAGGGGATCGCACAGGCAGTGGGAACTTTCGACATCCTCATACGCGGCGGCACTGTGGTCGACGGGACGGGCGCGCCGGCGCGTGTCGCAGACGTGGCGATCGTCAATGACCACGTCGTCGACGTTGCACCCAACATCGTCGGCTCCGCCAACAGGGTGATCGACGCGGCGGACCGCCTGGTCACGCCCGGTTTCGTCGACATCCACACTCACCTCGACGCTCAGCTGGCCTGGGATCCGATTGGTTCGAGCAGTTGCTATCACGGCATCACCAGCGTGGTCATGGGCAACTGCGGCGTCACGTTCGCGCCTTGCAAGCCGGAAGACCGCGCAATGTTGGCGGCGATGATGGAGAGCGTCGAAGACATCCCCTGCGAGGCCATCCTCGACGGGCTGGCTTGGGACTGGGTGACCTTCGGCGAGTACCTCGACAGTGTTGGTCGCCTCCCGAAAGGGCTCAACGTCGGCGGCATGGTCGGCCACTGCGCCCTCCGTCAGTACGCGATGGGTGAGCGCGGCATGGAACAAGGCCCGCCCACAGATCAGGACATGGCGACGATGACCGATCTGCTCGCCGAGGCGATGCGAGGCGGTGCACTGGGATTTAGCACCAGCCGAACGTTCCTGCACAAGGTCCCCGACGGTCGGCCCGTTCCGGGAACGTATGCGCAGCCCGAGGAGCTCTTTGCATTCGCGGATGTTCTCCGCCATCACGGAGCAGGTGTCTTCGAAAGCGCAAGTCGCATCGGCGAGGGCGAACGGGACGATGCAGACATCCCGTTGACTCGTGCCGAGATGGCTTGGATGGGCGAAGTCAGCCGGCGCAGCGGTCGTGCCGTCAGCTTCGGCTTGTTGCAACACAACAGCCGACCCGATCTGTACGCACAGGTGATCGAGCTCGCCAAGCACGAGAACTCGCTCGGCGCAAACCTTCGTCCGCAAACCACGGCTCGCAGCGTGGGCATCTTGTTCAGTCTTGACACCCGTAGCCCGTTCGACAGGGCACTCCCTTGGCGCAACCTCAAGGAGATGCGCAACGGCAAGAAGTTGGTTGCGCTTCGCGACCCGGTAACTCGCGCCAGGCTGATCGAGGCTGCGGACGCAACTCCGTCGGGCCTGGATCTCGCCCAATTGTTCGTGGTCAATCAACTGGACGGCGCACTTCACGACGGTGCCCGCTATGACCACGATCCGACGACGTCGCTGGCGGCGATCGCCCACCAGCGCGGCATTTGCCCCGCTGCCGCATACATCGAGTTGCAGCTCGAAACCGACGGAACCCTCGTGTGCAGCCTCCCGTTCCTCAACCAGCAGCTTTCAGCTGTCGAGCACATGCTCGACGAACAACTGATCACCCTCGGGCTCGGTGATGCAGGGGCACACGTCGGCCAGATCCTCGACGCCAGCCAACCGACGTTCCTGCTCTCGTACTGGATCCGCGAACGGAAGCGATGGAGCGTCGAGGAAGGTGTTCGCCGACTGACCAGCGACACAGCCGATCTCTTCGGCTTGGAAGGGCGCGGTCGGCTCGCAGCGGGTAGTTTCGCCGATGTGAACGTGATCGATTTCGATGCGCTGGAAATGCCTGCACCGACGTACGTGTACGACTTCCCGCATGGCGCCGGCCGGTACGTGCAGGGCGCGACCGGTTACGACTACACGCTCGTCAACGGTCAGGTGTTCATGGACCATGGCCAGCACACCGGTGCGTTCGCCGGCACGATGCTCAAGAACGCTGCGACGAGGTGACCCAGACGGACACGTTCACCTGCCCCCGATGTGGTGAAACAGTCGACGAACGTTTCTACGGACCGTGCCAGTCGTGTCGTACTGAGTTGCGGGCCAAGTATCTGGGCGAGGGCCGGGTTATCGAGGTCGCCGAGTACGAACCAAAGATCAACGTCACACCAAACGCTGTTGCGTTGAAAGACGACTGAGCCGACCGCTATTTGCCGGGTAGACCGGCGCCGGGTCGGAATGCCGGGTCGTTGTGGCCCTCTTCGTTCTTGGCCTTGCGGGCGCCCGCGCGCTCGGCCATCTGCGCCATCGTCGTAGCCATCGCTGCGGCAGCACCCTCGTGCGCCATGATCTTGCTCAGCACGGCTGCCGACGCGCCTCCGATCAACTCCTTCTTGTTGGCTTCGACGTAGTCCGCTGACGCCTGCATCGGTTGCACGGAGCCGTTGATCGCCGGGATCACGTAACGGGCCACCATGTCCCACGAGCGGCGGGTGTTCTCGCGATTGGCCCAGTCGTGGGCGAAGCCGAGCACGACACCGAAGCCACCTGTGATCTGCTGCAGGTTGTTGATGGCCTGGACAAGGTCGTCTGGTGTTCCGATGACAGCTGCACCGCCGCCCTCAGCGCCGCTCTCGGACACCTGGTCGAGAAGGTCCCACGGATCCTCGACGTGCGTTGCGCCCGGGCGACCGAGGACACGCACGTTGTATTCGTTGTGCCAGCGGTGAAGGCCGTGGACCGCCTCGCGCCGCGCCTGCTCTTTGGTCTCCGCGATGTGCCAGCTCATCAGCACCCGCCAGTCGCCGCGGTCGACCGTGGTGCCGTGTGTGGCGGCTGCCTCTTGGGCAAACCCCCACTGAGTCGGCAGTGCCTGCAGCCCTTCAGCGCTCGTCGAGGCAATGGACAACACACCGACGCCGTACTTGCCGGCCAATTGCATGCCGCTGGGGCTGATGCTCGATGCGGTGGCCATCGGCATTCGCTCCTGGATCGGCAGGATCTGCAACGCGGCGTCGTGGAGCTCGAACCACTCGCTCTCGTAACTGAACCTCTCCTCACCGTTGAGCAGGCGGATGATCACGCCCATCGCCTCGTCCTGACGATCGCGCAGCAGCATCGGGCTGATGCCCATCGTGCGTGCGTCGCTCGGCAGGGCGCCCGGGCCGCTCCCGAACATCGCCCTGCCTTTGGTCATGTGATCGAGCTGCACCATTCGTTGGGCCACGTTGAACGGGTGGTGATACGGAAGCGAAACGACGCCCGTGCCGAGCTTGATCGTGTGTGTCACCTGGCCAGCGGCGGCAAGGAACATCTCGGGCGAAGCGATCATCTCCCATCCGCTGGAGTGGTGCTCGCCGCACCAGAACTCGTCGTATCCGAGGTGATCGAGGAGGTTCGCCAGTTCCAGATCGCTCTGGAACTGCAGCGTGGGGCTCTCACCGAGGGGGTGATGAGGCGCAAGGAACGTGCCGAACCGAAGGCGAGGTGACCGCATCGCACCAGACTAGAGATCCGCCGTCGGGACGCCCGGCCTCGGGGAATCGCCGTCGAACGATTGCCCCTGCGCGCTATCCTGAAGGCTCCCTTCGGGGACGTAGCTCAGTTGGCAGAGCGCTACCTTTGCAAGGTAGATGTCAGGGGTTCGATTCCCCTCGTCTCCACCCTCGTCTCCACCAGAATCTGCAGCGGCTTAGAGACCGACCGAAATGCGGTTCCGAGCGGCGTCTGGGTCTCGAGCGGCCTGGCGAGTCCGTTTCAATGTGTACATCGCGTCGTCGGCCGCGGCGAGGAGCGCCGTGCCGTTGTACCCGACAGCGAGCGTGTCCGCGATGCCGATGCTCGGCGAGCACCTCACGAAGGTGGTGGGTGCGATTCTGATCGGTGCGGAGAGCGCGCGGTCGATGCGCCTGACGAGGTTGTACGAAGTCGTGTCGTTCGACTCGTAGACGATCACGAACTCGTCACCGCCGATGCGCGCCACACAATCGGCGCCGCGGACGATCGTCAGCAAGCGACGGGCGGTCTCGCGCAGTACGAGGTCGCCGACGTCGTGACCGTGCTTGTCATTCACGGATTTGAAGTCGTCGAGGTCGAGGAACGCAACCGCCAGAGCGGTGCCGTTGCGCTCGGTACGTGCCAGAGCGGCGTTGAGCAGTTCGTCGAAGAGGCGACGGTTGGCCAACCCTGTCAGCGGGTCGCGCAGCGCGAGGTCGGCCATGTTCGCCTGCAGCTGACGCAGCTCGGTGACATCGCGGCTGACGCCCTGCAGACCGCCTTGGACGAGCGTCGTCCGCGTCTCGCCGACGACGGTCGAGCCGTTGGCGTGTCGAAAGTGGAAATCGAAGTGCTCGGAGATCTCGCCATTCTGCAGCGCGTGAACCACTGCACTTCTTCCGGCGTCGTCGAGGATGTCAAGGATCCGCGAGAAATCTCCGAGGAAGTACGCGGGCGGATAGCCGAGGATGTTCTCGACCGAGGGGCTCATGTACTCGAAGTGCGGAGTCGGCTCCAGCGTGAATCGCCACACGACGTCAGCGGACTTGTCGGCGAGATCGCGGAACCGGGCCTCGCTCTCCGCCAACTGGACCTCCGCATCGTGGCGCTCGCTGACATCACGGCCGACGGATAGGACCGCCGCGCCGTCGGGGCCGGTCAGGTATCGATCGACCCACTCCAACCATTGGGGCTTGGCGTCGGGAACAGCGCGGGCAATGCTGTCGACCAGAATCGGGTTCTCGGGACCGAGGACGGCTAGCTGCGAGTGGAGGCCGGCCAGCTCGTCGTCGGACAGGAACTCATCGAGCGGCCGGCCGATCGCCCGGGCAGGCTCGACGTTGTACTGCGCGGCCCATGCCGCGTTGCAATAGGTGATGGCGAGGTCAGGCAGGCGATAGCGATTCACGCGCTCAGGAAGAGCGTCGAGCATGGCCGCAGAATCCGCGAAAGCGTGCTTCTGATCTCGCAAGGCCAGCGCAAGCTTTCGGGCGTCCGCGACGAGGCCGTGCAACGTGATGCCCATGCCTGCGCCGCAGATGACGAACACGACGCTGGCGACGACCCCTTGATCGGGTCGTTGCAGGGCGCCGCTGGGCCCCAGCCACAGGACTACCCCTGTGAGCATCGCGGCCAGGAGCACTGCCTTGCGGTTCTCGTAGATCGCCAGCCACATGAGCGGCAACACCGCCATGGTGACGAAGGGTGACCCGGTGCCCTTGCCGGAAGCCGACGCCAGCAGCAGCGCCGCGGCAAGGAACAGAAAAGGGAGAGTGATCTGGGCGGTGCGTGGAACCCGGTTCCAGGGGAACGCGAGCGACGAAAAGCTGATGGCTGCGATCACAATGCCTCCGGCTACGGCGAACCCGGGGTGAGCCCACGACGTCGAAGGCAGCGCGACGATCATGCTCATGATCGCGGTGATGGCGAAGGGCATGATCCGGCGCAGGCGCCCGTCGCCGATGAGGGGCCCCTTCGTGGCGTCGACGATATGGACGTGGCGCGGCGAAGTTGTCACAGCCTCATCTGTCTCATCCACCGCGGTCACGAAAGCTCCTCTTTATGTCTCCGTTCCACTATCGGCTCGAATTGCCTCACTATTGAGAGGCAAAGGTCCCAGAGTCGCGCTTTCTGAGCCGCATGAGCACCTGCGCGACCGTCCACAGCGGGGCGACGATCAACACGATCCGAACAGCGGTCACGTCGCGTTGGGCGATGGCGAGCCAGATCATCGATGCCAGCCATGCGACCATGAAGGTCAACGAGATGGCTCGATGTTCACGAACCGACACAGGATGGGCGAACTGGACTCGCGACAGGGTCAGGAAGCAGAAGATGATGCAGATCGTCAAGGTCACCCACGGATTCGGGTGAAGGAGGAAGAGGGTGGGAACGATCATGTTCCATTCGGCCGGGAATCCGTTGAACCAACCGTCTTCGGTTTCTTGATCGGTGCGCGACATCCACAGCGCGCTGACGAACAGGATCGCGAACCCCAATGGGCCGACCGTCTTGGAGGGCAGTACGTCAAACCTGGACAGAAACGCAACGGGAATGATGGTGCAAGTGAAGTAGTCGATGATGAGGTCGAGCGAGTTGCCGTTCAGGGTCGGGATGCGGTTGCGAACGTCGAGCTTGCGGGCGATTGGCCCGTCGACCCCGTCGAGCAACAGCGCGCCGACCAGCCACAGGATTGCGGCCCGGGCGTGTCCTTCGATGACGGAGGTCAACCCGACGAAGCCGACGATCACACCGCTGGCAGTCAGGACGTGAACGGCCCACGCTGCCTGGATGTGCCGATCGCTGTACTCGGTGGTGACGGTCTGTGCGGCGGGGGAGGTGTCCACTAAACAGAGGTACCCCGATGCGGCGACGATCAACCCCGTTAGCGTGCAAGCCCATGGCCGAGGAGAACAGACGACGGTCGATGCCCGCATACATGATCGGCGTGCTGACGGCGGCGATCGTGCTCGGGATCTCGTTTCTCACCAGGCATATCGACGGGTCGGCCACCATGTTCACCGGCGGCTACTTCCATGTCGGGGTCGCCCTCGGTTGGATGGTCTCTGCGGGGTTGATCGCACTCCTCGTCACCCGATATCTGCACATCGTCGCCAGCGTCGATGAAGGGCCCGGTCTGGCCGTCGGGTATGACGCTCTACCCATCCTTCTCTTGCTGGCCTGGGTTGTGACCATTGCAGCGTTGGTGACGCGCCACTGGCTGCTCGCTGCGGTCGGCGCAGCGTTGTGCGTCTACCACGTCGCGATCGTCGTTCCCAGATTCTTGGCGGCTCGCGTGCCGCGGTGGGCGAAACGGGCTCCGACACTCGACATCGTCGTTGCCAACGTCTTCATCGACAACAAGACGCCCGACGCCGCAGCCCGCCAACTCCTCACGACGTCCGCCGACGTCGTGATCGTGGTCGAGTCCACGGATGCTTTCATGGCCGTGTTCGACGAAGTCGGCGGCAGGGACACCTACCCCTACCGTGTCAGCGATCCCAACGATCACAGCGACTACGCGGTGACCGTGGTCTGCAAGCGCGAGCTGGGTCCTCGCTCGCTGATGACGACGATCGGTCCGTTGCGCCTGGCGATAGCCGATGTCGATGTCGAGGGCATTGGCACGCTGGTGATCGGGCTCAATCCCATGGCCGCAGTCGACCCCGGCGGGATGGAGACCTGGAAAGAACAGATCGAGGTTCTCAAAGATTTCATCCCGACGCTCAGCGGTCCGGTGATCATCGCCGGCGATCTCAACACGACTCGATACCGACCGGAGTTCGAGGAACTGCTCGAGCTCGGCCTGAGGGACGCTGTCGATTCGCTCGGCAAGGGGCTCGACCCTTCGTTCAGCCTCGGCGCCGATGGAGTGCTCGGGGCGGTTCCCGCAGTTGCCCGCCTCGATCACGCTCTGGTCAACGACTGCGTGTTCCCGCTGGCAATGGAAGACCTCGAGCCGTGCGGAAGCGACCATCAGCCGTTCAAGTTGAAACTTGCCGCGCGCAGGACGGCATCCAAGGAGTGACGACGATGGTTCACGCCACACGGCCGAGATCCAGAAGGCGTTCGGCGACGAAAGCACCATATGCATACAGGAGACGAGGTAGGGGTGGCGTCAGGTCGTGATGTGAACCGAACGGTGGCGCGAGTGTTCGGACCGACGCTGATCCTGACCGGCATCGCCGGGTTCATCATTCCGCCCAAGAAGGCACTGACCAGCGGTGCACCGGCCTACAACGTGTTCCATCTGGTCTTCGGGGCCATCGGCCTCCTCGCATCGCGGCGTCGTGGAACAGCACGAGCGTTCAACCTCGGCTTCGGCGCAATCGACCTCTGCCAAGCGGTTGCCAGCCGACGAGGCCTCTTTCCACAGAAGTGGTTCCGTTGGAAGACTGCGGACGACGTACTCCACGTCGTTATCGGGACGGCGCTCGTTTCGGCCGCGTTCAGCAACACGCGCTGATCCGTCGCAGAGCTGGTGTCGAATGGCCGGGACAACGATGAGGAGATGACATGCCGACTGCAAGTGAGCTGCCGTTGATGCGAGGGTCCCAGCTGGACGACCTCTTCGCCGCCGCACCCGCCGGCGACATTCCCGTCGGCAAGGGGCGTGGTCAGGCGTTGATGCGAACCGGTACCATCGCAGCGAGGCCACTGCTGGCGACAACACGTTTGTTGGCGTGGCAAGGCAAGGTGTTCGATTCCGCCAGCCACAGTCTGCGCAACCTCATCACGCCGTTCGGCGTGAAGGCCATCACCGCGGACGTTTACGTCGACGCCAGCCTGCTCGACGGTCGCCCTTGCGTCGTTCTCGACTATTCGAAGACATCGCGGGTCGCCGGATGGGTTCGCGACGAGATCCGCGAGATCGGGCCCGGGCTGTATCTCGGCCTGGTGTACGCCGGATCGCGTCGCCTGCCGATCCGATTCTCGTTGGCGTTCGACTCAGCGACGCGAAACCGAGTCGTCGACGTAGATCGCGAAACCGCGCCCGCGTGAAGTGCTGATGCAGATGTTGAGTTCGGCGATGCGTCGACGCAACCGCTGTACCACGTAGTCCAGCGATCTGTGTCCCGGCACAAGTCCATCGGGCCACAACAGGCGCTCGAGCTCCTCGCGAGTGACGATCGTTCCCGAATGATCGAGGAGACACCCGACGATCTTCGCCTCGGAGGGGCTCAACGCGACAGTGGCGTCGGCTCGTCGCAGCACACGATCGGCGCCGATCGTCGGTGCGACGGCGGCAAAGCCGGCCATCCGCTCCAGGAGGCCGACCGCCTTCGCGATCAATTCTTCTTCACTCGTTGGCAGACGCACCCAATCTTCTCCGAGGCCGAGTGGGTTCGGAGGCTCTCCATCTGACTCGATCAGCAGCAATCGCGGGACGCCCGCACGGGAAAATGCTGATCGCAATGCCGCCTCCTGCGGCCATGTCAGCAACTCGACGCCCAGACGCGCGAGCCGCTCCATCGACGTTGATGGAGCGGGCTCGTTCTCGTCTGATGAACGATTCATTTTCGACCGTTCTGTCTTAGCCGGAGGGCCTTGAGCTCAGAGTGCGTCTGTTCCCATCTCGCCCGTTCGAACGCGGATCAGGCGATCGAGCGGGACCGACCAGATCTTGCCGTCACCGATCTTGTCGGTCCTTGCCGCGTCGGCGATGATGTTGACGATTCGATCGGCTATTTCTGCAGGTACAGCGACCTCGATTTTCAACTTCGGGATGAAGTCGATCTTGTACTCGGCGCCACGGAAGTTCTCCGAGTGCCCCTTCTGACGTCCGAAGCCTTTGACCTCCGTCGCCGTCAACCCCGTGACGCCGTTGGCAATCAAGGCCTCCTTCACGGTGTCCAGCATGTGCGGCTTGATGATTGCGGTGATGAGTTCGACCATTTTGATTCTCCGTGTCGATCGTGTCGGTTAGCTGGTCTGGCCGGTGTATGCGGCCTCGGGATGGTAAGCCGGTGAGCCGTGCTCGTGGATGTCGAGGCCTTCCAGCTCGCCTTCCTCGGAGACCCTCAGCGTCTTGGTCAGTTTCACCGCTCGGAAGAGAACATACGCAACACCGAAGGCCGCGCCTCCAACCACTGCGTTGCCCCAGATCTGGGCGTAGAGCTGCTTTGTGCCGCCGCCCCAGAACAGGCCCTTCACGTCATTCCATTGGCCCGTGGCGAACAAGCCGACGCTCCATGTGCCCCAGATTCCGGCGATGCCGTGCACGGCAACTGCGCCGATCGGGTCGTCGATGCGCAGCCATTCGATGAAGTCGATGCCGTATACGACGACAATCCCGCCGACAAGCCCAATGACCACCGCCCCGAAGGCATTGACCCAGTAACACGGACAGGTGATGGCCACAAGCCCGCCGAGGAAACCGTTGATGGTGATGCCCATGTCCCATTTCTTGACCCGCTGATAGACGATGAACAACGCGGAGAGTCCCCCGCCTGCCGCTGCGAGGGTGGTGTTGGTAGCCACGCGGCCGATGCCCTGGATGTCGATTGCGGATAACGTGCTGCCAGGGTTGAAGCCGTACCAACCAAACCACAGAATGACGCCGCCGATTGCGGCGATCGTGAGATCGTGTCCCGGTGGAAGCCCGCCTCCGTCTCGTTTGAACTTTCTGCCAAGTCGTGGTCCGAGCACGATCGCCCCGGCGAGGGCGATCATTCCGCCCATCGTGTGCACGACGGTCGAACCTGCGAAGTCGCGGATCCACACACCGCCGCCACGAGGGGTCTGCAGCCAGCCGCCCGGACCCCAGACCCAGTGGCCGAGAATCGGGTAGATGAAGCCGCTGACACCGACGCTGTAGAGCAGGTCGCCCTTGAAGCCGGTACGACCGACCATGGCGCCGGAGGTGATCGTCGAACAGGTGTCGGCGAAGGCGAACTGAAACAGGAAGAAGGCCATGAAGGCCACGCCTGTGTCGAACGCTCCGTTGTACGTGTACGTCTGCTCGGCACCGTTCAGGAAGAAGTACTGGTGCCCGATGATCCCGTTGCCGGCACCAAACATGAACGCAAAGCCAAACGCCCAGAACAAGATGGCGCACAAGCAAGTGTCAACGATGCACTCCTGCAGGACGTTGACGACCTCACGGGTGCGGGCGAAACCGGCCTCGAGCATCATGAAGCCCGCCTGCATGAAGAAGACGAGGAAGGCCGCCAGCAGTACCCAGGCCGTGTTGACGCCGTTGATCGCGCTGGTCACCTGAGTTTCGATGTCGTCAGCTCTCGGCACGCTTGCGGCGTGGACCACGGTACCGACGATCCACGGGCCGAGCGACACGATGGCGTAGAACGCTATGGCCAGGCCGAGTAGCTTGCCGCCGAGGAACGTGATGAAGAATTTCTGTCTGTCTCGATCGGCCAACCTCGCCTTCAAGGTCAGTGTTTTCACGCGATCCCTCTCTCTCTTGGGGCCCACCTTGGGCTCCGCGGCAAGGTAAGCGTTAGAGGTTTCCCGACCGTCTCCGCATTGTTAAGGACAGATGACCAACGTGTGCGCGGGGTCTGGCCCTGGGGTCAGCTGATGGCGCCGACGAGCACTGCAAGGATCATCACACCAATTGCAGCGAGGATTGCGAGCATCGCGTTCCGAAGATGCCGATACTTCTGACGAGCGATGCGCGCCATGATGAACAGTTGTTGAGCGTGACGTTCAACTGACGCTTGTGATTCAGCCGAAAGGACTGCGAGAAGTTCGGTGTGATTCTCGAATTGAGCTTGTTCTCCGAAGTACCTCGCCCGGCCCGCCTCTGGTCGGCCGACGCGCGGAATCACTGCAAGGCCCAACAACAACATCGACAGGACCAATATGGCGAGAGCCACCGTCCCAACGACGGTGACAGCGGCGCCATTTGTGCGCAACGCCTCGTCTTTCTTGAGGAGAAGGCCCGACAAAAGTGCCGTGAAAGCACCCACTGCGCCAAACGTGATGCTGGCCTTGGTATCGGAGACCCTGATCTCCTCGCGGCATTCGTCGAGCAGTCGGAGGATGTACCCCTCTTCTGACATCGCATCCCCCGTGACCAGGCTCTTTGAGCATCGTTAGCGCCCTAAGATTACACGAGTGAGCCCCACGCAAGAAGAATCACGAGCATCGTCGCGATCTCTGCATGCCTATGTCTCCGACCTCGCACTCAGCGTCATGCACGAGGGTCCCGCGTGCGGATTCGCAGAGATCGAAGGGACGCTGGCGTTCTTCGACATCTCCGGGTTCACCAAGCTCACTGAGCGTCTCGCCAGGCTCGGCAGGAGTGGGGCCGAACACATCAACGATGTTCTCAACACGGTGTTCTACGGACTCATCAACGAAGTCATGCGGTTCGAAGGCGATGTGCTCGAATTCGGTGGCGATGCAATGGTCGTGCTCTTCAGCGGCCATGATCACCAGCTTCGTGCAGCGGCTGCCACTGCTGAGATGTTTCGGTTCATTGCGAGCGAAGGGCGCATCCTCACGCCGCTCGGCGATGCGCGATTGCGCATGTCATGCGGGATGGCTCCGGGCACCCAGGCGTACTACTTGCTCGGCACGACTCGACGCGCACTAGTAGTGGCCGGACCGGTTAGCACCGCCATGGCGCAGCTCGAAGCCCGCGCGGATGCGGGCGAGGCTCTGATCTCCGGTGAGCTGGCCGCCGCCCTTCCGTCGTCGTGGGTGACGCATCGCGTTTCCGACGACGCTCTTCGCCTGCGACTCACGCGCGTGGTTTCGATGGATGGCCCGACTGCAGAACCCGTGCGACGATCTCGCGGCGATGCCGACGGACTCATCGCCAAGCTGTTGCCCACGCAGTTCGGCTCGTTGGTCGACGTCACCCATCGCGCGGGTGAGCTCAAGCAGGTCGCAATGTCGTTCATCCGTCTCAACAACACCGATGACTTGCTCGCTCAGCGTGGCGCCGACGGTGTTCATCGTCTACTCGCCGAGATCACCGAGATCGTGGACCGCGCCTCCGCCGAGCTCGGTGTCTGTTGGCTCGAGACCCAAGCAGAAGCCAACTCTGTGCGATGGACGTTGATCGCCGGCGCGCCGACCGCAACGGAACGCGACGGCGAGCGACTGTTGCGGGTCCTGCGACGCATCGCCGACCAGACACCGGCGCCCCTGCGGATCGGCGCCAACCTCGGCGTCGTCTTCGTCGGGGACATGGGACACCCACAGCGATGCACGTACATCGTGATGGGCGACGCGACGAACCTGGCAGCTCGCCTCATGGCCAGAGCCGCGCCCGGCGAGATCATGGCCGGCGAGCGGCTGTACAACACGTGTCCGGGCCGGTTCGAGTGGACTCCGCTGGAACCGTTCCTCGTCAAGGGCAAGCGCGCACCGGTGCGGGCCTTCCTTGTCAATGCGCTTGCACCCGATGAGCGGATCGGTGGCGCAGAGATCGACGGATCGATCGCGCCGATGGTGGGCCGAGACAAGGAGCTTTCTGTCCTCCTCGAGGTGATCGACAGCGGCGGCGTTGCTGAATTGGTCGGTGAGGCGGGTGTGGGCAAGAGCCGGCTGTGGCAGGAAGCTCGACGTGTGCGAGCCGACCGCCGCTGGTTCGTCATGCGCGCCGAACCCCACGAGATCGGCTCTGTCTACCTTCCCTTTCGCCGCCTCATTCGTGGTGCTGCAGAGATCGATGCGGCCGCGGACAGTTCATCGGTCGGGGCGATCGTCACCGCATTTGTACATCGGGTCGCGCCGGACCTCGCTCCGTGGCTGCCGCTGATCGCGACGATTGTCGGCGGTGACGTGCCGACCACCGATGAAGTCGACGCCTTGGATCCCGCGTTTCGCGCTGACCGTCTGCGCGCCGCGGTTGCCGAGCTCGTACTCGCCCTCACGGGTGCGGGGTCGGTCATCGTCTTCGAAGACGTCCACTGGATCGACGAAGCGTCGCGTGGTGTCGTCGAGCTGCTCTGCGCGCTGCCGAGCCCTGAGGTGGCACTGGTCCTGACAAGGCGACCCGAGGGCTGGTCTCCGTCAGAGGTGACCATGATCGAGCTCACCGCGATCGACAGCGAGTTCGCCGACCAGTTATTGCTTCGGGAGCTACCTCCTAGTGCAGCGAGCGACGCGACACTGGCCCGGCTCCGAGAATCTGCCGAGGGCAACCCGCTCTACCTCATCGAGCTCGCCCGTTCAGTGGCGAGCTCCACAGTCCGCGCGGACGCGGACTTTCCGGAGACCGTCGAACGGGTGCTCGCGGCACGCATCGATCAGCTTCCGGTTGCCGGCCGTGAGCTCATACGCGACGCGTCTGTTCTCGGCTCGACGATGAATCGCTCACTCGCCAGCCGTGTGCTCGACAGGCCGGACCTCGTCGACGCCGAGACGTGGCAGCGCGAGCTTGGTGATTTGGTGATGCTCGGTGAAGCGACGGTGCGGTTCCGTCACGACCTCGTGCGCGTCGCCGCATATGAAGGTTTGTCGGTCCGCCGCCGTCGCCAGCTTCATCGTCGTGCCGGCGACGTGATCGAAGCGTGGGGTGAATCAGTGCCACTGGCTGATCCCGTCGCCGCCTTGGCGTTCCATGCCACCGGCTCGGCTCTACCGGACCGCATCATCAAATGGAATAGCGAGGCCGCCGAAGCGGCGATGACCAACGGTGCAATGGAGATCGCCGAATCACTACTGCGCGACGTGATTGGGGCACAACGCCAGGTCGGTGCCGATCCGGCGCAGAGCTCCGGCACGCAGCGTCGCTTGGCCTACGCAGCCGAGCGCGCCGGGCACCCGGAGCTGGCATTGGATGCCCTCGCGCAAGCGGCACGGGTCGTCGACGACCGGGAGCGTGCGCTTATCGCCGTCGACCGCACGCGCATGCTGGAGAAGCTCGGCCGCTACCGTTCGGCTCTGGTGACGACCGCCCGTGCTCTGCGGTCGTGCCCAGATCCCGACGTTGCCGGGCACCTCCGGTTGGCCCGCGCGAGTATCCGAAATTATCTGGGTCAATGGGCCGTCTGTCTCCAGCTCACTCTCACGCTTCTCCAAGACTTCGAGCAGAGCGAGGATCGGGCACTTCTCGCACAGGCTCATCTGCTCGCCGAATGGTGTTGCGACAACCTTGGCCTTCCGGAACGGGCACGTCACGAGCGCGCAGCAATGTCCCTTCTCAGTGAGTTGGACGACTCGATCGGGCTTGCAAATTTGTTCCTCAATCGAGGTGTGAGTGCCTGGAGAGAATGCCGAGCGTTGGACGCCGTTGCAGACTTCCGGGCTAGTTCCGAGCGCTACCAACGGGCAGGCGATGTACTCGGCGCCGCGGTCGTTGACAACAACCTTGCGGAGATTCTCACGCTTCAGTCGCACCTCGATGAGGCGGAGGAACTGTTGCTTCGGGCCCGACGCCTGTTGCAGGCCGCGAACTACCCACTCGGAACCCTGGCCGCTAACAGCGGGCTCTCGCGCATTGCGTCGTGGCGAGGAGCAAAGTCGGAGGCGTTGGAATTGCAATCGGAAGCTCTGAGCGGGTTCCGAGAGCTTGGCGCTGATGACTATGTTGTCGACTCGCTCGTGCGACTGGTCGAGATCCACGTGGTGGCCGGTGACGCTGCTTCGGCGCTCGACGCTGCGGATCAAGCGGCGAAGGCACTTGCGAAGCTGGGGCCGATCCCAGTCGTACCCGCCACCCTCGCTCGTCTCACTGCCCGGGCCTTGTTATTAGCGGGACGCACCGCTGAAGCGCGGAACGCGTTCCAGGCTGCGCTCTCCCTTGCCCAAGCCGACGGGTTCATCTATGAAGCTGCCCTCTCCTCTATCGGTGTCGGCCGAATCGACGGAGACGACACGTGCGTGAGGAACGCATTCGCCCAACTCAGGGAACTCGGCGTCGAGGCGCCACCACCCGGCTCGTGACGGCGAAGTGTCTGATCAGTTGCTGACTCGGAAGTTGGCGACGTAGACGACTTGGCCACCGCCCTGCAGCTGCACAGTCACGATCATTCGGTGGTTGCCGTTGCGCATCCGAGTTGTGTCCAAGCCGGGCGTCACGCGCCGACGCACCGCGATGGCGTCGTACGGAACCAACGAGTCGGTGCCGATGGTCTTGCCATCGAGCTCGAAGACGACCCTTGTGAGTCCGGCGATCGGATCGTTGGTTTCGGCCAGGAAGATGAACTGGCGGCCTGTAAGCGTTGCGCCGTTGAGCGCAATCGAGCCGGAATGATCCGATGACGCCGATGCCGCAACGCTGTGGGGCGACGTGTCAGCGACCGTGAACGCGGCGTCGAAGACGACCCGCGAACCATTGCGCAGGAGCGCCGACACGACGATGTGGTGAGTGCCGAGTGACAGGAGGTTCGACTCGAACGGGAGCGCATCCAGCACGCAGAGTCGGCAGGCACGATTGTTGGCAGTCCCGGCGAAGTCGAACGGCGAAGAGCGATCAGTCGAGAATGGAGCTCCGTCCAGGGCAAAGCTCACTTGCCGTACACCGGTCAGTTGTGCAGCGTTCGCAAAGATGTAGGCGCTGACGCCTGACCGCAACACTGCGCCGTCGAGCGACCGCGTGTTCGCCGTTCTCGCGGCATTGTCCGCGATCGAGAGGCTGAGGTTCGAGGGAGCCGCGGTGACCGTGATGGCGACGACCGCTACTTGCGACTGGACCTGGCCGTCGTTGACCGCATACGTGAACGAGTCAGCTCCGGCGAACCCCGCGGAGCTCGTGTACGTGAGAGATGGAGCCGTGCCGGTCAATGTCCCGTGCGCGGGAGACGTCACGATCGCGAACGTCAAGATGTCGCCATCGACGTCACTTCCCGAGAGCGTGACCCCCGCCGCCTGGCCACTTACCGCCGAGACCGTCAGCGAGTTGGCGACGGGGGTGTCGTTGACAGGCGTGACAGTGATGGTGACCGCGGCCGATAGGGATACGAATGTGCCATCGCTGACCGTGAATGTGAACGAATCCTGCCCGTTGAAGTTGGGGTCTGGTGTGTAGGTGCGGTCGGCACCTGACCCGGTCAAGGCACCGTGCGCGGGTGCATTGGTGACGACGAACGACAGGGTGTTGCCGTCGGGATCAGTGCCCGTCAAGGTGATCGGTACAGCCACATCCTCGGGTGTCGAGACCGAGGCGGGAATGGCGGTCGGTGGTCTGTTGGTCGGGGTCACTGTGATCGACACGGTTGCGATGTTCGAGTCGACGGTGCCGTCGTTGGCGATGTACGTGAACGAGTCCAGTCCGGCGTACCCGGCGTTCGGCGTGTAGGTGAGTGAGGTTCCTGAGCGCGTCAGCGTTCCATTTGTGGGCTGACTGGCGACAGTGAACGACAGTGCATCGCCGTCGATGTCAGTAGCGGACAGGACCACGCTGACGGCAACGTCCCGCGGCGTCGAGACGGAGATCTCGGCCGCAACCGGCGCGTCGTTCACCGGGTCTACGGTGATGGTGACCGTGGCCGGTGCGGAGACCAAGGCTCCGTCGTTGACGGTGAATGTGAACGAGTCCTGCCCGTTGAAGTTGGCAGCCGGTGTGTAGGTGCGGGCGGCACCGGAGCCTGTCAAGGCACCGTGCGCTGGTGCATTCGTGATGACGAACGACAGGGCGTCGCCGTCGGGATCGGTGCCCGTCAAAGTGATCGGTACGGCCAAATCCTCCGGGGTCGACACGGAGACTCCAGCGGCAGCTGGCGCGTCGTTGACCGGGTCGACGGTGATCGTGACGGTCGCCGTGTTTGAGTCAGCGGTGCCGTCGTTGACGATGAATGTGAACGAGTCCTGCCCGTTGAAGTTGGCAGCCGGTGTGTAGGTGCGGTCGGCACCGGAGCCCGTCAAGGCACCGTGGGTAGGCCCGTTGACAACTGCGTATGACAGCACGTCGAGCGGGTCGGCATCGCTGCCCTGGAGCACGATGGACACGGGGGAGTCCTCTGGCGTCTGGACGGTCTGATCGTTGGCAACTGGCGCGTCGTTCACCGCATTGACGGTGATCGACACCGTTCCCGTGTTCGAATCAGCGGCGCCGTCGTTGATCTTGAACGTGAACGAGTCCGATCCGTT
>JANPGV010000179.1:0-26675 GCA_031424145.1 Ilumatobacteraceae bacterium
ACCGTCTCCGTGGTCAACTCATCCCACCGCATCGCCAGACCGTTCGGGTCGTCGAGCGGTACCTCGCGCAGCAGTGAACGCAGTGCCGCTGCGTGCACGATCCCTATCGAGATGCCGCGCCCGAGCGACGGGTTGGTGCACGCCCATGCATCGGCCAGAGCTACGACGCCGGTTGCCACCGGCTTGCCGTCGACGACATAGTTGCGCTGACGATCCTCGATCTTGGCCATCAGCTTCACATCGGTGATCGGCTCGGCATCGATCCAGTGCGCAACCAGTGGGAAGGCACCGACGACCTTCTCCCAGCACTCGACCTCCAACAGGCTGCGCAGCGAGGCATCTTTCGAGCTGGTGATGACCCCGACACCCCACGTGCCGTTGTCGGCTGGAAGCGTCAGCACAGACACCGAACCGTAGGGCTGCAGCAAACCTCCGAAAGCCGGCGGAACGGACCCGTCGCCGGAACGGAAGTGGCGGCCGTAGTAGACGAAGCCGCAATCCTCGATCATCTCATCGGGACCCTTCGAGCCCGCGTCGCGCAGCCACGACGGCATCGATGACCGCCTTCCGCCTGCGTCGACGACGAGGACGGCAGGCACGTCATCGCCCTCCTCCGTGCGCACGCCGGTGACGTGAACGATGCCATCGGAACCGGACTCCGTCAGCACTCCTGCCACCCCTGTCCCGCGTCGAATCGTCACACCCGGAGTCGCGGCAGCCATGGTCGCGATGACCGACTCGGCAACCGGCCGTCGAGCCGTGATGGTCTCGAAGCGATCGTCGTCATCGCGCCAGCCACCGGTGACATCGTCGGGGATACCGATCAGCGGGTTGAGTCGCAGAGCTCCCGCGGCGACCATGGCATCGGTCAGACCAGGAAGCTCTGCGTCGGCGACAAGGCGGAACCTGGCCAGGAGGAAGTGCAGCATCTTGAACTGGTTGACGCCGCGGCGATCCCACTCGTCCCACGCAACGTCGGGCGGGGGCGGCGGCGTCGGGTCGCGCTCGAGAACCGTGACCTGGTGTCCGTCCTTGGCGAGCATCATCGCTGCACATGTCCCGGCAATGCCACCGCCTACAAACACGATTCGTCCCATGGAACCCCCTTTGGATCGTCCGGCTACCCTAACCCTGCGCGGCCCTGGACGTTCGAGGCGGTGCCGGGCCCGGATCACTGCACAGACGATCACTTCATCAATAGATCAATAGATCGTCTGACGGACCCGCTCGGGGTACGCGGCGTCGTGGGCCTTTCCGTCGAACTCGCCAGCGGTGATTGCCTCGAGGATGTCGCCGACAGAGGGGAGCTCGGACGAGTGGCGATGAAAAGAGGCATCCCAGAGGTGCGAGCGGATCAACGCCTTCGGGCATTGCGTGTAGACGGATTGCGTGGTCACGACGATGACGGTCGTCGGCAACTTGCCCTCGAACGCGAACGATTCGCGCAGTTGCGGGTCCGCGGTGATCTCAGCGGTGCCGTTGACCCGCATCGTCACGCCGATGCCGGGCACCAGGAACAGCAGACCGATCCGCGGGTCGGCGACGAGGTTGCGCAGCGAATCGAGCCGGTTGTTGCCGCGCCGGTCAGGAACGAGCAGCGTTCGTTCGTCAACGACGCGGACAAATCCTGGCGGGTCGCCGCGTGGTGAGCAGTCAACGCCGCCCGGACCGGAGGTGGCGACGATGACGAAGGGGGACGCCTCGATGTATGCACGGTGCAATTCAGTGAGGTGATCGATCTCTTTGACGATGGAGGTTGCCACCGGCGCGTCGTACAACGCTTCCAACTCTGCAAGCGTGCGAATGGTCGACATGATTCGAGATTACCGCTGACCGGTTCGGCAGGTCTGCCCAAATCAGTCTCCGACATGAGTCTCTACGTAATGGTGATCGAATCCGGTCGTCATCGCTGTTCCTTTCGCATCTGATAACGCAATGTGGATCAAGTTCCGGTCAGTGAGCGGGCGAGGTACCTGTCGAAGTCGTAGACGTTGCGCTCGAGGTAGGACAACGGGCCGCGAACCACGCCCGGTCTGCGTAACCCTTGGTACGCGCCCTCGACGATGGGTCGGTCTTCGGCGTTGACAAGGTTGAGCAGGCGCAGCAGATCGGCGACGTAGCGATCGGGATCTGATTCATCCGCGAGGACTTCGGGGGCGACGGAAACGTCCCAGCGGATACGCACCTTGCCGACACCGAGCGGACTGAGCTGCAGGTACCACAGCCAATCGGGCTGGAGTTGCATGACGTGGGTCGGAAATGCCGCGCCGAGCACGATTGTGTGCCGCCAATCGCCGTCCAGCGTCGTGTTCGACGGATGGGCCACGCCGGACTTGGCGTTGGCGTCGTGACCGACGAGGTGATAGGCGAGGTGATCGGTGCCATCGTGCATCGTGGTCTTCAACGTGTTGTCGCCATTCTTGGCGAAGCTGTTCTTGTGGACCTTGAACACGTGATAGGCGTCCATGAAGTTCTCGTAGAGAAGCTTCCAATTGGTGTCCCACAGCTCGACTTGATGATGGACCGGGACGTATCCGGCAATGCGGTAACGACCGACGACTTCGCCGAGCTCCGTCAGCCGAGCACCGAGGTCGGGGGCGTCGGGATCTTGGTTGACGAACAGGAAGCCCTCCCATTCCTCCAGTCGAAGCGACGTGAGGCGATGGTCGGCCGCATCGAACGCCTTCCCGGTCGCGTCAATCGTGCGGTTCATGTATGGCGCCGCGATCAGCTGACCATCCAGCCGGTAGACCCAGGCGTGATACGGACACGTGATGCGCGACTCGTTGCCACATCCGTGCAGCAACGGCGAACCGCGATGGACGCACGAGTTGTCGAGCGCAGTGATCGATCCGTCGTCGCCGCGCAGCACGATGATCGAACGGTGTTCACCGATGTACGACGGGTCGGCTGACGGGATCTCAGCGGTGAGGTAGTCGCCGGATCGCGGGAGATCGGCGGTGCGGCCTACGCACGTCCATTCTCGCGAAAAGATTCGACGATGCTCTTCTGCCAGCACCTCCTGAGACGTGTATGCGGCTGCGGGAAGCATGCGCGCTTCGGTGAACGGAAGCAGTGCGTGTTCGGCAAGTTCACTGAAGATCGACATCGAGCGCCTTGCCCTCCTTCCACGGCAGGGTCGAGATCGTAACGAGCCATTGGTTGCCAGATCGCTGGGCGACGCTGAACTCGCAGTCGAGCAGCGCCTCCATCATCGCTCGGTCTCCTCGGTACTCGTCCAACAACTCGGGCAAGCGGGCCTGGCGCTGGATCGGAACGGTTCGGTCGCGGACCAGCACCGCTGTGTCGCCGGCCCGGTAGACGAGGCAGTCACCGATGCGCGAGACGTTCAGCGGTTCTCGACTGCCGGGCACGAGTCGCCATTCCTCGCGGTACGCGCCACTGGGCGCGCGTTCGAACATCACGGTCCCATCCTCGTTCCAGCTCATCTCACCCGGCTCCGGGAAGGCGGACACCGGCTGATAGTTCACGCCGTGGCCACGCGTGTGCCACGTAGCGGTCGCCTGATGCAGGCCGTCGGAACCGACGAAGACCGGGCCACACTCGGTGAAGCCACTGCTTGCATCGCTCGCGGCTAGTGCGTACAGATCGTCGTCGGTGCAATCTCGAAAGCTGCCGCGACCCGATAGGCCACGGCGAACCGTGTCCACGCGAACGTCCACCATCGATACGTCGGTTTGGAGCCATATGACAGAAGTCGTTTCATCGCGGCTGCCGTCGGAGAACTCGATCCAGGCGCGCTGCCAACAACCCAACATCAAGTCCGGAACGGTTCCCGAGCCCGAGCCCACAGGTGCTGGCTCCGTGCCCGCGGGCTATCGACGGTCCTGCAGGAACCGGAAGCGATCGCGAACTTCGGCCACACGCTCAGCAGTGATATCGGCGAGCAGGATGCTCTCGGTCTGCGCCGCGCTGGCCAGGACTTCGCCGAGCGGGTCGACGATCCTCGAGTCGCCGCTGTAGGGAATCCCGTTACCGGTTCCGACGCGGTTGCAGCCGATGACGTACGCCTGGTTCTCGATGGCCCGCGCTTGCAGAAGGGTTGTCCACGGCAATCGCCGCGCTTCGGGCCAATTGGCCGGAACGAGGTACACATCGGTGCTGTCCGCAAGCTGCCAGAACTCATCGGCGAAGCGAAGGTCGTAGCACACGAACAACGTGACCCGCAGGCCCTCGACATCGACGGTGACGAACTGATCGCCGCCGCGGAAATGCTTTGTCTCGCCGCCATACGTGAAGGGATGGATCTTGCGGTAACGGTGTTCGGTGCCGTCCGGCGCGGCAAGCACGAACGTGTTGTGCGGGCGTTGGTCGTCGCTGGGGGCATCGACAGCGATCTCCGGACACGAGCCGCCAACCCATGCCCCGTGCAGGCGCGCCTGCTCGACGAGGAACTGCGACGACGGCCCTCCTTGCGGTTCGCCGAGGTCGTCGCGATCTGTGGCGAACCCGGTGGAGAAGGTCTCGGTCAGCAGGATCAGGCGTGCGCCGGAGGATGCGGCGCCGGAGATCAGCGGCGCGATGTGAGCGAAGTTGGCTTGCCGATCACACCAGACGATGTCGTGTTGAATGGCCGCGACGCGCATGGCCGCAGACTATCCGGTGGCCAGTTTGGCCAGTCGCTCGGCGGCCTCGTCGAGAACTTCCGGCCGCTTGCAGAACGCAAACCGTACGAGGTGCCGGCCTTCGTGCCGGTTGGCGTAGAACACCTCGTTGGGGATCGCCACCACCCCGCACCGTCCAGGCAGGGCTCGGCAGAACGCCATGCCATCGCCGTCCGGTTGTATCGGGCGAATGTCGACCGTGACGAAGTACGTGCCGTGCGTCGGGTACACCGTGAAGCCTGCTGCGTGCAGCCCGGGCAGCAACCGGTCGCGCTTGGATTGCATGTCGGCGGCAAAGTTGGTGAAGAAGGAATCGGGCAGGCCGAGGCCGACGGCGATGGCGGGCTGGAAGGGCGCGCCGCTGACGTAGGTGAGGAACTGCTTGGCCGTGCGTGCCGCGGCCAGGAGTGGGGGCGGGGCGCAGATCCAACCGATCTTCCAGCCTGTCGTGTTGAAGGTCTTGCCGCCGCTCGAGATGACGAGGGTGCGGTCGCGCATGCCAGGCAGCGTCGCCAGCGGAACGTGCTTCGCGTCGTCGAACACGAGGTGCTCGTAGACCTCGTCGGTGATCACGAGGAGATCGTGCTCGTTTGCGAGATCGGCGATGAACTGCAGTTCCGCCGTGTCGAGGACATGCCCGGTGGGATTGTGCGGCGAGTTGATCAGGAGAAGCTTCGTCTTCGGCGTGATGGCTGCACGAAGTTCATCGGGCTCGAAGCGGTACTCCGGCGGGCGCAGCGTGACTGGTTTGGCCACGGCGCCCGCCAGAGAGATGCACGCCTGATAGCTGTCGTACATCGGCTCGAACAGCACCACCTCGTCGCCCGTGTCGAGCAGGCCCATCAAGGCTCCGGCCAGCGCCTCGGTTGCGCCCGTTGTGACGAACACCTCTGAACCCGGGTCGTACCGCAGGTCGTAGAACCGCTGCTGATGATCGGCAATCGCCTCGCGCAGAACCGCCATCCCGGGTCCAGGGGGATATTGGTTGATACCGCTGTTGATTGCTGCAATTGCTGCGTCGAGCACCTCGCGGGGCCCATCGGTATCGGGGAAACCCTGGCCGAGATTGAGGCTTCCCGTCGAAACGGCAAGCGCACTCATCTCGGCAAAGATCGTTGTCCCGAAACCCTGCAGCTTGGCAGTGAGATATGGAAGGCGCGCTGACGACACGGCATGAGCGTAGGCGGCTCAGGCGACGGTGATGGTGCCCTTCATGGCGCCGTGGATCTTGCAGTGGATCTGGTAGGTACCCGCCGCTGGGATCGTCAGTGTCGCCGTGCCGCCGCCGGGCACGCTGACGTCGAACGAACCTGCGTCATCGGTCACGGTGTGGGCCGCGGAGTCATTGTTCGTGATCGTGAACTCTTGTCCCGCAGTGGCATTGGTGGTGCCGAAGTTGAAGCCCGAGATCGTCATTCCGCCGCCTGCCGCGGCTGCGCCCGATGTTCCGGCCGCGGCTGTCGTTCCGCCCGCAGCAGTCGTGCCGGCCGCGCTGGTTGCCGCCGGTGCACCGGTGCTGGTGGAAGCCTTTTTGTCGCTGCTGCACGCCGGTACGACGAAGGCCAGCAAACAGGCACTTCCTAGGACAAGGCGCATCTTTTTCTCGGTCATGTTCTCTCCCTTTTCATTGTTGGAACTCGATGAGATGCTCTGGCCCGAACGAATGTGGCAACAGTTCGTCCAACGTGAAGGTCGCCCGCACACCCTCAGGTCCTGCGGCATAGATGGGAGTGTTCCCATCAGCGAATTCGCGTAAACGCTGCCGGCATCCGCCACAGCATGTACCGATGGCCTCGCCGTCGCACACGGTGAGAACGGAGACGATCTCGCGCTCCCCAGCTGCCACCATGGCCGAGATCGCCCCGGCCTCGGCGCACGAGCCCTGCGGATACGCGGCGTTCTCGACGTTGCAACCTGAGAACACCCTTCCGCTTGCGGTGCGAACAGCGGCCCCGACCCGGAATCGTGAATATGGGGCGTAGGCATTCGCCTGCACCGCCTTGGCCGCAGCCATCAGTTCATCCACGTCGGGTGCCATCAACCACTCACAGTAGGCACACTTCCCGCAGGTTTTACCATCACCCTCCAGCCAGGAGCCACTGACACGGCCCAGCCGTTGCTCGTCAGGGTTTCACCGGTAGTGAGCAAGTCGGTGAAGGGGGCAACGCCGATCAAGGGTGTCTGGGTACGGTTCGTGCCGGCTCCGTCGACGAGGTGCACAGCGATTCCGCTCGCCGGAAGATGGTTGTCGAAGCCGTCAGCGGTGAGGAGCTCGACAGTGATGAAGCGATGGTCGTCGAGGGCGATGACGGCCAAGCGCGTCCCGGATCGGGCGGTTGAGGCAGACAGCTCCACCGTGTCTCCCGCGGTTGGGACAACGTGCACAGCTGACATCGGCAACCACCCCGCGCTGAGGCGGTTGATGGCCAAGGTGTCCGGAGCGTCGCGCCGCTCGGGGTGCACGTCGCGCGGTGCCGCGCTGTTGCTCATCACATCGAGCGCGCTCTGCTCCGGTTCGCTTCGCGACTCGTCGAAGGCGCTGTGGGGCCAGCCCAGGGCATGGCCGATCTCGTGTTCGACGAGGTCCATCGGTGGCTGACCTGCCCACTCGGGGTTGAAGTCCGCGGCACCGATGTACGCAGATCGCCGCGTCGTCGTTGCGACGCACGGAGGATCGGCGCAGGCGCTGCCGGGATTGGCGAAGCCGCCGGGCGCGGTCGCGTTGTGCTCGGCGTCGGCTATCGCAATCACTCCGTGAGCGTTTCCGCGATCTGCCGCGAGCGCCATGTCGACGCATGCTTGAGGCTCGTCGTCCACGGCGATGGTCACTTCGCCCGCAGCGCTGAACCGCGGCTTGTACGCCCCGTGCGACAATGCGTCGAAGTATGCGCTGACCTTCGCGTTGAGAACACCGGCGAGCTCATCGGGCGTGAGCGGCAGCCTCAATGGCAACCCGGCGTAGACGAGCGACTGCGAACTCTCCGGGACGTGACAGACGAACACGTCCCACGGATCGTCGCCGTTGGTCATCCACCAGGATTGGTGGCCGAGGTCCACGACTGCCTTCACAGCCGCGGGCAGCGCCGCGGCCGAGTGGCCGCACGCGACCAGTGCAAGCAGGCCGAGCAACCATGGTCGTCGCACGTCGAGAGGCTATGTGCACGCTCGCGCGGATCCATGCCACGATGTCTGCCATGGCTGTTCGCACCCTGCGCCGGCGAGTCCTCGGCAATCCGATCGTGCGAACAGTTCTGTCGGTGTGGGCCTGGCTGGTGCTCGGCGTCGTGATCATCGTCTGGGTTCCTCTCGTCGCGATCGTGCGTCTGGTGACCGCTCCGTTCGACAAGGGTCGCTACGCCGCCGGCTTCCTCTTTCGCAAGCTCACGGTTGTTCATCAATGGCTCAACCCGTTGTGGCGGTTCCGCACGTCAGGCGTCAAGATCGACGATCCCCGTCGCCCCTACATCGTCGTGGCCAACCACCAGAGCTTCGTCGACATCTTGCTGATCTCCCATCTGCCGTGGGAGATGAAGTGGCTCTCGAAAGAGGATTTCTTCAAGTACCCATTGATCGGATGGCTGATGCGCATGGCCGGCGACATCAAGCTCATTCGTGGCAAGCGCGATTCCATCGTGGCTGCCATGGATTCCTGCAAGGACCGCCTGTCGAAGCGGGTCAGCGTGATGATCTTTCCCGAGGGAACTCGTAGCGAGGACGGCGAGTTGAGAAAGTTCAAGGATGGTGCGTTTCGGCTGGCCATCGAGACCGGAACGCCGATCATTCCTCTCGCCCTCGACGGCACGTTCCCAGCTCTGCAGAAGGGCGACTGGCGATTTGGAGTCACCGATGCCGAAGTCCGAGTGCTCGAACCGGTCGAGACCAAAGGAATGACCCTCGAGGATGTCCCCGCACTTCGCGATCGCGTTCGCGGGCTGATTGCGGATGAACTGGCGTTGATGAAGGCCGGCTGATGCCACTTCTGTTCGCCAGCGACGACGACCGTGATCTGGTCCGGGCCGAACGAGATGTCGGCGCGGCGTTCAGTGACCTGGATCTCGACCTTCGATCGCTCGCCGCCGTCTCCAACATCTTCCGAGCTGCTACCTCGGTTCGCAATCACATGGAGAACGGCGTGCTGGCCCAGCACGAGTTGTCGTGGAGCGCGTTCACGACGCTGTTCGTGTTGCGCGTGTGGGGCGACATGGACGCCCGATCCCTGGCGGCCGAGGCGGGAGTCACCGCGGCCACCTTGACCGGCGTGATGAAGACGCTGGAGGGGCGCGGGTTGTTGCGGCGCAAGGGTGATCGCGCCGATGGACGGCGGATCTTGGTTTCGCTGACTACGCGCGGTCGCACCGTCGTCGGTGATGTGATGCCCGCCTTCAATCGTCACGAGTCACTGGTGACCCAAGCCCTCACCGAGTCCGAGCAACACGACCTGGCTCGATTCCTACGGACCATCCTGCGAACGATCGAAGCCATCGACCTGTAACCCAACCGAGTGTTTCCGGCCCGCGGCGGCTCATCCGAGTGTTTCCGGCCACCCCGTGCGCGACGCAAACACTCGTTTACGGCTGTCCGGCGAAGGTGCGGGCTTGCTCGACCAGCCATGCGAAGGCTGGGTCGGGTTGTTCGAGGAGCATCTCCGGGTGCCACTGCACGGCCAGGACCTCGGGCCGATCTTCTAGCTCGAATCCCTCGATCACTCCGTCCTCGGCGGTGCCGGTCACCACCACGCCGCGACCCGGCCGGCCCACCGCCTGGTGATGCAGGCTGTTGGTCGCCACGCTGTCGCCGTACAGCGATGCCAGCCTGCTGCCGGCGGCAACCTGGACGACGTGGCAGCGGTCCGTGCGCGAGGTCGTCCACAAGGCGTGCGTGTCGGACTCTTCGAGGTGCTGCACCAGCGTTCCACCGAGGGCGATGTTCAGGAGTTGGGCACCACGACACACGCACAGCATTGGCAGCCGCCGTTCGAGGGCAGCCCGGATCAGGCCGAGCTCCCATTCGTCGCGGCCGGGTTCGACTTCACCAAGCTCGGGATGCGGGTCCTCGCCATAGAGTGACGGATCGGGATCGGCGCCGCCGGTCATGACCAGCCCGTCGAGCCGATCGATCATGTCCGCCGGGTCGGCATCGCGGGTCAGTTGCACCGGCAGCCCACCGACTGCTGCGATCCCCTTCGGGTACTCGCTGAGGTGCAGGTCCACCTCCTCGCCGTGCAGCGCGCCCTGCGGCAGGTGAGGGACCCGCTCGACGGGCCACCGCCGGCCGGAAAGCCCGATCAACGGTTTGCGACTCATACCTTGCTCACCGAGATCGGCAAGCGCTTGATGCCGCTGATGAAGTTGGAGCGAAGTCGCTCGACAGGACCGTTCGAGCGAGCATCGTTGATCTTCGGCAGCAGTTCTTCGAACAGCACCTTCAACTCCATCCGTGCAAGTTGAGCACCGAGGCACAGGTGTGGGCTCATCCGGCCGAATGCGACGTGGTCGTTCGGGCTGCGATGGATGTCGAACGTGAACGGGTCCGGGAACTGGCGGGTGTCGAAGTCGGCCGAGTTGAACCAGATCACGACCTTGTCGCCGCGTTTGATCTGTTGCTCGTGCAAGACCGTGTCGACCGTTGCTGTCCGCCGGAAGTGCATGGTGACGGTACCCCAACGCAAGATCTCCTCGACGGTCGAGTCCATCAGAGCCGTGTCGCCGGCGATCACGGAGTCGCGCAGCTCGGAAAGCTGGTCGGGTCTCTCGATCAAGGCCTTCATGCCGGCTGCCATCGTGTATCGAGTGGTGTCGTTGCCGGCGCTGACGAGGAGGACAAAGAAGTTCTTGAACTCGCGTTCTGTCAACCGGTCGCCGTCGATCGTGGGGGCGAGGATGTCGCTGATCACGTCGTCGGTCGGTTGTGCGCGTCGCTGTTCGGCCTGTCGTTCGGCATATCGGTACAGCTCGAGGGCGGCGGGGGACCGGAATGGAATCGACTTGAACTCTTCGGTGTCTGTCAGACCCACCGGATGTTCGGTGAACTCGGGATCGAAGTTGCCAAGCAGCGCATCGCCCCGTTCGACGAGCCAATCGCCGTCGTGCTCGGGGACGCCCAACAACGTTCCCAGCATGCGCATCGGTAGCTGTTTGGCGATGCGTTCGACAAAATCGAATTCGCTGCCCGATCCGAGAGCCTCTTCGACCACGGTGCGGGCCAGTAGCCGGATTCCGTTCTCGTACGCGTACACCTCGCGCCTGCTGAACGGTTTGGAAACCAAGCGGCGATAGCGGGTGTGCTGCGGCGGGTCGTACTCCAGCATGTTGCGGCGTGCCTCGAAGTCGTCGAGATCCATCTCCTCGAGCGTGATTCCCTGCGCACTGGAGAACGTGTCGACGTTGCGACTGACGTGCAGCAGATCGTCGTAGCGGGTGATCGCCCAGAACCCCTTGCCTCCGTCGTGCTCCGGCCACCAGCTCACCGGTTCGGTGTCGCGGAGGCGTTGAAAGGTGGCGTGCGGGACACCTGTCACGTAGGTGTCGGGGTCGGTGATGTCCGCATCCGAAGGGCCGAGGTCGACGAGCGACGAGGTCATGCCTGTGATACTAGTTCGGCCCCTAACGAGTTGTGACCGGCCGCCACGAAGTTATGTGGCTGGTCAGCCGAGGGTGACGTTGGACCCGGACATCTTCACGTTGCCGGCGACGATGCGACCGCCGGTGATCTCGGAGCCACTGATATGAATGCCGCCCCCGAGGGCGGCGATGACGCCTGTCCACGTGACGTGGCTTCCGGAGAGTTGGATGGCGTCGAGCCAGCAAGACCCGCCACCTGCCAGGAGGGTGGGCAGCCCCGCCGCGGCCGGTGTCATGGTGGTGCTGCCGCTGATCGTGATCCGACCAGTGGCAACGATCGTGACTCCGGTCAGCGCCGGCGACGCCGCAGAGATCGCGACGTCGCCGACGACGAAGTGCACGCCCGGTGCGAGGGTGCCTTTGCTGAGCACGAGATCGTCAGCGTGGAGCATGTAGCCCTTCAGCGAGGCGTACCGACCGCCGGGGGCGAAGTCGGTGATGCTCCATGGCAGTCCCGCTTCCACCAGGGGTGCGCTGTGGATCACGCCGGCGCTCCAAACCCCATGACCGATGTTGCCCGAGCCGCCGTAGGAGATCGTGCCGGAAACCGAGACCGAGTTCCCGGAGAACTTGGCATCGCCGTTGCTGCGCACGTTCCCGGTGATGCTGACGTGGCTGCCCGACGTCTGCACGCCGTTGCCGCAGGATGATCCAAAGAGCGAAAGGATCGTCGGGCCCGACAACACTGGCGCAGCGGGGACAGTGGTTTGCGGCGGAACCGTGGTTGTCGACGACGTGGATGTCGTGGATGTCGTGGAGGTCGATGTCGTGGTCGATGTCGTGGTCGAGGTCGTAGACGTTGTGGAAGTGGACGTGGACGTCGTCGGAGCGACGGTCGTGGTCGTGGTGGTCGTCGTGCTCGTCGTGCTCGTCGACGTTGTCGGTGCTGCAGTCGTTGTCGGTTCTTCGGTCGTCGTGGGCGCTGCAGTGGTCGTCGGCTCCTCGGCCGTCGGGGTCGGCCCGACGATCTCGCAGGTGTTTGCCGCATCGGGAGTTCCGAACTCGCCGAGGGAGCCGTAGTTCGTCACCGAGGTGCACCAGTTGGACGCCACGGCATTGTCGGCGGTCGGCGCACGAAGCGCGGCGGACGCCCCGATCGTGTACGGCAGCTGCGCGGTCGGTGTCCATGCGACCCGGTCCACCGGGACCAGAGCCGCGTCGTAGAGGTTGATCTCGTCGGCGTTCTCGACCAGCGGAAAGGCTGTTCCGTACGCGTAGTCGACGGGTGCTCCGCCATTGAGAGAGGCCGTGTCGCGTCCCAGCACGAACGTCCCGCCCGGTGCCAGCAGCAACGGCGTGGCGGAGGTGATCGTGAAGGCGTCATAGTCGTCGTCGCGCAGCACCCAGCCGTTCAGATCGACCGTTTCGTTGCCGGCGTTGTACAGCTCGATCCACTCACCGACGGTGTCGCTGATCGCCTTCGGATCGATGTGAACCTCGTTGATCACCACGCCGACGTGAGGGTGCTGAGTGCAATCGTTGGCCGCACCCGGGGTGCCGCGATCACCCCGACCGAACTGAGATCCGCTCTCGCACCATGCGCCGTCGACCAAGGAGATCGATGCGCCGTTCGGGCGCGGCTCCACGTTTGCCTGCCAATGGACCTCGTCGACGCGCTGGCCGTGTTGATCGCTGACGATGATCGCGTCGGTTCCGTTGCTGAGCACGAAGCTGCTGCCAAAGGAGTACGCAACGGGCGCACCGCCATTGCGGTCCGGATCGGTGTCGCGACCGAGCACCAGGTACCCGTCGGCGGGCACAATGAGCGAGCCTTTGATCACGTGTTGGTCGGACGCTCCGTCCGTCAATGTCCACCCGGCCAAGTTGACCGGTTCTGCCGTGGTGTTGTGGAGCTCGAACCATTCGCCGCGGCTGTCACCGACAGCGGCCGGGTTGCGCATCACCTCGCTGATCACGACGGCGGGCGGTGGCAACGGCTTCTCGCACGAGTTGTCGGCACCCGGTGAACCGAAGTCGCCGGCACCGAACGGGTTGATCGACTCGCACCAGTTGGCGCCGAGCGAGTTGTCGGACGTGGGCACACCGAGGCTGATCGATCGACCGGGGGCAGTCGGGAATCCTGCTGCCGCGCTCCATTCGACCCGGTCGATGAGCGCGCCACTCGGCGACTTCAGGACGACACGTCCCTTGGCGTTGTACAGCGGAACTCCAGTGCCGTACACGTAGTCGGCCACAACGCCGCCGTTGGCAGCGAGATCCCCGCTAGCGGCGAGAACGGCGTGCGCTCCAGGCTCGACCACGAGCGCCGAGATCGTGTGCGTCTTGAAGTCGCCGCCAGTGATCGTCCATCCGGCCATGTCGACCGCCGTGCTGCCGAGGTTGGCGACCTCGAACCACTCTGCTTTGCGCTCGCTGGCCGGGACCTTGGGATCGAACATGACCTCGGTGATCACAATCGGTTGTTGGTCAGCGACCTGGCACCACGAGGCCGAGCCAGGGGTACCGCGGTCACCGACCGACCAGGGGATGGTCGACTCGCACCAGTTGGCCCCGACGCTGTTGTCGAGCGCCGGGTCGCGAAGCGACATCGATGCACCGTCGGGGTCGGGGAAGGTCTTGCCGTTGTCCCAACGAACACGATCGATCTGCACGAGATCGCGGTCGGCGATCACCAACTCGTCGGTGTCGTTCTTCAGGACCATCCCACTGCCGTACACGTAGTCAGGCTGGAGCCCACCGTTGCCGCTGAGCTTGGCGGCGAAGAGGGAGTACCCCTTGGCCGCGACGACCACGGGAGTCGTGATGGTGAAGCTGTCGTAATTGTCGTCCTTCACCGTGTAGCCGGTCATGTCGACGGGCTGGTCGCCGGGGTTGTACACCTCGAAGTACTCGCCACGCTGATCACCGGTGAGCCCGGGGTTCTGCATGATCTCGCTGATCACCAAGGGCTGAGTGGACGGTTCGCAGCGGTTCGGTGCGCCCGGACTGCCGAGATCTCCACGGCGCATCACCGATACCGCAGCGCACCAGTTCCCGCCCTCGCTGTTGTCTCTTGCCGGGTCGCTGAGCGACATCGAGGCGCCGTCGGGAATGGAGAACCCCGCACTCCAGTCGACGCGGTCGCGCTCGGTGGATGCCGGGTCACGCAAGATCAATCGATCGTCGAACTCGTTGAGGACGATCGCGTTGCCGTAGACGAAGCGTGGCGACACGCCACCGTTGGTGAACGAGTCGCTCAACCGTGACAGCACCAGGTACTGCCCGGGAGCGATGTCCATCGACGGGAGCACCAACTGGTCTCGAACGTCGTCACCCAGTGTCCACCCGGCAAGGTCTGCGGCCTGGTCGCCGGCGTTGAACAGCTCGATCCATTCGCCGCGTGAGTCATAGACGCGCTGAGGGTTGATCATCAGCTCGTTGATGATCACGTTGGGTCCCCGGACCGCGTGTGCGGTCGGCCCGGAGTCGATGAGCGCGACCGCGCCAAGGCACGACAATGCCAGTACCGACCCGCCTATGCGCCGCCACATGAATCAGATATCGGCGCGCGCGTATGTGGCATGAGTCAAGATTGTGTCTATGGACTTCGCGGAGCGTGTTGCCGTCGTGACAGGGGGCGCCTCGGGAATGGGGGCTGCCACTGTGCGCCGTTTGGCGGCCGACGGAGCCAACGTGGTCATCGTCGATCGCAACACGGATCTGGCGTGGGCGGTCGCGAATGAGGTCGGCGGTATGGCGATGGACGGTGATGTCGCCGATTCGGCGTTCTGCGATGCCGCAATCGCAGCGACCGTCGAGCGTTTCGGCAGGCTCGACGTTGTGGTCAATGCCGCGGGCGTGATCGTGCGGGCGAGTGGCGAGAACACCACCGACGAGCAGTGGGCGCGAATCATGGGCGTCAACGTCAGCGGCACATTTTTCATGTGCCGAGCAGCGCTGCGCGTGATGAAGCAACGTGGTGCAGGGGCCATCGTCAACTTCGGCTCGATATGGGGTGATCTGGGTTCGGCAGGCGTCGCCGCCTACTGCGCCTCGAAAGGCGCCGTGCACAACCTGACTCGGGCGTTGGCGATGGATCACGCCGGCGATGGGATCCGCAGCAACGCGATATGCCCCGGCGACGTCAACACACCGATGCTGCAGTCCGAGCGCGCCGAGGCGGTCACCGATGAGCTGTTGGCCAACATCGCCGCGACGGTACCGATGGGCCGTCTTGCCGACCCCGATGAGATCGCCCGTGTCGTCTGCTTTCTGGCATCCGACGACGCCAGCTACATGACGGGCGCGATGGTCAGCGTCGACGCCGGATACGGAGCGAGGTGACGGTGGAGCTCCGACGGCTCGGTCGCGCCGGCGCGCTGGTCGCGCCGCTGGCGCTCGGTACCGACAACATCTTGAATCCGACTCCGGAGGACGAATCGAGCAGGATGATCATCCGCGCTCTCGACGGCGGCATCAACCTGATCGACACGTCGAACAGCTATCAAGCCGGCGAATCCGAGCGCGTGATCGGTCGGGTGCTTGCCGAGAGCGGGCGCCGCGACGAGGTCGTGATCGCGACGAAGGTGCACTATCCGACCGGGCCCGGGCCGAATGATCGTGGCAACTCGCGATTGCACATCATGCGCGCCTGCGAGCAGTCGCTACGGCGGCTGCAGACGGATCGCATCGACCTCTATCAACTGCACCGGCCCGACTTCGACGTGCCGATCGACGAGACCCTGGGAGCGATGACCGATCTGGTTCACCAGGGCAAGGTTTGTTACGTCGGCAGCTCCACGGCACCGGCGTGGAAGGTGCTCGAAGGCCTGCTGATCGCCGAACTGAAAGGGCTCGTCCCGTTCGTGACCGAGCAGCCGCCGTACAACCTGCTCGACCGACGTGTAGAGAACGAGTTGGTTCCGATGGCGTTGAAGTACGGCCTCGGGCTTTTGCCGTGGTCGCCGTTGGCGATGGGTGTGCTTGCCGGGCGGTACGCCGACGACAACATCCGGCCCGACGGGTCACGAGCATCGTTGCGCGGCGGGATCTATGCCGACCGGGTCAGCCAATCTGCCGTCGAGGCCGGCAACCGGTTCGTCGCGCTGGCCCGTGAAGCCGGAATCGATCCGGCACGACTGGCGATCGCCTGGCTGATGAATCAACCCGCCGTCGTCGCCCCGCTCATCGGGCCACGGACGGTCGAGCAGCTCGAGAACCTGCTGCCGGTCATGGAGATGTCGATCGCCCCCGAGATCGCAGCTGCCTGCGACGCCATCTGCCCGCCCGGGAGTGCTGTCGCCAACTTCCACAACTCGGCCCCGTGGATGAAGATGCGGATCGGCTTTTGAGATGCCCGACGCGACCGCCAACACCTGGACGTTGTTCGAGAGCATCCCCGAGATGGTCGTGGTCGTCGACGCCGATGGCCGGATCCTGTACACCAACCACCATTGCACCGAGATCGTCGGCTGGACGCCGAATGAGTTGAATGGCCGAACGATCGAGACTCTCGTACACGATCGTCTCAGAGAAGTGCACCGGTCGCACCGAAAGGGGTACACGGGGGATCCCAAGGGTCGACCGCTGGGCACCGGATTGTTGTTGACAGCGTTGCATCGTTCGGGTCGCGAGGTGCCCGTCGAGATTGCGCTCAGTCCTCTGGGTGGGCCGATTGCAGCGACCGTGGCGACCGTCCGCGATGTCACCGATCGGCTCGAGACTGCGGCGCAACTCGAAGAGATCAAGACGCGCCTCGAGGTGCTCGACGATCGCGACAGGATCGCGCGAGAGCTGCACGACAGCGTGATCCAACGTCTGTTCGCCGCAGGGCTTCACCTTCAGGCCTCCGCCGATCTTGCCGACAACGCCAGTCGGGTGACGGCTGTCGTGGACGAGATCGATCAGGCAATCCGCGAAATACGCGGCGTCATCTTCACACTGCACAGACCTTCCAGCCTCGACAGCGGACTGGAGGCGGCGCTGAGAGCCAGCATCAACGAGGCGGCGCGGATGCTGGGACACCATCCAACGTTGAGGCTGGGCGGCTTTCTCGGCAGCATCCCCGACGAGCTCGGTTCCGAGCTGTTGGCGGTCCTCGGCGAGGCGATGACCAACGTCGCCAAGCACGCTCACGCCACCCGAACGGAAGTGTCACTCGATGTGGGTTCGAAAGCCATCACCCTCATTGTCGACGATGACGGTGTGGGCATGTCGCCATCCAGCGTTGACTCCGGCGGACTGGGTGTTCGCAACATACGCGAGCGAGCGTCACGGTTGGGCGGCGAGGCGATGTTCCTGCCCGGTGTGCCTCGAGGCACTCAGGTTCGCTGGGTCGTGCCGAGCTGACGCCGGTTGGGCTGATGGCGACGAGGTTGGCTGGTCACCGGTCCGACTGAGCCCGCACGGCGAAGACCGCAGCTTCCGTCCGTCGTCGCATTCCGAGCTTCATCAGGATGGACGACATGTAGTTCTTCACTGTCTTTTCTGCTCGGTTGACCTTGATCGCGATCTGGCGGTTGGTCAGACCTTCGGCAACAAGGTCGAGAATGCTCCGCTCGAGCTCGCTGAGCGAAGCCAGCCGAGGGTCCTCACCGTGCGCTGGGTTGCGCAGCCGGTCGAGCAGCTGCCCCGTCACTTCAGGCGAGATGAGGGTTTCGCCCCGAGCGACCCGATGCACGGCAGAGACCAGATCGTTACCACGGATCTGCTTGAGCACGTAACCCGCCGCTCCCGCGACCACGGACTGGAAGAGGGCTTCTTCGTCGGAGAACGTCGTCAGCATCAGGCAGGCGAGCTCGGGATTGATGCTTCGGACGTCGCGGCAGACCTCGACACCGCTCCCGTCGGGAAGCTGCACGTCTAGGACTGCAACCTGAGGTCGAGTTGCACGAATGCGAGCAACGGCGTCGGCACAGGTCCCCGCTTCGCCGACCACCTCGATCGTTCCGTCCGCCTCGAGGAGCTGCCGCACTCCTTCGCGCACGAGCTCGTGATCATCGAGCAGGAACACGGTGATCTTCTTCGGTTCGACATCCATCTCTCCATGGGACCACAGACATCGCACGATTACCAAGGTCGAAGGTCCCTGCGACCATCTTGTTCGCGGATCTCAGGTCGGCGGCTTGGGTTGACGATGCAGCTGAACGGCCTCGATCACTTCGTCGATGCCCTGCACGGCGCCTTCCATCCTCTGCGCCAGCACATCCTCGTTGGTGGCGCTGGCGATGATGGATGTGCCGAGCGCAAAAAGTCGTTGGATGACCAGATCGAGCGACTCCTGCAGCTGCTCGATCCTGGTGCGCGCATTGGCGAGTTCCATCCTGGCTATCGCGTTGTCGACGCTGCAGCGCCGGTGGGCGGTCGCGTCGCGGATGGTCCCAACGACCAGCGCTGATCCGGGCAGCGAATTCAGCTGCACCTCGATCGGGAACCGCGAGCCATCGGCTCGCAGACCTTCGATGTCTAGATCGTCGGTGGTCATCGGCTCGGACGTTGGATCCGTGAGGTACTTCGTGATGTGGTCGTTGTTCTGCTCGCCGAGGCTCTCGGCCAACAGGATCTCGACAGGCCGGCCCACGAGATCAGGCGCTCGGTAGCCGAAGAGGTCGACCAGTGGGGTGTTGACGTAGACCATGACGCCGTTGCCGTTCGAGACCAGCACGGCGTCGGTCGTGAAATCGAGGACCGTCGCGAGCAGAGCCTCAGGGGCAAACGTCATGATGCGCCCGCGGAGTTGGCTTCGAGCAGTGAGTCGACGACCTCGGTGTCGCTGACCGCCTCGAAGTTGCGGTACCAGCGACCGACCGAACCGAACGGATTGGGTCGAGCGAGACACACGACGATGTCGGCGTCATTGGCCAGGATCTCGACAACCTCGACCGGCGCCACGGGTGTCGCCACAACGACTTGCTTCACTCGTTGAGCGCGCACGACGCCGATCGCGGCGCGCACCGTTGCGCCGGTCGCGATGCCGTCGTCGACGATCACGGCCGACCGCTCGGCCAAGGGTTGGTTGGGTCGTGAAGGGCGAAGCGAGCTCAAGGTTCGATCCAGCGTTGCCCGCTCCCGGCGTTGGACCTCGGCGAGCTCCTCGTCGGTGACGCCCGTCGCGTGGATGATCGCCTCATTGACGATCACGATGTCGTTCTCGCCGATTGCACCCATTGCCAGTTCCGGTTGGTCGGGAACACCGAGCTTGCGCACGACGATGACATCGAGCGGCGCCCCGATGGCTTTGGCAACCATGGCTGCCACCGGCACGCCCCCGCGGGGCAGACCGAGCACGATCGGATCGTCGAGAGTGAGCTTGGCAACTTCGACTCCCAGGAGCGCGCCTGCAGATCGGCGGTCGTGAAATACATGACGATCCATGACGCTCCTCTCGGGTTCCCAGCGTCGCACCGTCCGGCTGGTGATGTTAGGGGCTTTCGGCACTTTGCCGCGGGCCTTGTGGACCTGTGTAAGAAGTCCCTAGTCGGCGATTCTCCCAGCGACTACGGAGCCGGTGTGCGCCGGGGGCTGTTCTCCGACGGAGTACGCCGCGATCACCTCGTTCGACGCGATCTCGGCCTCGGAATCACTTCGTGCATGCACGACGGCCAATGGGTGGTCATGATCGACGTATTGGCCGATGCCCGCAATCTCGCTGAGCCCCACAGAGTGGTCGATGTCATCCTCCACTCGCCGGCGCCCCCCGCCCAAGGTCACGACCGCCAGCCCAACCGCGCGGGTGTCGACCGACTGCACGTATCCACCTCGACCGGGTACGACCTGCTTTGAGGTGGCCGCCGATTGGAGGTGATCCGCAGGATTTTCGACGAGATCCGCTGGCCCGCCCAGTGCCGTGACCATCGATTGGAAGCGCTCCGCGGCGCTGCCGTCGCTCCGTGCCGCCACCAGACGGGCGGTCGCGGACTCGATGTCGGTGGCCAACCCACCGAGTACGAGCATCTCCGCTCCCAATGCCAGCACCACCTCGGTGAGCCGCTTGTCGTCGCTTGAACCGACCAGCCAGTCGATCGACTCGCGCACCTCGAGCGCATTTCCGGCGGTGTGTCCGAGGACCTGGTTCATGTCGGTGAGCAACGCGTTGGTCATCAACCCGGCCCCGCGTGCGACCGAGACGATGCTGTGTGCCAGCTCTTCGGCCTTGGCGAACTCGGTCATGAATGCGCCGTTGCCGAAGGTGACGTCCATGACCAGTGCGTCGAGACCGCCGGCGAGCTTCTTCGCCAGGATCGAGGCGGTGATCAGATCTATCGACTCAGCGGTGGCCGTGACATCGCGAATTGCGTACAGGCGTCCGTCGGCGGGGGCCAGGTCGGAGGTCTGGCCGATGATCGCGCAGCCGACCTCGGTGACGACCTTGTGAAACAGGTCGTTGTCGGGTCGCGTGCGATATCCCGAGATGCTCTCCATCTTGTCGAAGGTGCCGCCCGTGTGGCCGAGGCCACGTCCAGAGATCATCGGTACATGGGCCCCGCACGCTGCCACGAGTGGTGCAAGCATCAAGCTGACCTTGTCGCCGACGCCGCCGGTCGAATGCTTGTCGACCACCGGTCCGTGCAACTCGTCGCGATTCCAGTGCATGGTGGTGCCTGATCTCGACATCGCGCTGGTCAGCGCGACTCGCTCGTCGATGTCCATCCCGCGGTAGAACACAGCCATCGCGAACGCGCCTGCCTGGGCGTCGCCGATGCTGCCGTCGGTCAGCCCCGAGACGAACTGCTGGATCTGTGAATCGGTCAACCGCAGTCCGTCGCGCTTGGCACGAATGATCTCTTGCGGTAGGAACGAAGGCGAGTTCGATCCCACTAGTAGTCCGTCGACAGTTGCATCTCGTGCGAACTGCCCAACACAGCGACGATGTCGTTGAGCAAACCGCTGGCGCCGAAGCGGAAGTTCTTCGGCTCGGCACCGTCGGGCTGCAGGCGTTGGTCAGCGAGGTCGAGGTAGCCGGCGGCGTCGGCCACCGTCTTCACCCCGCCCGCAACTTTGAGCCCGATGCGTTGCCCCGACTCCCGAGCGGCCACGATGACGTCGAGCAACGCGGCAGCAGCCTGGGGGGTGGCAGCGGGTTCGAGCTTGCCGGTCGACGTCTTCAGGAAGTCGGCGCCATTCGTTGCGGCGATCAGCGCCGCGGCCTTGATGGTCGAAGGGTCCTGCAGCACGCCCGTCTCCAGGATGACTTTTAGCGTGGCCCGCCGCGGTCCGTCGTGACACGTCGCCACGACGCGTCGAACCAGCTCGCCCGGCGTCTTCTCGTCGCCGGCGAGGTACGCGCGGAAGGGGAAGACGACGTCGATCTCGTCGGCGCCGTCCGCCAATGCCTCCTCGACCTCTCTGACCACCTCGTCGACAGGCGAGGTGCCCAGGGGAAAGTTGGCGACAGCGGCAACACCGATGTCGCTGCCCCGCAATCGCGCCTTGGCCTGGGCGACGAACAGCGGATAGATGCACACCGCTGCGGGATGGATGTCGACGCCCGGCGCGGGGGAGAGAGCGCGGTCGCAGAGGGCATCGATTCGTTCGGGCGTGTCGTCGAGGTTGAGGCTGGTCAGGTCAAGACATGCCAGCGCTCGCGCGGCATAGCGCGTCAGGTTTCCTGCGATCGAATCGCTCATGACAAATCCTTTCTGCACCGAGGTTGCATCTTCACTTTCGAAGAGATGTCTATCGCAACCTTCGCACCGAGAGCTCAGGATGGGGAATTGCCGGCATGACGCGGATGCGTAGATCGACAACGTGGAGCCGCTGCGACGTGACGATGACGGGATTGAGGTCGATCTCGACGATCTCCGGAATTGCATCCGCCAGTTGGCCGAGGCGAACGAGGAGGTCCTCGAGTGGGGCGTGATCGATGACCGGCGTGCCGCGGTAGCCGTCCAGCAGTGGAGAGATGCGCAAACCACGGACCATCTGGCCGGCATCTGCCGTGTTCAACGGGGCCGGGCGCACGATGCGATCCTTCAGCAGTTCGGCCGCTGTACCACCGGCTCCGAAGATCACCAGTGGGCCGAATGCCGGGTCGGTGGCAACACCAGCGAGCAGCTCGATACCTGAGGGTGCCATGCGCTGAACGACGTAGCCCTGGACCTGGTCGCCCAGCCGGTCGCGCATCGCTGTCCCAGCTTGCACAACCGCCTGCCGGTCCTCGAGGAAGAGGGTCACGGCACCGAGGTCGGTCTTGTGGACGATCGACGTTCCCGCTGCCTTCAGGGCCACTGGATACCCCAACTCGTCGGCGGCGCGGGCGGCCTCATCGAGGTCGGCCACGATCCTCGTGTCGACCAGTGGCAGCGCGGCAGAGTTCGCGAGCTGCAGCGCTGGTGTCATGTCGAGCCAGCCGCCTTCAGGAACGTCGCGCAAGAAGTCGCTCACGACCTTGCGGATCTCGGTCGCGTCGATGAGCTGTTCGGTGATCGCCGTGTCGCTGGCCCGCAACCACTCGGAGCGACCGGCCATGTGGGCGAGCGCCCGAATGGCGGATTCCGGGAATCGGTACGTGGGTACTTTCACGGCTCCGAGTTGAACTGTTTCGTTCCCGGCCAGCACGGTGGCCAACATGGTCTTATCGGGATGTGCGGCGGCGGCGTTGGCGATGGCGTCGAGCATCGACCGATCGCGGTCAGGCAGCGGCGGAACGTAGACGGCGAGAACAGCGTCGATCTCGTCGTCTTCGAGCACGATGCGGAGAGCTTGTTCGAACGCAGTCGGCGAGCCTGAAGCGACGATGTCGACCGGGTTGCCCAACGCGGCTGCCGCCGGAAGGATCGCGGCCAGCCTGGCCTGAGTCTCGCTGCTGAGCTCGGGCACCAGCAGGCCGCGTGCAATTGCTGCGTCGGCGGCCAATATGGCCGGCCCTCCGGCGTTGCCGACGATCGCCACGCGACGGCCCTTCGGCGCCGGCTGGCTGGCGAACGCCTGGGTGGTGTCGAAGAGCTCCTCCAGCGTGTCGACGCGTGTGACACCGGCCCGTGACAGGACGAGCTCGGCAACGTCGTCAGCTGTTGCGAGTGCCGCCGAGTGCGACATGGCTCCACGCGCTCCGGCTGGGGTTCGCCCTGATTTCACCGCAACGATCGGCTTGGTTCTGGCGACCCGCGACGCGATCCGCACGAACTTCCGGGGATTTCCGAAGGACTCGAGATAGAGCGCGATCACATCGGTGGAGTCGTCGCTCTCCCAGTAGCGCAGCAGGTCGTTGCCGGAGATGTCGGCCTTGTTGCCGACCGATACGAAGCTCGAGATGCCGATGCCGCGGCGGGCGCTTTCGTCGATCAACGAGATTCCGAGCGCCCCGGATTGGGTCATGAAGGCGACGTTGCCGGGGATTGGGTCGACCGGCGCGAATGTGGCGTTCATCTTGATCAACGCATTGGTGTTGGCAAGGCCCATGCAGTTGGGACCGATGATGCGCATGCCGTATCGCCGCGCCGTCTTCACGATCTCCTGCTCGACGGCCCGACCGTTGGTGCCCAGTTCGGCGAACCCCGAGCTGATGATGACGATCCCACCGACTTGTGCCGCGCCGCACTCTGCAATGACACCGGCGACGGCCTCGGCCGGAACGGCGATGATGGCGAGGTCAGGTGGTGTCGGTGTGTCGCCGACGCTGGGGTAAGCCTCGACACCGGCGATCGTTCCGGCTCGCGGATTGACTGGCATGATGGTGCCGGTGAAGCCACCCCGCACGAGGTTGTGCACCAGCTCGTAGCCAATGGTGCCCGGGGTGCGACTGGCGCCGATGACGGCGATCGACGACGGGCAGAGGATGCGGCGGACCGAGGCGATGACCGCACCCCGCTCACGATCGTCGATGTGCTCGTCGAGGTCGTGCGATGGTGCCAGCGGGAAGCTGATCTCGATCACTCCGTCGTCGAACCGGCTCGTGATGTCGAAACCCGCATGGCGGAACACGTCGAGCATCCTGCGGTTGTCGGGCAGCGTCTCCGCGTCGAACCGATCGATGCCATTGCTTCTGGCCACTGCGGCGAGATGCTCCAACATCACCGTCGCCAGGCCGCGCCTCTGCTGGTCGTCTTCGACAACGAGCGCGACCTCCGCGCCGGTGTCGTTCTTGCGGTCGTACCTGACGACAGCGACCACTTGCGCGTCTAGCTCGGCCACGAGCGCGAAACGGTCGCGGTAGTCGACCTCGACGAGCCGGTGGAGCTGTGGTTCCGGCACCTTCGGGATCGGCGAGAAGAACCGGTAGTAGATCGACTCGGGCGAGAGCCGGCCGTGCAGGGCCCGGATCTGTTCGATGTCGTCCGCTCGAATCGGGCGGATGTGCGCGGTCCCTCCGTCGGTCAGAACGACGTCGCTCTCCCACTGACTCGGGTACGGCGATGGCACGGTGGTTGCCTCCACCAACGCGCTCACCCGCCTACCCTCACCGGCGTCCGCTCGGTCGTTGTGCTTTGGACGGCCATGCGGGCCACCGCCTCACCCCATTGCTCAGCTCGTTCGATCTCTCCCGGTGCGAGAGGTCCAGCCATTCCCATCACCCTGAAGCTATGCGATTCGGCGAGTGTTGAGAACCCCTTGTGGCGCAGGCCACGCTGAATTGCCCGACCGGCTGATCCGGTCAGCAGCTTTGGCTTGTCCAGCCTGGTGTCGAAGGCGACCCCGAAGCACGACACGGGCGGTTGCAGCTCGCGCAGCCATTCCCGTACGCCTTCGTTCAGCGGGTCTGCGTCGAGCAGGTGATCGGGATGTTTGATGCCGTCGAGCACAGCCGCCTCGCGTGTTCGTGGCCCGCTGAGCCCGAACGCATGTGTCGGCGCGCCGACCACGACGAGGTCGATGCCGTCCAGATCGACTGACTTAGCGTCGCGGGCCAACACGGTCTCGGTCGGCATCGACCACCGCAGCCCTTCGGCGATCGCCTCTGCGACGTGGCGGGTGTTGCCGTACATGGATTCGTACACGACCAGCGCTCTCATACCTGCTCCTTCGGTCCCGGCTCGTTCTCGACGGTACGGCCGCGCGGGCATCTTGACCAGGGACTTCGGACCCTTTCATCAAAGGAAGGAAAGCTCTTCTAGCATCGGCATTCGTGCGCATCGTCTCTCTCTTGCCATCCGCGACCGAGATCCTCTTTCAGCTCGGGCTCGCTGATCAGGTGGTCGGCGTCACGTTCGAATGCGATTTCCCGCCCGAGGCCCGAACCAAGCGGATCGTTTCCACGTCGGCGCTCCCGGAGAACCTCGACCCTGGCGAGATCGACGCCATTGTGAAGCAGCGTATGGCTGATGGGGAAGATCTCTATCGATTGGATCGCGGCGCGTTCGCGGAGCTCGATCCGACGCTGGTCGTCACCCAAGACTTGTGCGCGGTCTGCGCGGTCGACGTCTCCAAGGTCGACGACGCGATCGCCTACCTCGGCTGCACCGCGGAAGTCCTGACGCTGGATCCGATGACGCTCGACGAAGTGATCAGCTCGGTCGGGCTCATCGGGCAGGCGACCGCGACGACCGACAAGGCATCCGAGGTGATGGCCGGCTGCAGAGATCGCCTCGCCGACTACGCGGCCAAACTCGCAGGCGTGAGCCGGCGCCCGACGCTTCTGCTCGAGTGGACCGACCCCGCGTTCACGGACGGTCACTGGGTGCCCGACATGATCGCGACGGCCGGCGGTCGATCGGTGATGGGGCGACCCGGTGAGAATTCGCAAGGCGCGGCGTGGCAAGACATCGTCACGTCGGGCGCCGAGGTCGTCATCGTGGCGCCGTGCGGGTTCCGGCTCGGCGGCGCGACCGAGTTGGCTGAGCGGGTCGTGGCCCATGGCACTCTTCCCGACGCTGCGGAAGTGTGGGCTGTCGACGCCGATGCCTTCGTCGTGCGACCCAGCCCGCGCCTGGTCGACGGTGTCGGGATTTTCGCGTCGATCTTGCATCCCGACCGGTTCGGCGCGCCCGACCGCGCCGCAGCGACGCGGGTGCGTTGAGCCCAGCCGGGCAGCGCCTCAGGTCGTCAGCGCTTCAGCTCTTCAGCCAGGGGTAGCGATCGGTGTCCTTACCCGCGTAGTCGGGATCCAGGTAGATGAACACGCGCTGGATCTTCCAGTCGCGGATCTCGAACACGTCGCACCAGCGGCCCGCACCCGACTCGGGTGCACCGGCGCGCCATGGACCGTCTTGATGCTCGCCGTGACTGGTGCCCTCCGCCACGATCGTGTCGCTGCCCGAGAAGATCCAGTTGAAGTGGGAGAAGTGGTGGGTGATGGCTTTGAGGGTTGCGCCGACATCGCCGAAACACTTGCCGATGTTCTCCTTGCCGTTGGCGAGGCCCCACTTCGGGAAGTACACCTGTGCATCGTCGGCGAACAGGTCGAGGATGCTGCCGCCGGTGGATGTGACGCCGCCATTGTCGAACGCCTTGAGATACTCGATTGCCACCGACTTGCGCTGCTCGTCGGTCATCGTCTGAGTTGCCAGTGCCATGCGTGCCTCCGGTCGTACTTCGAGGTGAGAGCCGCAGATTA
>JANPGV010000180.1:0-9042 GCA_031424145.1 Ilumatobacteraceae bacterium
TGAGGGCGCGAACGCTCGGGAACTGCCATGGCGGATCGGGGTCTTCCACGAGGAGAAGCTGGTCGATCGCAACAAACTGTGCGAGGCCGCCGGGTTCACCGCCATCCGCTGGTTCCACAACATGGTCCGACCTTTCCTGGATCCAGCACCCCCGATCCCGGAGGTCGCGCTGCCCGATAGCTTCGAGATCGGCCTCTGGACGGAGGATCTCGACGAATCGGTGCGGCTCGCGCACAACGAGGCCTTCGCCAAGCATTGGGGCACGCAGCCCCGAACCGAAGAAGCCTGGAAGATCTGGACAACCTGCCACCGCACGTTTCGCCGCGACTGGAGCCGCGTCGTGCTCGACACGACACAGCGCGATGCGGACGGACGGCCACCGGTCGCGGCCTACCTGTCGTCTCATGCATTCACGCAGGACTGGGAGACGAAAGGTCGCAGGGAGGGGTACGTCGACCTGATCGGGGTTCGCCCGGCGTGGCGCGGGCGCCGGCTGGCACCCGCGCTTCTCGCCGAGGCAATGGGAGCGTACGCGGCGTCGGGCATGGACGCCGCGGCGCTGTCCGTTGACACGGGCAACGCCACCGGCGCGCTGGACCTCTACCTCGGTGTCGGCTTCTACGTCGACCACACAACCATTGGCTGGGCCCTCGAGAGCCCCGGCGCTGCGGGGCTCTGAGCGGGCCAGGTTTCAACGTTCGATCAGTCGTTCTCGTCGTGATGGACTTCTTGCAGGAATCGGAATGCTCGGTTGCCGATCTTGCGGCCGTGCTTGATCCCTTCATCGACGGCGTGGCGGAAGTGGAAGCCGACGAGTATGCGCGATTCTCCGTTCTCGTTCGCTGCTTGCGAGAAACTGTCGAAGGTTCTCATGACCGGGGAAGCGTCGACGCATGTGCTGCCTGCGTCGAGGGTCATGCTGCACGCATTGAATGCAATGTGGTCCGTGCCGAAGAAGCAGCAGCCATGCGACCGCACTTCACCCGTCAAGTGACGACCTCTCCGGCCGACTACAGACGCGGCTTCGCCGCGCGCTGAACGGCGGCGTCGAGACTCATGGCCGTTCCGAGTTGGTAGGCGCCGGGGTGATCGCGACGCGCGGTGTCGGACGCGGCGATCACGTCGGCCGCAAGGTTTGGCCATCGGCCGCGGTAGCCAATCCGCTCGCGTGAACTTTCGGTGACGGCGAGGATCGTTGCGGTTGTCTCGGCCGGAAGCGTTCCGCTGAGGGCCAACAGTTCCAGCCCGTCGATCTGCAGGAGAACGTATCCCTCGGTGATGGCAGTGTTGATGAGATCGCGTGCCGCTGCAGCGGTCGCAACCGGGTCCGCTTCAGCGAAGGCAATCATCGAGGTGATCAGGTGGTGTGTCGCAACGTGCATGGGAGCGTGCCTCATCGCGGCGGCCGTTGTACGCAGGTCGTCGGCGATGGCGTGTGCGTTCGGCACGTCGCCCGTGGCCAGGTATGTCACGACCAGAGGCGTTGCGAACAGACAGATTCCTGTCGGGGTGATGCGAACCAGATCGTCGAACCAGGCCCGAACTCCCGACGGATCGACCGGCTCTGCTGTGTTCATCGCCTTCGTCATTGCAGCGAACGCAGCCGCCCCGTGCTGAATCGGAGGTGCTGGCCGGTCGACCCAGCGCCCGGCGATCTCGTGGATGCCCTCGTCGGCAGCCACGAACCCCAGGAACGCCATCGATGACGCCGACACGAAGAGCATGAATGCATTCTTTGGTAGGCCGGGCTGTACGTACGACCGGGCCTCGTCGAGGCGGCCGCGGCAAGTCGCGACCGTGATGGCTGCGTTGTGCCCGGAGAAGGTCGTGTCGCACGTCATCGGCTGACCAAGCTCGCGCAAGTACTTCGTGATGCGCGCCAGTGCCATCTCTGCGAGATCGAGCCGACCTGTCCAGGCGGCGATGACTGCAAGGAAGGAGGCTGAGGCGATCGCGCCGGTTCGGTAGTGCCGGGTTTCGGCGGCCTGGACCGCAACCTCGATGCGCTCAGTGTCGCCGGTGACCAGCGCCGAGAACCCGTCCGCGTAGAGGCGCCAGAACTGCGCTTCAGAGTCGTCGGGATCGATCGATGACTCGAGACCTGGCAGTGCGTCAATGAGATGGAGTCGTCCGAACAGCGTGATCGCCTCCTGGCTCAGCTGCACCATCGCAGCGGCCCACTCCGCCGGAGCGTCGCTGCCGTCGCGCACAATGAGCCAGTCGAGTTGTTCGGCCAACTCGTCGAAGTAGCCGATGCCGAGACGGGCCATCCGATTCATCGCGCAGATCCGGTAGGCGTCGACGGGCGAGGCCTCGTACGCCCACCGCAACGCGGTGAACATGTCCGGCAGATCGAGCCAGAGGTCGTCAGGGAGCACCATGCCACGCAAGCGACCGCCCACCTGACGTGCGTACCGGCCGTAGAACCCAGCGTGCCGGTTACGGGTGCTCGCGGTTTCTGCGTGCTCGCCGAGGCGTTCGGCGCCGTATTGACGAACCGTCTCCAAGAGGCGATAACGGCCCATCGCCGGATCGAACTGGACGAGGCTCTTGTCAACGAGGTGGGCGACCAGGTCGAGCACGTCGAACACGTCAACCAACTCGCCGTCAGCGGCAATCTGTTCAGCGGTCTCGAGCAGGAACGGTGCCTGAAGTACCGACAACCTTCGCAGTACTGCCTGCTCCAAGGGATTGAGCAAGTCGTAGCTCCACGCGATCGACGCGAGGAGCGTCTGCTGGCGAGCGACCGCGGTCCGGGCACCGCCCGTCAATACGCGGAACACGTTAGACAGCTCCGCCGCGATCCGATCAAGCGGCAACGATCGAGCCCGCGCCGCCGCCAGCTCGATGGCGAGGGGGATGCCGTCGAGGCGCTTGCAGATGGCAGCGACGAGTCCGTCATCGAGCGCAAGATCCGGTCGAGCGCTTCTGGCCCGTTCACAGAACAGGGCCGCTGCCTCGTTGACGACGAGCGAGGGGGTTCGCCAGACCTCTTCGCCGGACACACCGAGCGGCTCGCGGCTGGTCACTATGACCTTGATGTCCGGACAGTTGTCGACGATCGCGTTGACAAGGTGAGCGACGGCGTCGATGACATGTTCGGCATTGTCGAGCACGAGCAGCGTTGGTCCGATCTGTCGGAGATGGTTCGTGACCTGACCGACCTGGTCCGCACCAGCGACCAGTGGTATCCGTAGCGCCGCCGCGACCGCGTTGGCGACCTGGTCATTCGTCGACGCGGTAGCCAACTCGATCCACCACGACCCACCCATAAAACCGCCGAGTGACTCGGTCGCCGTTGTCAGGGCGAGCCGGGTCTTCCCGCAACCGCCGGCTCCGGTCAGTGTCGTCAGCCGGCTGCGCTCTATAACAGCACGGAGCACACTCAGCTCCTCTCGACGCCCGATCAGTGAAGTGACCGGGACGGGCAGGTTGTGTGGCGCGGCGTCGAGCCCCCGCAACGGAGGGAAGTCGATCGGCAGCCCGGGAGCAACCACCTGCCACACCCGTACCGGAGCGACGATTCCCTTCAGCCGGACCGCGCCGAGATCGGTCAGCGTGAACATGGTGCCGATCAGCGGTGCCGTGGCCTCCGACACCAAGACCTGCCGGCCGTGCGCGCATGACCGGATGCGCGCACAGGCGATGATCGATGACCCGACGTAGTTGTCCTCTCCGCGCAGGATCGCCTCGCCGGTGTGCACCGCCATCCGCACGGATAGCCAGTCGAGCTCCGCAACTAGCCGGGCCTGGCCATCGATCGCTGCAGCAACCGCATCCGATGGGCGCGTGAACGCGGCGACGACGCTGTCACCCTCGCCCTGCTCGACCGGACGCACGCCGCCGTGCGCCGAGATCACCTCGTCGAGGATCTCGTAGTGACGGGCAATACAAAAGTCCATTCGCGCCGGATTCGTGGACCACAACTTCGTCGAACCTTCCACATCGGTGAGCAGGAATGTCACTGTCCCCGACGGCACAGTTGGCACGCGAGCTCACCTGGCTAGGACGGATGATCGGGTGAGCTCGACCTCGACGAGGTTGTCGCAGAAGGTCGGGCCATTGGCGAGGTCGCCGAGAGAATCGCTGGTCAGTGAGTTCACTCCTCCCGACTCGGGATCGGCACCCCATCGACCGAATGGGATGGCAATCGTGCCGGCCGGGACGTTCTCGGTGATCGAGGCAGTCAGTCGGATCCGGCCGAGGTCGTTGTAAACGGAGATCTCCGCCCCTTCATCGATCGCTCGAGAAGCGGCATCGTGAGGGTGTATCTCCGCAGTCGCATGCGGTTCCGCGTTGAGCATCACCGGCAGGTTTCCGTACGAGGTGTTGATCGAGTAGTGACGCTTGAGGGTGAGGAGCCGCAGCGGGTACGGGCTGGTGGCATTCGGTGTTCCAGCCGGCGGGCGGTACTCCGCGACCGGGTGCAGCCCCGCAGCTCCGAGGGCATCGTTGAAGAACGCGAAGGTGGAATCGGACGCGACCGCGGTACCCACCGGCGGGCCGACTCGCACAAATCCGTCCTGGCGGAGCATGTTGGAAGTGACGCCTGCGGCGGCCGCAGGTGAATCGGTGAGCGCAAGCTCCATCAGTTGATGATCGTCGAGTTGGAACACGTCGTCGGCGAAGCCCAACCGGGCTGCCAGGAGCCGGGTCACCTCGGCGTTCGATTTGGACTCGCCCAGCGGCTCGATGACCGCCTCGTTCCAGGAGAGGTAGGAGAAACCCCACGAACCGACGAGATCGGGATGTTCCAGCATCGTCGTGGCAGGAAGCACGATGTCGGCGTATCGGGCGGTGTCAGTCACGAACTGGTCATGGACGACCGTGAACAAATCGTCCCGCTTGAGCCCTTCCAACACCCGCTGCTGGTCAGCAGCAATGACCGCAGGGTTGCTGTTCCAGACGTACAGGGCTCGAATGGCTGGCTCCATTGCTGGATCGGTGAGGACCCGGCCGAGTTGGATCATGTTCACCTCTCTCGTGCCTGTCGGGGCGAGATCGGGCCGGGTCAGGGCCGGGAGGTTCGCGTGTCCGATCGAGACCGCTCCGGCGATGCCTCCGGATGGCCACTGCCACTGACCGGTCAACGCAGGCAGACATTGGATGGCCCGCAGCGCAGAACCCGATCCGGTCGATCGCTGCATGCCGACGCCGAGCCGGATCGCCGCGGGCCTCGCGCTCGCGTAGCGCCGCGCGAATTCGACGATGTCCCCCGCAGGAACACCGCTCTCCTCCGCAGCCCGCTGCGGCGTCCATGGTTCAACCGCTGTTCTGTAGGCATCGACGTCGGAAGTATGGGCTGCGAGGTATGCGTGGTCTTGAAGTCCTTCACTGAAGATCACGTTGGCCACTGCGAGTGCGAGCGCCCCGTCGGTGCCCGGGTTGGGGCGGAGATGTACGTCGGCGTAGGGCGTGGTCCGGCTCCGGTAGGGATCCACCACCACGAGCTCGGCGCCGTTCTTTCGGGCGCGCCTGATCAGCTCCCACGTGTGGATCGATGTCGAGACCGGATCCATGCCCCACACCACGACAAGCTTCGCTTCCGGCAAATTCTCCGGGTCCGACCACGGCCAACGGGTTATACCCGACAACGCGAACCACTGCGGTCCACAGATCGATCGCTCCAGCTTCGTCGCACCCAGCCGGTTGAACAGCGCCTGCGTGGTCCCGAACGCGTCGAGCAAGCCCATCGATCCCAGATATGAGTAGCCAAGGATCGACGTGGGTCCAAGCTCTGCCGCTATCGCTTGCCATCTGGTTGCGATCTCGTCGAGCGCTTCGTCCCAGCTGACGGCCGCGAACTCGCCGCTTCCCTTCGACCCGGTTCGCCGAAGCGGCGTCATCACACGATCAGGGCTGTAGACCCGCTCGAGATATCGGTCGACCTTCACGCAGAGATGCCGGCCGGTGATCGGATGCGAGCGGTCCGCCTTGATCTCGACGGCCCGGCCGTCGGCGTCAACTGTGACCAAGGCGCTGCATGCATCGGGACAGTCGTGAGTGCACGTCGTTCGTACCAGACGGTCTGTCATGTCGCTACCTCCGGTCACTTGCAGTCATCCTTTCCCGCTGGGAACCGGCTCAGATCCCAGGTGGTGGAGGCAACCACTCGCCAGGACGTGGTTCGGCAGTCTCCGAGTTCTCAGGTGTCGGCAGGCCAACTGGCCCATCAGATGCATCGCGAGTTGTGAGCTCGCCGTTCCTGTCGCTGTCCGTCGGCACTGGCAGGCGACGCCATTCACCACCGTCCCACCACCACTTCCGGTCACCGGAGACTTGGGTGCCGGCGGGCAGACTCTCGAGCACGCCGACCCAGTTCTGCCGTTCCTCGGACCACCACCAGGAGGACGAGTCTTGCATCGCGATCGAGTATCCCTGCACGATGTACGAGTCGATGGTCTGACGCAGCGCCGGAGCATTCGGCACCTGAATCATGGCGGCGGTAGCCATGCAGTCACGTCCTTTGGCGAAGCCCGCCCCACAATCCAAACGGCGGGGAATCGGAGGAACCATATCCCATCCCGGTCGACCAGTGTGCAGGTCCCACTCGGCATCTCGTGCTAGGCAAGGTACGTCGTTTGGACTAGCGGTACGCCTGCTCGACGACGATGTGGACTGGAGACAGCACGGGCGTTCCGTTGTCGAACGTTCCTTCTTGGACCGTCCAGGTCGGCGTGGACCGATCGGGCGCCGTGACCATCGTTTTACCGTCGGTGCAGAAGTAGGACAGCACGGCGGTGTCTGTCCCTGATCCGGCCCGCCCGCATTTCAAACCATCAGCGAGGACCACGAACCAGGGATCGGCGTTCGCATCCTCACTGTTGCCATTTGGCGGTAGCGGCTGGTTGAGGCTGAGCAGTTCGACCTGGTTGGAGGTTGGATCGCTCGAGCACAGCACAGCGAGGCTCGGGAGGTTCAGCGGAGGGGTGGGGACGAAGCACGCGTCCAACAGCGCGTGATCGTCCGTCACACAGCGGTAAGCCTCGGCTCGGCCGGGGTCGGCGAGGGTTCCACCATCGCACGTACCGAACCCAGCGGTCACGACAAGTCCGGGCCGAGGCGCGGCCTCGCCGCTTGCCTCGTTCAGTACCCACGGCTCGTACACCTGGACCAACGTCGCCGCTGCCGGTGGCGGTGGTACCGGGACGCCGTCGTGGACGAGCGCGTAGGCGTTGAAAGAGCCCAGCCCCGTCCCCCCGTCCCAGCCCGTTCCTGCGTGACCAGCCAGGTCGCCCCCACCGTTCTGGTCGACGATGACGTCGAACAGGGGACGGTCTCCCTGGCCCGCCAACCGGTAGAGCATCGGGTTAGCCAGGCCGAGCAGCGGAGCCCCGTGCTCCTGGGCGTACTGGTTGAACAGGGCCGCGAAGCCGGCCCACAGCGGTGCAGCCAGACTCGTCCCGCCGTTGGCGTACGACTCGTCGTTTTTGGTCGACGGGCGATAGGCGTGCACCCTGAGCCCGCTCTCGATGTCGGCGTCGGCGGCCACGTCCGGCACGAGGCGCTGCGTCCCGCGCGGCACACCGGGACCGATCTGCCACGGCGGCCGCGCGAAGCCGGACGCACCGCCGCCGGACGCCTCCGGGGTGTTCGTTGGCACCCAGTTGACGTCGGGTAGATCCCAGGCCTGTTCGGAGTTCATGGTGTCGTCAGACTTCAGATCGAGATGGGTGCCGCCAACGGCGGTGACCGACGGATCGCTCGCCGGATAGTTGGTCTCAGTCTTGCTGCCGCTGACCGCACCGGGGCAGACCGTTCCGGAGTCACCTGAGGCGGCGAACACCGAGACGTCGTACGTCTCTACGATCCGCTTGTACAGATCTGCGTACCCGGGCTGGCTCGCGCCCAAGTCACTCTCGCAAAAGCCGGCGCTGATTGAAGCGATGTGCTCCCCGTAGAGGGCGACGGCAACGAGGAAGATGTCGAAACCGCTGCCCAAATCGGTGTTCGTGGCAAGCTCGTACACGTGGATGGCAGCCATCGGTGCGATCGAATGGACGGCTTCGATGTCCATCTCCGTCTCTGCTTGTGGGAGGTCGTGCGAGGGCGAGAAGGAGCCGTTGACCCCGGTTGGAGGCTGGATCTTGGTTAGCGACAGCCACGTAAGAGCGCCGCTCAGGTTCGTCACGTAGACGGTCGGGTGAGCGAGGCCGTTGTCGTCGGCGAAGTGATCCACGTTGTCCTTGGAGAACCCGCCCTGGGCGTAGATCGCGACCGTCTGCCCCGAGCCGTCGGTACCGGACTCGAGCAGCGATTGGGCGTTGTAAGCGCGACGAAGCTGTTCGGCTGAAAGTCCTGAAGATCCGAACGATTGCCGGGTGCGAAGCGGTTGGGCCCGGGCCGAGTCATCGAGGCCGAAAACTGCGGCGACGCCGAACGGGAGTGTCGCGGGCTTCTCGTTGGCGTAGAAGTCCTCTCCAGTTGTCCGGTTGTGCCACTCATAGAGGTGGACGCCGAAGGCCGCGTTCACGTCCCGCACCGGACCCGACACGATGAGAAAGTCGAGCGTTGGGATGGTCGTCACCGTCAGCCCGTGGGCGCGCAAGAAGTCCTCGGCTGCCTGACGCTCGTTGGAGGACCGGAGCAGGATGCGGACGGTCATCTGCTGGTCCGCCGGCAACTCGCCGAGACGGTCAGAGTGGGCGACTGCCGGCGATACGCCAAGCGCCAAGGTCGAACTCGAAGAAGCGACGCCGGACGAGGAACCTCGCCTTGTCCACCGCACGACGAACAAGCCGGCAGCAACAAGCACGATGGCGCACGCGATGGCCGCCAACTTCTTCATCTCGGTCCCGACAAACCGGGCAGGCGCAACTTCCCACCGTTGCTGCGATCTGCGCCGCGCCCTCGGCCGCTACCGAGCGGCCACTGCAATCGACCTCGGGCCCCGTTCACGGGACGAGCCGGGCGTTGGCGAAGATCGCCTGAGGCGGTAACGAGACGCCTCGGGGCACGGTCGCCACGAGCGTGAGGGTCTGCACTCCGGCGACGCGGATGCTCTCGGACACAGCTGGCGCAGTTGATGCGACATCGAACCCG
>JANPGV010000181.1:0-18255 GCA_031424145.1 Ilumatobacteraceae bacterium
CGAGGGCGAAGAGCACATGCGCCTCGAGGCCGCCGACGCCCTCGATCATCAGGGCCGCGATGTGCCCGTCGCCGCGGTGCTCGCGCAGCAGGGACGCTGCATGGAAGAGGCGAGCCACCACGTCGTCGGGGATCGGAATCGTGCGCAGCGCGGCGTACATGGGTCGGCCCTCGAACGGGGCGCTGGTCGCCGCCTTGATCAACAGCTCGGAGGCGCGAGCGAAGGTCGGGAGGTCGACGCGGTCGGCGAGGATCCGCCGCAGCGCCTTCACGCAGCCCATCTGGCGCGCCGCGATCGCCGCTTCGGGTGTGGTGGTGCGCCAGACCTTCGGGATGTGGCGAGCCACTTCGCCGGGAGCGAAGTTGTAGAAGAGCGCGTCGACCACCTCCGCCGGGGCGATGCCCAGGGGCGCCGCTCGTCCGGCGAAGTAGGTGTCCCAGTAGTTGGTGAACCCCAGGGCGAACATCGCCTCGTTGGGTTCATCGGCTGAGTAGGGGATGACACCGATCGGCTCGACGAGTTCGAACATCCGGCGGGCCATGGAATTCATCGTCTCGACACTAATTGGGTCGATCGATGTGGCCGGATGAGCTCACCCATCGATCCACGAGTTCCGTGTGTTGAAGAACGACGCGTATCGCCCCCGACGCCTCGACGGCCCGAATCCGCACGATCCAGAGCGACGCGCCGGGTCACGTGATCCTTCTGCGGACACGACTGTTACTCGATACGCAGGCCAGAGATCGCTCTTGCGATCACCAGTTGCTGAATCTCCGAGGTGCCTTCGAAGATCGTGTGGATCTTGGCGTCGCGGTGCCAACGCTCGACGGGGTACTCGCGGGTGTAGCCGTAGCCGCCCAGGATCTGGATCGCCTCTTCGGTCACGCGAACCGCAACCTCGGATGCCTTGTACTTGCTCATCGAGCCTTCCGCATTCTTGAAACCGCCGTTGCGAGCCAGCCACGCGGCGCGCCAGATCAGCAACCGGGCCGCGTCGATCTCGACCGCCATGTTGGCCAGTTTGAAGGCGATCGCCTGGTGCATCACGATCGGCTTGCCGAAAGCCTTGCGCTCCTTGGCGTAGTCGAGCGCGAACTCGTACGCAGCGCGGGCGATGCCAAGTGCCTGTGCTCCGACCGCCGGACGAGTGGCCTCGAACGTTGTCATCGCCGGCTGCTTTTCGCCGCTGTGGCCCAGTTCGCGGGCCCGCGCCAACTTCGCATCGAGCTTGGCCTTGCCGCCGAGCAGGCAACTGCCGGGCACCCGACAATCGTCGAGCACAACCTCGGCGGTGTGCGAGGCGCGGATGCCGTGCTTCTTGTACTTCTGGCCCTGGCTGAGACCCTTGGTCCCGGGCGGGACGATGAACGAGGCCTGGCCTCGGCCTTTCAACTCCGGCTCGACTGCGGCGACGACGACATGCACGTCGGCGATGCCACCGTTGGTGATCCATGCCTTCGTCCCGTTGAGCACCCATTCGTCATTGGCCTCGTCGTAGGCGGCGCGGGTGCGCAGTGACGAGACATCGGAGCCGGCGTCGGGCTCGCTGACGCAGAACGCACCGAGCTGCACCTTCTTGGCATCGCCGTAGCACTGCGGAACCCATTCTGCGACCTGCTCGGGGGTTCCGTTGCCGTTGATGCCTGCAGCAGCCAGCGCCGATCCCATGATGGCCATGCCGATGCCGGCGTCGCCCCAGAAGATCTCTTCGATCGCGACCGGCAACGTGAGCCCCGTCGGATCGCTGAAGCTGTTCAGCAGGAACTCCCAGCCGTACAAACCGATCTCGGCCGCCTGCTCGACGATCGGGTACGGGAACTCCTCACGTTCGTCCCACTCGTGACCGGCCGGACGGATGACGTCCTCGGCGAAGTCATGAACCCACTTCTGGATCTGCAGTTGGTCTTCGTTGAGCGCGAAATCAGCCATGATCACTCCTGGTCACGATGTTACCTGCGGGTAACTATACCGCCGGGTAACCAGTGATTGTCAAGCTGAAATCAACTGTGCGGTATTGCCAGGAGCGCCGGGGCGATGGTCTCGTAGATCAACTTGGCGCCAGGTTTGTAGACATGGACCCCGTCCCACCGGTAACCAAGATCGGTGGAGATCGTCTGGTCGTTGCACCACTCGGTCGGTCCGCTCACGAACGAGACGTTGGTCGGGTCCTTCGCTGCAACCTGGCGCAGCAGCTTGTTCAAATGGGCGACTCGGTTGTCGTCGCCGCGTTCGGGAAGGGCCGGAACAGCAGCGCCCGCGACGTCTGTGGGTCGCATGCACGGCACCTCGAGGAGCGCGACCTTCGACCCGGCAGAGCGCAACGCCGCGACCCCAAGGCCAAGATCGTCGATGAACCGTTTGTCGGCAGCGGGGGTGCCGAACGCGATCACGTGACCACCGACCTCGACGTCGAACACGTCCCACGCGCCGAGCACGACGAGGGCCACTTGGGCATGTGCCTTGCCGGCAACCTTGCCCCACTTGTCGGCCCATCCGCCACAGTCCGCGAACGATCGATTGAAGCCGCTTCGCTGCGAGCGCACCACGCCGTCGTCGTACACGCTGCACCCCTCGACGGACCCATCGGTGATCTTGAACGCGCTCTCGATGCCGGATGGAAGGTTGATCGCCAACGCGTGCGCCTGCGAGTCACCGACGATCACGAGACGTGCCGGGCCGGCGGCTTGCGCCGGCGCAGCGACACCGACTGCGGTAGATGTCGGCGCGGTGGACACGCCTGGTGCTGCGCCTACAACCGCAGTTGTCGCGCTGGCAGCGGCGTCTGCGGCGGGTACGGGCACCTGCACCTTTGTGAGATCGATCGACACGTCGGGCCCACCTGCAGCGCGATCAAATCGATCGACCCGCGAGAAGAAGACGACGAGCGACCCGACGACCAGCACGCCGGCCAGCGCTGAGGCGAGCGTTCGTGTCGACCAGTCCTTGTCGTGCGTGCGATCGAACCATCGCCGTAGCGATCCCTTGCGAATCGGTGTCTCGATGTAGACGTACGAGAACTCGGAGATGACGATGGTCAGCGACATCGCCGCGATGAACCTCGTCCACGACCCGACGTACGCGCCGCAGATCACAGAGATCGGCCAACTCCACAGATACACCCCATAGGAGCGCTTGCCGAGACCGACCAGCGCAGGACTGCTGAACAGCCATTGCGCCGACGAGGCTGCTGGATGCACGACCACAGCGACGACGACCAGCGACAGCATCGACACCGCCGCCAACTGCCATCGATACAACGATCGATCGGTCAGATGCGCGGCAGTGAACGAACAGATGAGGAGCGCGGCGGCGGCGAAGCCGGCGATGTTGAGCATCACACCCGCACGGTGGGTGGTGGCCGGCGCCTTGTTCTTCCACGGCCGCCACAGGAATGCAGCACCGGCACCCAGCAACAGCCCACTCGATCGCGTCAACGTGGAGAGGTACAAGAAGTTGGTGCGGTTCGAGGTCAACGCCGAGGGGGATGAGAGCCACCACGTGATGATCATCACCACGACCGCCGCGATGAGGATGGACCGTCCGACTTCGGCGGTGCGCTTGGTGCGCCGAGTCAACAGCACGAACGCCAGCGGCCACAGCAGGTACCACTGCTCCTCGACGGCGAGGCTCCACAGGTGACGCAACGGTGAGAAGTTGCCGAAGTACTGGGCGCCGCCGAAGATCTGACCCCAGTTGGCGACGTAGAAGATCCCGGGGAGGTAATCACGATGCAGATCGGACCGCTGTTGAGCAGTGCCCAGCAACGCGACCCACGCTCCGAGGGCAATGAGCACGGCGAACAGCGCAGGTAGCAACCGACGCGCCCGTCGCAGCCAGAACTGCCGAAGGCGCACGCCGCCGCTGCCTTCGCGCTCCTCCAGCAGCAATGAAGTGATGAGGTAACCCGACACGACGAAGAAGACCTCGACGCCGAGGAACCCACCGTGCATCCACCCGAACCCGGCGTGGTACAAGATGACCGCGATAACCGAGATCGCACGAAGGCCGTCGAGCCCGGGTTGGTAGCCCATCGGCATCGCGTTGCGCTTGGTGGGCAGCGAGTCGGCAAGCCATAGGGCTTCGAAATCCGCAAGCCGTTCCAGCGCCGGATGTTCGAGGCCCCGATGTTGGAGACCGCTGTGCTCCAGATCGTGACGTTCGAGGGTGTCAGTCATTTGGTCGGGACATTCTCGCAGCTAACCGAGTCGGAATCAGGTAAATGGCGGTTCAATCCCCACGCGACAACCAGAACCATCGACACGCCGCACAGCACCGAGCCGGCGACGTACGGGCTCCAGATCCCGACACGGTCGAACATCGCCCCTGCTGCCGGCGGGCCCAGCACGCGCCCGACCCCGTTGGCCGACTGCTGAAACCCAAGCGCCTCGCCGCGACGCTCGGGTGGAGCATGTTCTGTGACCAGCGACGTGATGGATGGCGAGGCACAGCCCTGCCCGACCGACAGCAGGAGCAGGGCGATGATCAGCACCGGCCACACCGTGGCGACTGCGGTCACCGCGAGGCCGGCGATCAACATCGCCAAGCCGATCGCGAACAGGCGTTGCGTGCCAAACCGTTCTACGAGTCTTCCGTACGCACCGCCTTGTACTGCCACCAGCACCACACCCACGCCGAGAAAAACGGCCGCCGTCCCGGCTTCTGTCAACCCGAACCGACGATCACCGAAGAGCGAGAACGTGGCCTCGAAGGCGGTGAAGGCGACGACAGTGACGAAACCGATCACAGCCAGGTGGCGCAGGATCGGCGACGTCGGCGCCGTCAGATCGTGGCGGCTGACGCGACTTTCGGGGTGACGCGTCTCGGGGAGACGAATGATGGCCGCGATGGCGTTGATCGTGGCCAGAACGCCCGCAATGTAGAACGGAACGTGGGGGCCGCCGAGTGCTGCGAGCCCGCCGATTGCGGGGCCGAGCACGAAGCCGATTCCGAACGCGGCCCCGAGCATGCCGATGAGGCCGGGCCGCTGCTCTTCCGGCGCGATGTCAGCGACGGCCGCCTGCGCAACCGACAGGCTGCCGCCCGACGCACCGTCGACGATGCGACCCGCGAACAGGAGCCAGAGGACGCCAGCTGCACCAGTGATGAAGCTTCCGACGGCGGTACCGATGAGTGAGATGACGATGACCGGTTTGCGGCCGATGCGGTCAGACAACCGACCGAGCAATGGCGCACACAGCAACTGGGCGAGGGAGAACGAGGCAAAGAGAAAGCCGACTGTGAGGCCGGAGGCGCCGTACCGTTCGGCGTAGCGGCCGAGGATCGGCACGACGATCCCGAAGCCGACGAGGTCGAGTGCGACGGTGGTCCAGATCGTCCAGTACCCCTTTGGTACCGGGGTGCGCTGTCGCTTGACCACGACTCACCGTTTTATCTGACCGAGCAGCCCTTTTGCCGCGATACGGGCATCGGGGACGGACTAGGGGGGTCTAGCCCCGCCACCACCGGGGTTGGATGGCGGGGCTAGCGAGGGGGACCTCTGTGGTGCGAACTCATGCGGTGCGGTTGCGCCAGTCGGGGCTTCCGGTGAAATCGGAACGTGAGTCGACGCCGCGGCGCGGCGCGGCGGCCGCTGCGACGAGTAGGGCCAGCAGAATCAAAGCTGCCATGATGAATCTTCTCCTTGAATTGAACTTGTAGGTTAGTATCGTCCAATGCGATCAATAAGAGAAATAGATATTCATGTTGAAATCAATCTCTGAATTCGATTTACCCGTCGGAGTGGAAGTCCGCCATCTGATGGCCCTCGAGGCCGTCGCCCAGACCGGTTCCTTCTCCCAAGCAGCAACGCGGCTGGGTTACGCGCAGAGCGCGATCTCGCAGCAGATCTCGACGTTGGAGAAGGCGGTCGGCCACCGCCTCGTCGACCGTCCGGGCGGTCCACGCTCTGTGTCGCTCACAGAGGCGGGCAAGGTGCTGCTGGACCACGCCGGCCACATCGTCGCCCGACTGGCCGCGGCCAAAGCCGATCTCGACGCGATGGCCGCTGGCGATGCAGGTGTGCTGCGCGTCGGCACCTTCCAGTCAGCCAGCAACCGTCTGCTACCGCCGACGCTCGCCCAGTTCCGCACAGCGTGGCCCGACATCAACATCGAACTGCGCAACGAGCCGGTGATCTCCAATGTCGAGGGCCTGATCCGAAGCGGTCAAGCCGATCTGGCGTTCGCCGACATGAGCACACTCGACGAATCACACGCGACGGTCGAACTGATCCGCGATCCTGAGGTGCTGATCACCGCGCCCGACCATCCGTTGGCCCAGTTCGACACGGTCGACCTCGCCGAGCTCGCCGGTGAACGGATGATCTCCATGCCGGCCAACGATCCGTGCGCGACGCGCATCGCCCGCGCCCTCGAGCGAGTCGGGGCCGAGCCACATATCGTGTTTCGAAGTGACGACAACCTCACGACGCAACGACTCGTCGCCATCGGACTCGGCGTGGCCATCGTGCCCCTGCTGACCGTCGAGCGATCCATCCCCGATGCCCGCGTCGCCATCCGTGGGCTCAACGCCAAGCTCGATCGACAGATCGGGATCATCTGGCATCGCGACCGGCTGCAGTCTCGCGCGGCAGAAGCCTTCATCGAAACGGCGATGCAGGTCAGCAGCGACGTCGACATGCCGGCGGTGCCGTCGCTGTCGTGCTGAATCGCTGAGCAAATTCGTCAGCGACGAAGCGTGGTGCCGGCCTTGGTGGTCTCGACCGTCCAGCCATCCGCCTGTAGCTCGGCGCGGATCGCGTCGGCCGCAGCGAAGTCCTTTGCGACCCGAGCGGCATCAAGCGCCGCGGCCTTCGCTGCAGCCTCGGCAGGGACGTCGCCTCCTGCGTTGAGGACCAGGCCGAACGCCGTGCAGATCTCGTAGACCGCTGCGACGAGTGATGGAGCGACGGGGTCGCCGGAGTCGAGGGCGGCATTGGCGCGGCGGACCGTCTCGAACAGCAGCGCGGTTGCGCCGGGTGTGTCGAGGTCGTCGTCCATCCGTTCCCGGAACCCGGCCAGCACGTCCGCGTCGGCGTCGACCGTCGGGAGCCCGGCGGTGCGAGAGGCGAACGAGTCGAGACCGGCCAGCGACCTGACCGATGCGTCGATGTTGTCCTGGCCGACCGACACGGGGCCGCGGTAATGCGACTGGAGCAGCAACATGCGGTATGCACGGGCGTCGTAGTGCTGCATCAGATCGAGCAGGTTGGCCACGTTCCCGAGGCTCTTCGACATCTTCTCGCCCTCGGCATCGACGACGAAGCCGTTGTGCATCCAATGGTTGGCGAAGCGCTTGCCGAGCGCGACCGCCTGGGCGCGCTCGTTCTCGTGGTGCGGGAACTTCAGATCCATGCCACCGCAGTGAAGGTCGAAGCCCTCGCCGAGGATGTCGAGGCTCATGACGACGCATTCGCTGTGCCACCCCGGCCGCCCGTCACCCCACGGCGACGGCCACGAGGGCTCGCCGGGCTTGGCCATCTTCCACAACACGAAGTCGGCAGGATGACGCTTGTTCTCGGCGCCGTACACCTCGCGGTCGCCGCCGCCTTCGATCATGTCGGAGAGATGCTGGTTGACGAGTAACCCGTAGTCCTCCACCGTCTCGACGCTGAGGTACACGCCGTCGTCGGTCGTGTAGGCACGGCCGATCTCGACCAGTTGGCCGATCATCGTGACCATCTCTTCGACGTATTGCGTTGCGTGAGGCACGTCGGTCGGGCGGGCGACGCCCAACTTGCCCATCGCCTCGAACCACACGGCCTCGCATTTCGTCGTGATGTCCTGCCATGGTCGGTTCTCGTTGTTGGCGCGGTTGATGATCGCGTCGTCGATGTCCGTGACGTTGCTGACGAGCCGAACGTCGAGCCCGGTCCATTCGAGGTAACGGCGCAACACGTCGTACACCAGCGTCGCCCGGCCGTGGCCGATGTGCGGTGGGCCATAGACCGTAGGACCGCACAAGTAAATGCCGACCGTGCCCTGCTCGCGCATGGCGAGCTCGCGAATCTCTCGGGTTGCCGTGTCGTACAGGTGCAGCATGGCCGGCCAGCCTACGTGCCGGCAGCCATGAGCCCCTTGATCAATTCACCGGTCAGATCGAACGCTGCGACCGCGCCGATCACGATGGTGGCCGGTGACTCGACTGCTGCATCGGCCAACGCCGACAGCGCGCAGCGCACGATGTGCTGTTCGGCCGACGTGGCGTGGCGGATAGCTGCGACAGGAGTGTCGGCCGGCAAGCCGCCCTCGATGAGCGCAGTCGCAATGGCGCCGCGTTGGGCGACGCCCATCAACACCACGATCGTGCCGCCGACTTGAGCCAAGGCATGCCAGTTGACGGCTGCCTCGCCACGCTGGCGGTGGCCCGTGACGACCGTGAAGGACGCGCTGACGCCGCGGTGAGTGACGGGGATGCCGGCGGCAGCAGGCGCAGCGATGACCGACGAGACACCGGGGACCACTTCGAAGTCGAGACCGGCACGGATGAGGGCCAGTGCCTCTTCACCGCCTCGACCGAAGACGAAGGGATCGCCACCCTTCAACCGAACGATGTTGCGACCGCTTCGAGCCAGTTGGATCAGCAACTCGTTGATCAACTCCTGTGGCACCGGTGCGCCAGGGCGCTTGCCGACATCGACGAGCTCCGCATCGGGCCGGGCGAGGGCAAGCACGCCGGTACCGACCAGCGCATCGTGCACGACGACATCGGCCGCTTGCAGCCGACGCAACCCGCGGATCGTCAGCAGCTCCGGGTCTCCCGGACCAGCGCCGACCAGTGAGATCATGCGGCCACCGTAATCATCATTGCCCCAGCCGTAGTGTTGGTGGCCTCGTCGACCAAGATCAGACGGCCGCCTTCATGACTGAGCTCGTACGGCGAGGCGACGATCGGCTCGCTGAGCGACAGGCGCACCATGGCCAGATCATTGAGCCCGATCTCATCCGCCGCCACCGGCTCCAGGGTGTGGAGGTCGTGACGATATTCCACGGCATCGATCACGGCTCGCCCGACGCGTGTGCCGTGCTTGAACCAGTAGCGCGCACCTTCGCGCAAGGGCTGGTCGATCATCCAGCACACGTGGCCGGACACCGCTTCGGTCGGCAACTCGACTCCGGCCACCAAGACATCGCCGCGGGCGACGTCGATCGTGTCGGCCAACGTGACCGAGATGGCCTGGCCAGCTGAGGCGACCGCTGCGTCGCGGCCAAATCGCTGGATGCCCGACACGGTGCTGGTCTGCCCGCTCGGCAGCACGGTGACCTGATCGCCGACAGTCAGACTGCCCCCGGCAAGCCGGCCGGCGAAGCCGCGGAAGTCGGAGCCCTGCGGCCGGATGACGCGCTGCACGTCGAGGCGCGGCGCGACCTGCTCGACCGTGGAAGCGTCGAATGTCTCCAGCCAATCGAGCAACGTCGTGCCCTCATACCAGGGCGAGTGCGGCGACAGCGTGACGACGTTGTCGCCATGCAGCGCGCTGATCGGGAAGGCGACAACAGGCACGGGCGTCGGGAGCGCTTCGACGTACCCGGCGAGATCCTTGGCCACCGAGTCGAACTCGCCCTCGTCCCACTCGACGAGATCCATCTTGTTGACGGCAAGAGCGATGGCCTTGACTCCGAGAAGCGAGGCGATGAAGGCGTGCCGGCGGGTCTGCTCGAGCACACCGTGGCGAGCGTCGACGAGCACGATCGCGACGTCGGCCGTCGAGGCCCCGGTGACCATGTTCCGCGTGTACTGCGCATGGCCGGGCGTGTCGGCGACGATGAAGCTGCGGCGGGGCGTGGCGAAGTAGCGGTGGGCGACGTCGATGGTGATGCCCTGTTCGCGCTCGGCGCGCAGGCCGTCGGTCAGGAGCGCGAGGTTCCTCTCGCCGTCGCCGTACCGGCGGCTGGCCTTCTCGAGGGCCACGAGTTGGTCCTCGAACACCGTCTTGGTGTCGTGCAACAGGCGACCGATCAGCGTGCTCTTGCCGTCGTCGACGCTGCCGGCAGTCGCGATGCGAAGTGTCGAAGTCATCAGAAGTAGCCCTCTCGTTTGCGGTCTTCCATGGCTGATTCGCTGAACGTGTCATCGGCGCGGGTTGCGCCGCGCTCGGTGATGCGTGCAACGGCGACCTCGGCAATCACTTCGTCGATGGTCGCCGCGCTGGATCGAATAGCGCCGGTGCAACTCGCATCGCCAACCGTGCGGTACCGGACAGTTTCGATCGAGGACTGCTCGCCGGGCTCGAGCTCCACCGGCCCACCCACGGCCAGCAACATGCCGTCGCGGGCCACGACCTCGCGTTGATGCGAGTAGTAGATGCTCGGCAACGGGATCTGCTCGGCTGCGATGAACTGCCAGATGTCGAGCTCGGTCCAGTTGCTCAATGGGAATGCACGGAGTTGCTCACCCTTGCGGATGCGGGCGTTGAGCAGATCCCACGGCTCGGGACGTTGGTTGCGCGGATCCCATCGACCATGACGATCGCGAAACGACAGGATGCGCTCCTTGGCACGTGCCTTGTCCTCGTCGCGGCGACCGCCCCCGAATGCTGCGTCGAACCCGTGCTCGGTGATTGCGTCGAGCAGTGTGACCGACTGGAGACGGTTTCGGCTGGAACGCGGGCCTGGGTCTTCGACAACGCGACCGGTGTCAATTGATGTCTGCACACTGGCCACCACCAGCCGCGCGCCGACGCGCCGGACGAAGTCGTCGCGGTACTCGATGACCTCGGGAAAGTTGTGACCGGTATCGACGTGCATCACTGGGAAGGGCAACTTGGCCGGCGCGAATGCGAGCACCGCGAGGTGCAACAACACCGCGGAGTCCTTGCCGCCGCTGAACAGCAGAACGGGGCTCTCGCACTCCGTCGCGACCTCGCGAATGATCGTGACCGCCTCGTCGGCAAGTGATTCGAGATGAGGACTGGCCGTCGCGTTCATACGTGCAGGCCGCATTCGGTCTTGGCATTGCCGGCCCATCTGCCGCCACGCCGGTCCTCGCCCTCTGCGACCGGCCGCGTGCACGGCCAGCAGCCGATCGACGGGTAGCCACGAGCGCTCAACGGATTGACCGGCAACTGGTTGATCTCGGCATACAGCGACATGTCGTCGTCGGTCCATGTGGCCAGCGGGTTGATCTTTACCAGGTTGCGGCCGATGTCGTAACTGACGACTGGCGCGTTGGCCCGTGTCGGGCCGTCGACGCGACGGACGCCAGTTACCCATGCGGCTTTGTCCTGGAGGGCACGATTCAGCGGCTCGACCTTGCGAACCGCGCAACACGCCTCGACATCGGTTTGCCACAGGTTGTCGCGTTGGACTTCCGGAAGGGGGGTTACGACGCGAAGGTTGATCCCGAACTTGTCCTGCATCTGCTCGGCGAGCCACCACGTCTCGGCGAAGAGGTATTGCGTGTCGAGCAGGACGATGTCGGCGGCTGGATTGGCACTGGCCGCGAGATGAACCAACACGGCATCTTCGAAGCTCGACGTGACGGCTACGTTCTCGACCCCGTAGGTGTCGAATGCCCAGCGCAGGACCTCTATAGGGTGCAACTGCTCGACGTTCGCAGGGGCTTGGAGCAGGCTCACTCCGGAAGCATACCTAATTACGACTAATTCGATCAAGATTAGGGTAATTCATCGTTGGTAGCCTTCCGAGGTGTCATTCGACTACCCGATCGTGCTCGACCTGAACGGGGTCCACGTGGTCGTCGTCGGGGGCGGCGCGGTGGCCCTCCGCAAGATCGAAGGACTGCTCAACGCCCATGCCGACGTGACCGTAGTGGCTCCGTCTGCCACCGATGAGATCCGCGAACTACCCGTGCGAGTTGTCGCCCGCGCCTACGAACCGGACGACCTCAGCGCGGCTCGATTGGTCATCACGGCGACCGACGACCCTGCGGTCAACGCCAAGGTCGCCGCCGACGCCGCCAGCCGCGGCATCTGGGTCAACTCTGCCGACGATCCGGCAAACTGCTCGTTCATCCTGCCGGCCGTCGCCCGAGCCGGACCGATAACGGTTGCCGTCAGCACCGGTGGGGCCAGCCCTGCGCTGGCCTCGCACCTACGAAGCGAGTTCCAGGGTTGGTTGGAAGATGTCGGCGCGGCCGACGCTGCCGACGCACTTGCCGCGCAACGCAGCGAGATGAAGGAGCAGGGCGTGTCAACCGAATCGATCGATTGGTCCGATCGAGTCCGCGCCGCGCTCCGTGAGCCGTCTTGAACTGCTCAGCTGCCCAGTGCAGTGAACCCAAGCGAACGCGCCACCTGCGCCTGACGAAGATCGAACGTGATGAACGGCAGTGAAGGAATTGCCAAACGTTGCGCGCAGGCGAGATGAATGGCATCGAGCGAGCGGACTGCGAGCTGCTCGGCAATCTGCGCCGCCGCGCGACACACCACTTCGTCGACGGCAACAAGCGCAATCGCATCGAGGTCGGCCGCAAATTGCTCCTTTGCCTCACGCAGCTCCGATCCCGTCAACACGCGAGCGAGGTTGCGACGGACTTCGATCATGGTGATCCAGCTGGTCACCAAAACCGAATCACTGAGCAGGAGCCGTTGGGCGACAGAAGCGTCGGGCTCCGCGAAGTAGCTCTTCAGCAGAGCGCTCGAGTCGACGTAAGTCGTCATCGCCGCGGTCAGTCGCCGCGGTCTTGATCGAGTGCACCCAAGATCCGTTCGGTAGATCGAAACCTCTTCCCGGGAGTGAGGGAGCCAGACTTGGCAGGCGGGGTTATCCAGCCCTCCTCAATCCCTTCAGCAAGGCGATCGCCTCCGCCGGGTAAGGGGACGAGCTGAACCTTTGGCCGGCCCCGTTCCGTGATGGTGATGATCTGGCCACGCGCGGCACGGTCGAGGTAATCCGACAGATGTTGCTTCAACTCACGCACACCGACATCCATGTGTACACATTATCATCAATGTGGTCACATTGGTCCGCCAAATGGAGTCCCGGCGCAGACAGACGATCGGTAGCCTTGACGAACCATGTCTGCTTCTGAGTCGAAGATCCCCGACAAGCCGTCGCTCGACGGTATCGAGGACCGCTGGATGCAGCGGTGGGAAGCCGACGCCATCTACCGCTTCGATCGCACCGTGACCCGCGACCAGGTGTTTGCCATCGACACACCGCCGCCGACCGCCAGTGGCGCGTTGCACATCGGCCACGTCTTCAGCTACACGCACACCGACACCATCGCCCGCTTCCAGCGCATGCGCGGCCGGACGGTCTTCTATCCGATCGGGTGGGACGACAATGGCCTCGCGACAGAACGCCGCGTCCAGAACGTCACCGGGGTTCGTTGCGATCCGTCGTTGCCCTACGCCCCCGACTTCGTGGCGCCCTACAACGGCGATGTCCCCAAGGACCACCGGGCCATCCCGGTCAGCCGGCCGAACTTCGTCAGCCTGTGCCACGGCGTGATCCAGAACGACGAGGAGGTGTTCGAACAACTCGTGCGCCGGCTCGGCATCTCGATCGACTGGTCACTCCTCTACACCACCATCGGCGAACGCGCACAACGAACCAGCCAGCTCGCGTTCCTCCGCAATCTCGACCGGGGAGAGGCATATCAGCAGGACGCGCCGACGCTCTACGACATCGACGAACGCACTGCGGTCGCCCAGGCCGAGATGGAAGACCGCGACGTGCCGGGGGCCTATCACAAGCTCACGTTTCACCGCAGCGACGGTCAAGGTGATCTGACGATCGACACGACACGGCCGGAGTTGCTGGCCAGTTGCGTGGCGATGGTCGCCCATCCCAACGATCCGCGCTACCAACCGCTGTTCGGAAGCACCGTGCGCACTCCCCTGTTCGAAGTCGAAGTGCCTGTGCTCGCACACCACCTTGCCGACCCCGACAAGGGGACCGGGATGGCGATGATCTGCACGTTCGGCGACACCACCGACGTCACCTGGTGGCGCGAGCTCAACCTTCCTTCACGTGCCCTCATCGGCTTCGACGGCCGGATGGCTGCCGACACACCGCCCTGGATCGTCACGCCGGCCGGCGACGCCGCGTACTCACAGGTCGCGGGGCTTGCTCCGAAGCAGGCCCAGCGAAAGATCGTCGAGATGTTGACGGAGTCAGGCGAGATGATCGGCGAACCGCGACCGGTCACCCACCCGGTCAAGTTCTACGAACGCGGATCCAGGCCGCTCGAGATCGTGGCCACTCGTCAATGGTACATCCGCAACGGCGGACGCGACGAGGCGCTGCGTAACGCGTTGCTCGAACGCGGCGCGCAGCTGCGGTGGCATCCCGCGTACATGTACAACCGCTACCAGAACTGGGTCGGCGGCCTGAACGGCGATTGGCTCATCAGCCGGCAGCGCTTCTTCGGTGTGCCGATCCCCCTGTGGTACCGACTCGACGATGCCTGCAACCCGCTGTACGACCAGATCCTCGCTCCCGATCCCGCGCAGCTGCCGATCGATCCCTCGGTTGCATGCCCTCAGGGGTTCACCGACGACCAGCGCGGAAAGCCGGGCGGGTTCATCGGCGATCCCGACGTGATGGACACGTGGGCCACGTCATCGCTCACTCCGCAGATCGCCGGCGGCTGGGTCGACGATCCCGATCTCTTCGCCCGCGTCTTCCCGATGGACATGCGTCCGCAGGCACACGACATCATCCGCACCTGGTTGTTCGGCAGCGTGGTGCGCAGCCACCACGAGCACGGATGCTTGCCGTGGTCCGACGCAGCCATCTCCGGGTGGATCCTCGACCCCGATCGCAAGAAGATGTCGAAGAGCAAGGGCAACGCCGTCACGCCGATCGACCTCTTGAAGGACCATGGCACCGACGCAGTCCGCTATTGGGCCGGTTCCGCAAGGGCCGGCGTCGACACGACCGTCGACGAGGGCCAGATGAAGATCGGTCGCAAACTGGCGACGAAGCTCCTGAATGCCACGAAATTCGTGCTCGGCTTCGGCGAGCCGCCCGCCGGTGCAACCCCCGCCTCGGCCCTCGACCTGGCGATGCTGGCGCGTCTTGCCGAGGTGGTCGATGAGTCCACCCGGGCTCTCGACGAGTACGACTACGCCAGAGCGTTGGAACGCACAGAGACCTTCTTCTGGTGGTTCTGCGACGACTACGTCGAACTGGTCAAAGGTCGGGCCTACGGAACGCAAGGCGAAGAGGCCGCACATTCCGCGAGGGCAGCGCTGCGCCAGGCCCTCGACGTGGTCCTGCGGCTCTTCGCGCCTTTCTTGCCGTTCGTCAGCGATGAGGTGTGGAGCTGGTGGCACGAAGGTTCGGTGCACAGCGAATCGTGGCCGGATGCCGCGATGTTTGCCGAGGTCGGTGACGTGTCGCTGCTCGCGCCCGTCAGCGAGGTGCTGGCAGCGGTTCGCCGAGCCAAGACCGAATCGAAGCTCAGTCAACGCGCGACCGTCGACGAATTGGTCGTCGAGGCGCCGCCGGCGGCACTCGCCGCCATCGAGGCGACTCGCAGCGATCTGAGCGAGGCCGGCGGCATCGCCGAATTCACGCTCAGGGAAGGTGCGGCGTTGCGGACAGAAGTGCGCCTGACCCCATCGTCACCGGGCCCGACGGATGTGAAGACCTCCCAGTAGCCTGCTCGACGTGAAGTCGAGGGTTGGGCTTGTAGCGCTGTTGGTAGGCATCGGGGCGCTCTCGGTGGCTGCAGTTGCTTTTCCGGCGGACGTGTCCGCGATCCCGGTCGACACGACCACGACCACCACGATCGCCGGCGACGGCGGCGATGTGAACGCACCGCTGGCCAGCAATCTGGCCGCGGCCGACGCTCCTGCGCCGGCCACCCGTGGCAGCAGCATTCAAGAAACGCCCACGCTGCCGCCGCCACCCACTGAGGAATCGACAACCACCCTTCCGCCGGCGCCGCCCAACACCGGTGTGCCGTACCTGTCAGGGGCCGGCAGGCGTGTCGTGTACTCGAAGAACCAGATGAGGGTGTGGATCGTCGACGGCAACAACGTCACCGTGCGCACCTATCGGGTGTCCGGTCGGTTCGGCCAACCGACGCCGGGCGTCTACCAGGTCTTCTCCCGCTCGAGCTACACCTGCAACATCGACCACCCGAACATCTGCATGAGGTTCATGGTCAGATTCGCCCAAGGTCCGAAAGGCGACAACATCGGCTTTCACGAGATCCCCAAGGAGAACGGTGTGCCAATCGAGGCCGACAGTCAGCTCGGCCAGGCGCTGTCCGGAGGCTGCGTGCGCCAAGCCACCGCTGACGCCATCTTCATGTGGGACTTTGCCGGAATCGGCACGACCGTGGTCGTCACGGACTAGGCGGGCGCCTCGCCTGGCGATGCCGACGCGGCCGTGTCTCCCGGCGCGAAGTGGGCAATCGTGCGGGGCTCCGGCGGGGGTTTCAGGTCGCCCTCACCGAATGCCTGGAGAACCAGCCGCCGCCAGGCGCGGCGAACATTGTCGCGTTTGCCTGGCAGCGTCTCCGCTGTGACCCGATAGACCAGCCTGTCGTCGCGAACGTCGTTGACCCCGACGATCGAGATGTTGCCGGTCAGCGCCGGGGCCGCCGCCGGATCCGCGCGGAGCTTCTCGGCGAGGCGGTTGACAACCTCGTCTATGGATCCGAGGTCGGTGTCTCGGGACAGTTCCAGATCGAGCAGAGCGACGGATGACTTCGACAGGTTGGCAACTCGGGCGACGTTGCCGTGAGCAACGTGCCACACAAGACCTTCCCCGTCGCGCAGTCGCACGCTGCGAAGCGTGATCCGCTCCACCTCACCCGTCGCCAAGCCGAGGTCGACAGTGTCTCCCACCCCGTACTGGTCTTCGGCCAGCACGAACAGTCCGGCGATGATGTCGCGGATCAGCGTCTGGGCACCGAACGCAACTGCGCCACCGATCACCGTCGCGGTTGCGATGACGCCGCCGATGTTTACACCGAGCTCGCTGATGATCGTGATGACTGCGGTGCCCCAGACAACGCCGACGACCGCCGAACGCAGCGCTGAGGAGAGCGCCCGCTGTCTTGCCTCGGCGCGGGGTCGGTCGCCTCCCGACAAATGCAAGTTGCGTCCGAGGAGCCGGGTCACAACTGTGCGCAGCACGATCGCCACGACGATGGCGACGATGATGATCAACAGGATTCGCAGCGGTGTCAGCAGATGCAGCTTGTCGAGCCGATTGATCCACGAAGGTGGTGACGACGCGAGCACGAACCGACCATAGTCAACCGCACGGACAAGCCGCCGTCCTTCACTTGCGGCGCCGGGCTAACCTGCACGGCTCATGGCTGATGCGGAAACGACAGAACCGAAGCCGTTCCGTAGCCACCACACCGCTGGGCAACGTCTGGTGGTGGTTCTCAATTGTCTGATCAGCGTGCTGTGCTTCGCCGGCGCGGCCGGTCTCCTCATCGGCAAGAACGCAGGCGAGAACGGCCTCAAGGTCGCGATCAACACCTCGTCGCGACCGCGTTCCCAGCCGGCTCAAGGCCCCGCTGTCACAGCGGCGCCAGGCCAAACGCTGGCCGAGGACACGGGCACGCCCGATACGTTCCCCGAGGCCGACCCGACTGCGCTGAACTTCCTCGTCACGGGAGCCGACAACTCGACCGACAAGAGCTGCGTCCAGTTGCAGGACAAGGGCGCGCGCAGTGGCGAGCGCAGCGACACGATCATGGTGATCCGCCTCGATCCGACGACCAAGCGGTCTGCAGTCTTGTCCTTCCCGCGCGACCTGTACGTCAAGATCCCCGGGCACGGAACCAGTCGCATCAACAGCGCCTACCGCCAGAACGAACCGCAACTGCTCATCGACACGATCCAGACCGAGTTCGGCGTTCCGATCGACCACTTCATCCAGATCGACTTCTGTGCGTTCCAGCGCCTCGTTTCTGCGGTCGGTGGCGTCAGCGTCCCCCTGCCCTTCCCTGTCAAGGACGACTCGACCGGCCTGAACGTTCTCGAAGCCGGCTGCCATTCGTTCGATGGTGTCGAGGCGCTCAAGTACGTCCGTTCCCGGCACTTCGAATACCAGGACGCCGCCGGTGCGTACCACGAAGACCCATCCTCCGACCTCGGTCGAATCGCCCGCCAACAAGACTTCTTGCGCCGCACATTGACGGCAGCGCTCAAGCAGAACGTGTTGCGACCGAAGATCATCACCAGTCTCTACGCGTCGTACCGCGACGACCTGGTCATCGACACTGGAATGACGATCGACAAGATGATCGAGTTCGTGGGTGTCGTGCGCAAGGTCACGGCCTCGGGCATCCGCACCTACCAGATCGAGGCGACGGGGAAGA
>JANPGV010000182.1:0-12926 GCA_031424145.1 Ilumatobacteraceae bacterium
CTCACACGTTGGTCGAGCCCTCGTTCATCGCCTTTCTCGACGCCTATCGAAGTGTGTTTCCCATGAGCCTCGACGAGGTCGCGTTCTTACCCGAGGTCTACCGATTCTTCATCCTCAACTACGTCGTCCGCGAGGGTGCTCGATTCTTCCGCCACGATCTCTGCACCCAGTTCCGGCGCGATGCCGTGCGCAGTTACCTGCCGGCGCTCGACAAGCTCGACGTGTCGCCGCTGCTTCGCCACTAACCCAACGTCACGACAGCCCAGCCATCGAGTACCGCTCGTCGGATTCGCTGCAGCGGTTGCAGCGCGGCTTCGACGTGGTCGTGACGGTCGGCCAGAATCCCGCTGACGATCAGCACACCCGATGGGCCCACGACACGCACGAGGTCGTCGGCGAGCTCGACAAGCGTCGGTGCAAGGATGTTGGCGACGACGATGTCGAATTGGCCGTCCACCTCTGACAACGGCGTCGTCGACACATCGACCCGATGCGCGACACCGTTGGCGGCCGCGCTGGCTCGCCCCACGGCGACGGATGCTGTGGCAATGTCGACGGCAACAGCATGTGATGCGCCGAGAACGCAGGCGCCGATTGCCAGGACACCCGAGCCGCAACCCACATCGAGGACGGCTGAGCCCGGGCGCAGCGCCGCACGAATCGCCCGCATCGACAGGATCGTGGTCGGGTGATCACCGAGTCCGAAGGTGGCGCCGGGCTCGATGCGAATCACCGTCACGCCTGGTTCGGCATCGAACGGAACCCATGCCGGGCAGATCACGAAGTCGGAGTCGACGCGAACCGGCTGCGAGTGCTGTCGCCATGTGTCTGCGACCTTCTCGTCGATCTCGACGAGACGCCAAGGCCATGCCGCGAGTCGTTCTGACACTTCCGTGATGACCGCATCCCGATCGTCGCCGAGTGACGTCCACAACTCGACCGTGCCGGCCGCGTCGCGCTCCTCGATCGCCACGACACCTAGCGACCACAACACGTCCGAGGCAAGCTCGACATCACTCGCGGTCGTTGAAACGACGAGTGCGAGCACTAGTCGATTCGTCGCAGCATCGAGCGAAATCGACCGGCGCGCTCCACGTACGTGGCCACGCCGTGCTCGATGTCCTCGCGCCGGGCACGCCCTTCCTTGATGACAGCGGGTGTCCCGACCGCCAGTGCACCGGACGGCACGATGGTGTCGTTCAACACCACCGCGTTCGCGGCGACGATCGCCCAACTGTTTACGACTGCCCGATGCAAGACGATCGAGCCGTTGCCGATCAGGCTCCACGGTCCGATCGTGCAGGCCTCCAGGTGGACGAGATGGCCGATCACGCAGTCGTCGAGCACCACGGTCGCTTGTTCAACGGTCGTGTGCAGCACGCAGTTGTCCTGGACGCTGGTGCGTTCGCCGATGATGATCTCGCCGTCGTCGCCTCGCAGCACGGCCCCAGGCCAGACAGAGCTGTTCGCGCCGATGGTCACGTTGCCGATGACGACTGCGTCGGGGTGGACGTAGGCATCGGGATGGATGGACGGAACCTGATCGCCGAGGGCATAGACGGGCACGATTCGCAACCGTAGTGAGCAAGGCGATCACCGCGACAACTGCCGGATCGCAGTGGAGTGAAGCGCTCTCACCAGATACCGTTGCGGACCTATGCCCCGAAGGATCGAAATCGAGCTCACCAGCGCGCGCCCGGACGGCACGTGGACCTGGCGCGCCGCCGGAGCAAAGGCACCGAAAGGTGTGCTGGAGGGCACCCTGCTACCCGACGGCGCCAAGATCGGTTCCGTGCTCAAGGCCGATGCCGAGGTCGAGCTCGACGGAATCACGATCCTCGCGGTCACAACCGGCAAAGAGAAGCTGGAAAAGTCGGGGCTGCTCGATCTGATCCCCAGCGACAAGCCGTTCGAAGCCGTGACTCAGCAACTGGCCAAGCGCGACCGAAACGACCGGGGCGAGCGTCGAGACCGTCCACCGCGACGCGATGGCCCGGAGGGCGATCGCAGACCTCGCCGCGACGGCGACCGACCCGCCAGGCGCGAAGGTGGACCTGGCCGAGCCGACCGGCCTGCCGGGGAGCGCCCTGGTGGCGACCGCCCTGGTGGCGACCGTCCGGGGGGCAGCACTCGGCCAGATCGAGGCCCGCGCCCCGAGCGCCGCACGCGTCCCAACTTCACCGCCCCACCGGAGCTGCCGCAACGTCCGAAGCCGAAGCGGCTCAAGCCGGGTCGCACTCACCGAAATGCTGTGTTGGCCGATCTTCCAGAGGAACAACGACCTGTTGCCGAGCGCGCGCTGCAGGGCGGTCTGCCCGCGGTTCGTCAGGCTGTCAACGAGCAGAACGTCCGACTCAAGTCGGAGGGAAAGCCAGAGGTTCCCGCCGCCGGACTGCTTTCGATGGCGGAAGGCCTGCTGCCACGGCTCCGCGTTGCTGAGTGGCTCGACCGCGCCGACGCGGCCATCGCCGACATCGAAGAGCTCGACCTCCGCGACCTCCGAAGTGTGGTCGCCGCGGGTGAAGATCCGATGGTCGCCCGCGACGAGTCGACACGTGCAGTAGCCACCGAGCTGAAGGCGGCACTGGTCACCAAACAAGAGACCGAGCTCGCCCTGTGGTTCGAAGACATCGATGCTGCGATCGGCGTCGGTCGGGTCATTCGTGCACTCAAGCTCTCGTCCCAGCCTCCGAAGGCCGGCGTTCTCTTCCCGTCCGAGCTCGCTCTCAAGCTCGCTACCGCGACCACCGCCAATCTCACAGCCGAGGCCCTGGCCGATCGCTGGGTGGCCGTCCTCGAGGCCGCGGCCTTCTCGCCGGTGCGCAGTCACATCCAACCCGAGGTGAAGCCGACGCAGGTCAACGATGAGCTGCTGGCCACGGTGAAGCGTGTCGGCCCGTTGCTGCCGCAGATCGCCGCGCTGTTCGACATCGAAGTCAGCCAACGTGCAACGGCGCCGAAACCATTGCGTCCGACACGCCCGGCCGCGCCGAAGAAGCCACCCAGGGCGCCCGCACCCCCGGCGCGTGCAGCGAAGCCCGCTGCCGCACCAGCGCCCGAGCCTCTGCCTGCACCAGAAGAAATCCTCGTCGCGGACCAAGCCGAGCCCACGGCCGAAGAGCCCGCTGAGGCGCCTCCCGTCGTAGAGGCCACGCCTTTGCCGGCGCCGGAAGAACTGCTGGTCGCGGCTCAACCCGACCCCGTCGCTGAGGAGTCCGCCGAAGCCCCGGTGGCACCCGAACCCGTCCCCGACGAACCAACACCTGCGGCCGAACCCGTCGCCGAGCAGAGCGCTCCTTCGGAAGAACCCACCGCGGATGAACCCCCAGCTGCGGCCGAACCCGTCGCCGAGGAGACTCCGGCCGCGGCCGAACCAGTCGCCCAGGAAACACCCGCTGCCGCGGATTCCACAAGCGAGGGCGAGACCGCCAAGGGGTAGTCGGGGGCACCGCGCTTGGCGCCCAGATCGTGGGTTCGCTGGGTGGGGGTGGGCGACCGTACAGTCGGCGGCATGTCTGACATCGTCCAGTACGACAAGCGCGGCCGCATCGGCTTGATCACACTCAACCGACCCGAGGCCCGCAATGCCGTCAACGGCGACGTTGCCGAGGGGCTGGAGGCTGCGGTCGATCAGTTGGAGAACGATCCCGAGGTGTGGGTGGGCATCCTCACGGCCAACACCGCCGGACAGGATCGTCCGGTCTTCTGTGCGGGAGCAGACCTCAAGGCGATCAGCAGCGGCCAGGCCAGGGCTCTCAACACCGAGCGAGGTGGTTTCGGCGGGTTCGTGTACCGAGACCGCGTCAAGCCGGTCATCGTCGCGGTCGACGGTCTGGCGACGGCGGGCGGTTGTGAGATCGTCCTCGCTGCGGATCTGGTGGTCGCGACCACTCGGTCTGCCTTCGGTCTGGCGGAGGTCAAACGAAACCTCATCGCCGGAGCCGGAGGACTGTTCCGGCTGCCCCGCGCCATCGGCCGATCCGCAGCGATGGAGATGATCCTCACGGGTGAACCACTGTCGGCCCAACGTGCTTACGAGCTCGGTCTCGTCAATCGCCTCGTCGAGCCCGGCCAGGCCGTCGAGGAGGCGACCAGACTGGCCGACCAGATCTGCGCTGCGGCTCCCCTCGCGGTACGTGCAAGCCGCAAGGTCGTGCTGGCTTCGGCCTATGAAGACGACGAAACGCTGAAGAAGATGACCAATGACGGCTTTGCGGGGATCATGGCGTCCGAGGACACCAAGGAAGGTCTCGCCGCGTTCATCGAGAAGCGCGCCCCCAACTGGCAGGCGAAGTAACGCAGCTAGAGCCGCGTCGAAACGATGATCTTGCGAGCAGTGATGCCAGCGCGCTCGTAAAGATTCTTCGTCTCACGGTCACCAGGCAGCGCGAACCCCTCGAGCGCGCCGCAACCGTGCCGTAGCGCCTCTTGCCGAGTGGCTTCGATCAGGCCGTCGCCGAAGCCGAGCTCGCGCGCCTCCGGTTGCACGTAGACCTGGCGAACGAAAGCGAGGTCGCCCGTGAGAGCCAGTTCGAGATAACCGACGACGAATCCGTCGAGCTCGGCGACCGCGATCCAGCGTGCGTGATCTTCGATTGCCGGCACCCAGTCCCCCACCGCGGGCTGCTCGGCCAGCAAAGCCGCGCCACCGCGTTGATCGATGAGATGATGCCGCGCCGCGGCTTCGAGCTCTGCGAGTTGGTCGGCATCGGCAATCTCGGCGGGTCGGATCACCTCGTTCATCGTGCTCAGCTGAACAGTGGGCACTCGTCGTCGCCAACCGGACAGATCGGCGCACTGTTGCGCACGAGCAGGAAACAACTGGGGCACAACTGCTCGTCGGCCCGCTTCGGCTGGAGGCGATCGCTTGATTCGCTGCGATCCTCCGGCTCTTCTTCTTCGTCCTCGCCGCCTTCGTCGTCGGCGGCGACGAGCCGGTCCTTCAAGATCGTGTCGAGATCGGCTTCTACATCGTCGGGAGCGATGATGTCGTCATCGTCGTCTTCCTCGTCCGGTGATACCGGCACCGATTTGCGAACTGGGCCGTCTGTCTCGGCGTCGTCCTCTTCTTCTGCGTCGGCGTCGGCGTCGGCGTCGAACGGATCCTCAATCTCACCGAACTCATCGTCTTCGACCAGGGCCTCTTCGTCGAGGTCCTCGTCGGTCAGCTCGGCGGGTTCCTCTTCTTCAGCCTCTTCTTCGAACTCGTCATCGGCCCCAACCACCTCGTCATCATCAGCCATCTATCGTCCTTCGTTTTCGTGCGGTAACCCTGGGCGCGGGCGGGGATACTACGGCGGTCAGCGACTGACCCTGTCCGTACCGCCTGTGACAGCGGTCACAGGCCGACCCACCTCGCGTTAGGAGGACCCTCGGCGCACCTCAGCGCGGCGCTCGGCGTCGAGCCGTTCGAGCTCCGGCGCTTCCATCGTCATGTGCGTCATCGCGTCGGCGATGGCCCGGTGTCCGGCCTGTTGTCCGATCAAGCGATGCATCTCCAGGGCCACCTGGCGGTAGGCGGGGTGACCCTGCGGCGAGGACCGCAACTCCAGCATGTGAATGGCCTCGCGGGCATTGAACTGCATCGAGTAACGCAGCCGGTACGCCATCGACACGGCGTAGCTGGCCTGTTGGGGATACTCGTCCTTCAACAGATCGAAGAGCGCGGCCGAGCGGGCCATTGCGTCGTCGAAGACCTCGGTCATTCCGGCTTCATCGATGAGGTCCGGCCTCACATAGCCGTGATTCGGCGTGAGCGGTTGCCATTCGATCGTCAGCAACCTGTGCCGCTGCAGATCGCGGAATGCGCCGTAGTCGCTGAGCACATCGAATCGATAAGCGATCCGCTCGAAGGCCCGACCCGGCTTGTGACGGCGATTCTCGCGCTCGCCCACGTAGGCGCGGATTAGGGCAAGCCGCTCGGTGGCACCAAGGGAGCGAACCCGTGGCAGGAGTTGGGACTCGGGAAGGTTGGTGTGCGTGTAACAAATGGCCGCCAGCAACTTGTCCTCGGCATCGCGGTCCCAATCGACGAGCGTCACCGATGGCGCATGCTCGACCGGCGTACCGCCGAACAACGAATCGACCAACTCTGCGGTTCGATCGCGGGTCGTCGTCATGTAGTTGGTCCAACGACCGCCACGGTCGGCGATGTCGACCCGGCGCAAGAAGCTGGGGATGACCTTGCGTAACTCGTGGAGCATGAGATCGGCGTATTGGCGAGCCTCGGGCAGTGGGTGGGCGCGCATGCGCAGCAACAGGCTCTCGAACGCCTGACCACTGCCGTAGATGCCGACGTTCGACAACGAAGCGGCCGGCAGCACACCCCGCACCGCGTCGAGTGCCTTCGCCCGCGTCGCCTGCCGGAACACGAAGTCGCTGTCGGCTGGATCGCGCTCAACGGTGGCTCGCACGTGGTCGGTGACCTTGTTCAGCAGCAGCGAGTAGGTGTCGAACAAGCGATCCATGTCGCCCACGTAGCGGGTACCGAACCTGCTCGACAGAACGGCGGGATCACGGTAGAACCGGTAGCGCCCGCCGATCCGCGAGTCGTAGGCGATGTACCGCGTGCTCTGCTCGAGATAACTCATCAGCCGGCCCCACTCGAGGACCTTCGTGAGTATGTTCGACGCTTGTTCGCAAGCGAGGTGCACTCCACCGAGCTGAGCAACCGAATCGTCGCCGTATTCGAAGAAGACCTTCTCGTAGAGCTCTTCGGCGCGTTCGAGGCCGATGGTCGCATCGACCGAATGGTCGCCACTGATGTCGAGATCTCCCACGAACTCGTCGAGGAAGAGGCGGCGCAGGCTCTTGGCGCTGCGGCTGTACCGAGCGAACAACGCACCCTTGACGACTTCGGGAAGGTTGACGAGCGCAAAGACAGGACCGTCGAGGTTGGTGAAGTAGCGCCTCAACGTGTCGGCCTCGGCGGGCGTGTACTCCTCGGGCACGTAGACCGTCACAGCCTCAAATCCTACGGGGTGGGGTTCATCGGCCGTCGCATTGCGCGACCGCCTGACCTGCGTCTAGAGCACCTCGACCGCGCTCGGGCGACCGTCGAAGGCTGTGGACGTGGCATCACGTAGCTCGGCCGAGGTCCATAGATCGACGATGGTCATCGCCATCGACTTGGCTCCGTCGAGCACCGCATTGTCGCCGTCGGCGGACCTCGCCCACTCCGCGAACTCGACGGTGTGAATTGCCACGCCGTCACCGGCAACCTTGATCATCGGGTGGATGGAAGGCACGAGGTAGCTGATGTTTCCCATGTCGGTGCTGCCGACAACGCGCCTTCCCACCGATGCCGGATCGACCACCGTTCGACCGATTCGCGCCGCGTTGTTGACGTAGGCGGCGACCATTGGTCCGTTGTCGATCATGTCTGCATAGGTGTGCCCGTGCCAGGCGTGGTCAACGGTGCACGCACACGCCGTCGCTGCGCTCTCCAGGCATGTCAGCACGCGTTGCTTCAGCGGTTGCAATGACTCGATGGTCGCGGAACGCACGATCCATTCCATGCTCGTCTCGGCGGGAACGATGTTGGCCTTGTCTCCGCCTTTGGTGAACACGCCGTGGATACGTTCCGTCGGGCGGATGTGCTGGCGAAGCGCGGCAATGTTGATGTATCCGAGGACGGCTGCGTCGAGGGCGTTGCGGCCCTCCCACGGCGCGGCTGCTGCGTGCGCTGCTTTGCCGTGATACTGCACGTGTAGTTCCTGCAGCGCGATGGTGTCCATCGAGATGAGGTCGGCGTCGGCGGGGTGGACCATCATCGCCGCGCCGACCCGTTCGAACGCGCCGCGTCGTGCCATCTCGATCTTGCCGCCTCCACCCTCCTCGGCCGGCGTGCCCATGATCCGCAGCGTGCCGCCGGCCTGCGCGGCAACTACGGCAGCTGCAAGCCCCGCGCCTAGGCCCGCTGTTGCGATGACGTTGTGACCGCACGCATGACCGATTCCCGGCAGGGCGTCGTACTCGCACAGGACTGCGACGTTGAACCCCTCCTCGCCGACTGACGCCTCGAACGCGGTGTCGATGCCATACGCATGCTCTGTGGTTTCGAGACCCGAGGTGCGCAACTGGTCGACCAGCAGGTCGTGGGCGAAGTGCTCCTCGAAGTTCAACTCGGGGTGAGCGTGGATCTCGTGGCTGGCGTGAAGAAGTTGATCGGCGAGACGATCAACTTCCGCGCACACCGCAACCTTCATCTCCTCGACGTTCATCTCAGTTCCCTTCGTGGCTCAACACGATCTTTCCGAGCTGCTCACCTTGCTCCAGTCGAGCCAGCGCCGCTTCGTAGTCCGCCAACGGGTACTGGTCGTCGACGGTGACCGGTAGGCCGCGGTCGACCAAAGCGAGGACCTCGTCGAACTCCTGGTAGCTGCCCATCGTGGAGCCAATGATCTCGAACTGCTTGAAGAAGAGACGCGGCAAGACGAGCTCGACCTTCGGGCCAGAGGTGCTGCCGCAGACAACCATGCGCCCACCCGGTTTGAGCGCTCGCACCGACTGGTCCCACGTCGCCGGGCCGACACTCTCGACGACCACGTCGGCTTCCACCGGCCACTTCGCCGCGGTGCTGTCGTGTGCTGCGACCGCACCCATCCCAAGCGCTTGCGATCGTTTCTGCTCGCTGCGGCTGGTCACCTCGACGAGCGCACCCATCATCGTCCCCAGCGCCAGAGCTGCACACGAAACGCCCGACCCGATACCGACGACCAACAAGGTGTCGCCTGACTGCAGGCGCGCCCGGCGCAACATCCGATACGCGGTGAGATATGCGAGCGGGAACGCGGCACATTCAGCCCACGACCGAGTCCCCGGCCGCTTGCGCACGTTGCGCTCCGGCGCGATCGCGGTCTCGGCGTGACCACCCCAACAATGCTCGCCGTAGATCATGAATCCCGGACCCATCGGGCTGTCATTACCCCACTCCTCGATCTCGGCGACCGGCGAGACGCCGGGGTTCACGACCACCTCATCGCCAACGGCCACCGTCGTGACAGCCGAACCGATGGCGCTGACCACACCAGCAACGTCGCATCCCGGCACATGAGGCAGCGGCGGCTTCGGCGCGCCGCGAGTGACCCACAGATCCATGTGGTTCAAGGCACTGGCAACGACACGGATCTCCACATCGTCGGCGGCGAGCGCCGGGAGATCGATCGACCCCCAGCGATATGCGCCGGGAGACTCATCAAGGATCCATGCCTGCATGGCGGTCGACCATACTCCGAGGCCGCGCGGACTAGCGCACGTCAGACGTAGGCGGTGAATGCATCCGGCTCGACGTTGACCCGAAGGTGACGTGCTGCACCGCACCGCACACCGTCGATCCAGACGACCATCGGGCGATCGAAGTGGAGATCGACATCGATCACGGATCTGAGCGACAGATCTCGGTGCGGCACATGGCTCCCATTGAGTGCGCGCTGCCGCGCTTGCAGCCGGTCGCGCCATCCCATCGCCGCATCGACCCGCAGCACATCGATTCTCCCGTCGTTCGGATGCGATCTCGGGGCGACGTCGTACGGTCCGTAGAACTGAGCGTTCATCACCATCACCACCTCATTGCGCAACCATTCGCGGCGAGCGATGACGTGGGCAACCCCCCATGTCGGTGGTCCGTCATCGAGAGTCACCATCATCGCATCGAGGCGGACCTTCGCCGCCGAAGGGTGATTGCCGGTGTCGCCTCCGCACGTTCGGGCCAGATCGCCACGCGCGACTCCGAGATCGCGAATCGGCATTTCCCGCGTGCGATGCCACACGACCCAATCGCGAACATCGCGGTCGGTCGAAACCACCCGCAGGTCCGACGGGCAGACAGCGGGCTCCCCCCACGGGTCACCCTTGCGGATCGTCATCACTTTGCTCGACCGTCGGGGCGACTAGTAGCTCGTCTTCAACTTCCACCGCGCTCGATGCCGCCACGACACCGCGGAACAACTGATCGGCCGCCTGCTCAGCAGCGTGGCGTGTCTCAGGCACCGGTGCGACGAGAGCCAACTGGCGAAGCACGTCGATCAGCTGTTTCATCGTTCGTACGAAATCTCCACCGGACAACTCCTCCGCTTCGACGACCTCGGCGAAGCCCTCCCCTGCAGCCCAGGCGAATGCGACTGCGACGAAGGTCGGGTCCGGCGGCCGGTGCACCGACAGCCCTGCTTCCTCCTCGATCTCCTCGAGCTCATAACTGATCTCGGCGATTCTCTGCCAGCGCTTGCGTACTGTCGGGGAAGGGAACCAGGCAGCCGGAGGAGGCTCAGGGCTGCGGTGCTCGTACACGAAGACCGACACCAGCCCGGCCAACGCAGCTGGATCGAGGTCGTCGAGCAATCCCTGACGCACGCACTCGACGATCAACAGATCGCACTCATGAAACGTCCTGGCAAGGATCTTGCCGGCGTCGGTCAGTGCCCAGCCGTCGATGTATCCCCAGTTCTCCAGAACTCGTAGAACGCGGTCGAAGTCTCGAGCGACGGACTGGCTTCGGGTGCGCACGCGGGTTCGCAGTTCCTCGATCTCACGGGCAACTCGTTCGGCTTGCACCGCCGCCTTGAGGCGATCCTCGAGCTCGGGATCATCTTCCACCGCGTGCGAACCGTTGGCGGGCGCCTCGACCGCCAGCCGGGCACGCTTCGAGTGCGGTGCCAACGTCGCCAGCTCCAAGCGATGCACCACCTCCTTCTGGAAGTCGTGCCGATTCGGGGCGTAGTCGGCGGGCAGCTCGATCTTGCCGATCGAGCGCGGCGGTTCATCGAAGTCGAGCGCGGTGAGGATCACGAGATCTCGACGCGAGGTCAGGCCGGTGACGCGCATGCCACCTTTGCGATGCGCGCTCGACAGCACGGCGACGCGTCCGGCATACCGGGCCTTCTCGGCGTAGATCACGTCACCCGGCCGCAACTTCAGCAATGCCAGCGTCACGAGGTCGTCGCGGCCGACGGCCCCACCCGGCGTCGGCGGCGTGACTCCCTTCATCACCCTTCGGTACTCGTCGATGTCTCCGTACGGACTGTGGGCCCGCTCGAGGAGATCGGCCAGATGGGACTGGCGACGGTCGAGTCGCGCTTCGATGCGCACGACATCACCATCCGCTTGGAACTGCGCGAACGACAGGTTGAGCAGATGGTGGGCGCGCTCACTGGTGTACGAACGCACGAGGTTGGCAGCCATGTTGTAGGTCGGGCGGAACGCAGAGTTGAGATGGAAGGTTCGGCTGCTGGCCAGCGCAGCCACCTGATCGAACGGAACGAAGGGGCTCCACAGCACGACGGCATAGCCGAGGTCATCCATGCCGCGCCGACCGGCCCGACCTGTCAACTGGGTGTACTCCCCCGGCGTCAGGAACGCATGATGATCGCCGGTGAACTTCGACAGCTTCTCGATCACCACCGTCTTCGCCGGCATGTTGATACCGACCGCCAACGTCTCGGTGGCGAACACCACCTTTACCAATCCCTCGACGAAGCAAGCCTCGACCACCTCCTTGAACGGCGGCACCATTCCGGCATGGTGAGCGGCGACGCCGGCTTCGAGCTGGGCGAGGAACGTGCTGTACCCGAGCACCGCGAGGTCTGCGGGATCGATGGCACCCAGACGGGCATCGACGATCTCCCGTATGCGCTCCCGCTCCGCGCCGTTCGTCAATCGGGTCCCTGCCGCCAGCACAGTCTTCGCGGCCTCGTCGCATTGGTTGCGGCTGAATATGAAATCGATGGCGGGCAGCATCTGATGCTGTTCAAGGATGTCGACGACCTCCAGCCGGGAGGGTGTGAAGAGCCGCCGCCGTGCCTGTGCCGCACCGCGACGAGCGCGCGCACCCTTCGAGCTGCGCGCCGCCTCTTCATCGAGGCGGGCAGCATCGTGATTGATCCGACCATTCACCAAGGTGGGCAGCAGGTGCATGCGATCGTGGGTCTTGTCGCCGATCAGGTACAGGTTGTCGAGCTTGACCGGCCGGCGATCCTCGACGATCGCTGTCGTCGGCCCTCGGACCGTCGAGATCCACTCCGCCAACTCGCTGGCGTTGCTGACCGTCGCGGAGAGACAGACGAGCCGCACTCGTGTCGGGAGGTGGATGATCACCTCTTCCCACACCGGGCCGCGGTACGTGTCCTGCAGGAAGTGCACCTCGTCGAGCACGACGATCGACAACTGAGTGAGCGCTGAACTGCGCGCGTAGATCATGTTGCGAAGCACCTCCGTGGTCATCACCACCACCGGTGCATCGCCGTTGATCGCGTTGTCGCCCGTGAGCAGGCCGACGTTCTGAGGGCCCAACCTGGCCACGAGATCGTGGTACTTCTGATTCGACAACGCCTTGATCGGTGCCGTGTAGAACGCGCGGCGACCTTCGGCGATCGCCACATCTATCGCGTACTCCGCCACCACGGTCTTGCCGCTGCCGGTCGGAGCAGCGACAAGCACCGACTGGCCTTGGTCGAGCGCGTCCAGGGCGCGCAGTTGGAAGTCGTCGAGGGGGAACCCGTAGTGGGCGATCAACTCAGCCCGACGTGGGTTCACGGTCCAACCGCGTCAGTCGGCGGCCGCTTCTGCGGCGCGCTTTCGCTTCTGGAAGGCCAGCCCGATCACGATCGAGATGAGGTAGAAGAGCGACATCGGCAGTGCCAGGGCCATCATCGAGTACGGATCACCGCTCGGCGTGATCACGGCAGCGATGACGAAGATCGCCATGATCGCGTACCGCCAACCCTTCAGCAGGGTCTGCGGCGTCAACACGCCGACGAGCTGCAGGAACACCAGCAGCACCGGGAACTCGAAGGCGATGCCGAACGCCGCCACCATCAGCCCAACCAGGCTGATGTACTTGCTGATCTGGAAGTTTGCCTCGACACCGGGGCCGGCCCAGGCGATCAAGAACTCGAGCGCCTTGTCCAGCGTCCAGTAGGCAACGTATGCAC
>JANPGV010000183.1:0-2168 GCA_031424145.1 Ilumatobacteraceae bacterium
CCATTGTCATCGATCACCGTCACCCGAGGAGCGACGCACGTCGCCTGCGGGTAGGCCCGGTGCGCAGCGCGGATCGCGGCGACGTATCCGGGATCCAACACGTCGTCGGCGTGAAAGACGGTGACGACGTCGGCGTTGGCCGAGCCGACCTCGAGGCAGCGGTTGAAGTTGCGGGCAACACCGAGGTTCCGTTCGTTGCGCAGATAGCTCACCCGCCCGTCGCCGAGACTCGTCACCAACGCTTCGGCTCCTTGTTCAGCGCTCGCGTCATCGACGACGACGGCTGTCCAATCCGGATCGGTCTGCGCGAGGAGTGAACGAAGGGCGATCTCGAGGTAGCCGACGTTCGAGAAGAAGGGGATCGCTAGGCCGACGGTGGGCGCAACTGACGACGCTTCGGTCATCGTTTACGCTCGCTCACATGTCGACAGCCGTGAAACAAGCTCTCGTTCTAGCACTGGGTGGCGTGGTCATCATGCTTGCCATCCTCGCCCTGACACGACGCCGATTGTTGACGACGAGGTACACCCTCGGCTGGTTGGGCGTTGGCGCGTTGGTCGCTCTCGCCGCGGTGACGTTGCCGTTCGTCAGTCGGCTCGGCAAGATCGCCAACATCACGCCAACCGCCGTGTTGCTGATGATCAGCTCCGTGTTGTTGCTGGCGATCTCGATCCAACTCTCCATCAGCGTTTCGCTGTTGCAAGAGCGACTGCGCACCACCGCCGAAGCCCACGCACTGCTGGCACGAAGGGTCAGCGACCTGGAGCGCCAGACGTGACGGATGTCCTCGTCGTCGTTCCCGCGTTCGACGAAGAGGCATGCATCGGCGATGTCGTGTCGGCCGTACGAGAGCAGGGGTACGAGTGCGCCGTCGTCGACGACGCCAGCACGGATCGCACTGCAGAGGTCGCCGAACAGGCGGGCGCGGTCGTGATCCGCCTGCCGATCAACCTCGGCGTCGGTGCGGCCCTGCGCGCCGGCTTCCGGTACGCAGTCGACAGCGGTGCGACAACCGTCGTTCAAGTCGACGCCGATGGGCAGCACCCGGTCGACCAGATCGGCGCGCTGCTGAAGTACCTCGACGCCGGGGATCTCGACATGGTCGTCGGCAGCCGGTTTGCGCCTGGCGGCATTTCGTCGCCGCAATCGAGGCTGCGCCGATCGGCGATCGGAATCCTGTCGACAACGCTGCGCCGCCGCGGCGGCGTGACCATCAGCGACCCCACGTCGGGATTCCGTGCCATCCGCGATCCACTGCTGCGCGCTTTCGCCAGCGACTTCCCGCCTCACTACCTCGGCGACACGTTCGAGGCGCTGCTGGTGGCCGGGCGGCGCGGCTATCGCATCGGCGAGGTTCCCGTCGAGATGCAGGCCCGACAAGGTGGCCAGCCATCCGCCGCGCTGCCCGCTTCCGTGCGGGCGATGCTCCGCGCCCTAACCGTCCCCTTCACCGGCTGCAGCTTCGACCTGCCCCCACGGTCGCAGAGCTGACCAAACCAATCCAACCATCGCCATGGCGTTGAGCGCGATCAACACCATCGGCGACACCGACGGCGACCAGGGCAGATCGCCCGTCAAGAGGATCTTTCCGTGAGCGCCGACCGTGAAGCGGCGCAGCATCTGCCAGAAGCCGCCGACTTCGGCGATCACGACGAGCGCGAGCACCGCACCGATGAGCCACTGCTGCGACAGGCGCGGCCAGCGGAATGCCGAGCGGGCGCTCCACATCGGCAGGAAGACCAACCCGACGAAGATCGGCAAGGAGTAGCGCCCCTCGTACGTCAGACCGGCGCGTGAATTGGTGAATCCGTTGATGAGCAACGGCAAGGCCAACCAGACCACGACCAACGCGACGAGTGCCAGGAGCTGGCGTGGTGTCGCGGTGCGGATCAGGATGACGACGACCAGCACCAGCGCGGCCACCCAGGCGACATAGACGAACGATGGCAGCGAGGTGTCGAGCCAACCCAGCACGCCGATCGTCTGGCGCAGGTAGTCGGGCCAATGCTCCATCGATGTACGCAGCGCAGTACCTAGGCTCGCCGTGTGCGACACCCGATCGTCCTTCACCTCGATCCGGGCATAGATCGCCCACAACCACGAGGCAACCAGCGCGAGCGCCGTCGGACCGACCGCCCACACGAGCGTCCGTCGCGACATCAGTTCGC
>JANPGV010000184.1:0-5632 GCA_031424145.1 Ilumatobacteraceae bacterium
CGGCTCTGGCTGCTACTGATCGGCGGTGTCGACACCAGCCCACCGCGCGAGCTCGGCGTCGAGGTCGAGTCGCTCCGTCGATGGTCCGGACGGCCAGCTCTCCTTGGGTACCGCCCACATCACCTCGAACTCGATGCCGTCGGGGTCGGCCGCATACAGGCTCTTGCTGACACCGTGGTCGCTCTCGCCCAGAAGTGCCCCGGCAGCGAGCAACTTGGTTCGCAATGTGGCGAGATCTTCGATCGTGTTGACCTGCCACGCGAGATGGTAGAGACCGGGCGATTGTGGCGCCGGCTTCGGCCGATCACCCACGCTGAAGAGACCGACGTCGTGGTCGTTCGTCGATCCGTCGGCACGGAGGAAGACAGCTTGAGCCCCCATCGTCGCGACGGCCTCGAACCCGAGAACGGTTGTGTAGAACTCAGCGGAGCGTTGCGCGTCGCGCACCCACAGCACTGCATGGTTGAGCCGTCTGATCACGGTGAGACCGCGGGGACCTGCAGGACCGCTTGGACGTCGAGCTCGATCTTGACCTTCTCACCGAGCATCACACCACCGGTTTCGAGAACCACGTTCCACTCCAGGCCCCAATCCTTGCGATTGACCTCGGTCTCGGCGCTGAATCCGGCTCGCGTGCCGCCCCACGGATCGCCACTGACACCATCGAACTCCAGCTCGAAGTCGACCGGCTTGGTGATGCCCTTGATCGTCAGATCTGTGTGCAGCACGTAATCCTTGCCGTCTGCCTCGATTCCCGTACTGACCAAAGTCATCGTCGGATACTTCTCGGCATCGAAGAAGTCGGGCGACTTCAGGTGCCCCTCGCGGGCTTCATCGCCAGTGCTGATGGAGGCGATATCGACGCTGGCTTCGACCTTCGACTCCAAGCGATTCTCAGCGACGTTGATCGTTCCGCTGAAGGAGGTGAACCGGCCACGGACCTTGCTGACCATCAGGTGGCGTGCCACGAAACCGACGGAAGAGTGGACCGGATCCACGTTCCAAACGCCGGGTGTGAGATCGGTGATTGCTGACATTTCGTTCTCCTTCGAACATGCGCAAGCTTTGCGAATCCTTGCGGGCACAACTAATTTACCGGACTATACTTGCGGTCGCAACTTCTTTCTGCCTGGAAGTAGAATAATCGCATGGTGACCAAATGGCTATCGGCCAACGAGATGCGAGCCTGGCGAAACTTCATCGAATCGGTCAACATCATGACGGCGGCAATGGAGAGCGACCTCGCCGGGTTCGGTCTGACGATGGGCGACTACGAAGTGCTGGTGCGGCTGTCCGAGGCCGAGGACGAGCGGATGCGCATGTGTGACCTGGCCAGCGTGTTGCAGCTGTCACCGAGCGGCTTGACTCGTCGGCTCGACGGGCTGGTTTCCGCCGGTTTGGTGGAGCGGGTTGCCAACGCCTCGGACCGCCGCGTCATGTTCGCCGCGCTGACCCCACGCGGTCGCGCAAAGTTGGCTGAAGCCGCACCGGACCACGTGGCCAGCGTGCGCAAGCGCTTCTTCAAGGGCCTCACACGCAACCAGATCGACGAGCTCGGCAACATCTTCGAAACGGTCCGAGGCAACCTCACTGCGTGTCCCCAGTGATCCCGCTTCCCGCTGGGTTCCGCGCCTACGTCGCCAACATCGGTGTCAAGGACACGACTGACGATCTCGTTGTCGTTGCCAGCGATCGGCCCTGCCCGGCAGCGGGCATGTTCACCACGAGCAGCTTCGCAGGACCAAGTGTGATCGTCAGCCGCGAGCACCTGTCGTCTCCCACTGCCCAGGCGGTGGTCGTGATCTCCAAGAACGCGAATGTCGCCACCGGTGCGCAAGGACTGGCCGACGCTTGCGAAGTCGTCGATCGCGTTGCCAGCGTCATCGGTTGTCGCGCGAGTGATGTCCTGATCGCGTCGACTGGCGTGATCGGTCGTCACTATCCGATGGCCAAGGTGCGCGCCGGGCTCGACGCGATCCCGCCGTCGCTGCCGATCGTCGACGCCGAGCAGGTTGCCCGCGGGATGATGACGACCGACACGGTTCCGAAGGTGGCGACTGCATCGGTTGGTGAGACACGGATCGTCGGCGTGGCCAAGGGCGTGGGGATGATCGAACCGAACATGGCGACGATGATCACAGTGCTGCTGACCGATGCGCTGCTCGATGCTGCGGACCTCGATCGGATCTTCCGCCGAGTGATTGACCGCACGTTCAACTGCGTCTCGATCGACACCGACACCTCGACCAGCGACACGGCGATCGTGATGGCGAGTGGTGCCGCCGGGCCTGTCGATCTCGAGGCCTTCGAGCAAGGTCTGTACGACGTCGCCGCCTCCCTGACCAAGCAGATCGCTCGCGACGGAGAGGGTGCGACCAAGTTGATCGAGGTGACGGTCGAGCAAGCCGGCTCGCCGGCACAGGCCAAGCGTGTCGCCAAGGCGATCGTCAACTCACCGCTCGTCAAGACTGCAGTGCATGGTGCCGATCCCAACTGGGGTCGGGTGGCAATGGCGATCGGGAAGTCGACGACTTCCGAGGAGGTCGATCAGTCCAAGGTGGTCATCCGGTTCGGCGAACAAGAGGTGTACCCCTCGGCCGTCGGCGATGCCGGGCTCGCCGCGCTCGCCGCGTACATGCGCGGCGACGAGATCCACATCACAGCGAGGCTGGATGCCGGGGACGCCTCGGCAACGGTGTGGGGCTGCGACCTGACCGACGGCTACGTTCGGATCAACGCCGACTACACGACCTAGTTCAGGAGCTGACATGCCAGCGCTTCCCCATCGTCCGCTCGGTACGTCCGGCCTCGAGGTGTCACTATTCGCGCTGGGTTCCTGGCGGACGTTCGAACGGATCCCTCGCGAGCAAGGGCTCGCCGTGATGCGGGCCGCACGGGAGTCGGGCATCAGCTTCCTCGACGACGCCAGGTACAACGACGAGACCGGCAACGCGCCGATACCGACGGGGTACTCCGAGGTCATCTTCGGTGAGCTGTTCCGTGCCGCGGGCTGGAAGCGAGACGAGGTCGTGGTCGCCAACAAGCTGTGGTGGGAGTTCTGGCCCGACGAAGATGCCGCGGCCGAGCTCGACGGGTCGCTCGGGCGAATGGGCCTTGATCACATCGATCTCATCTACACGATGCAGCCGCCGGAGGGTCTGACCATCAGCGAACTGGTGGCACAGGTAGCCGCCCTCGTCTCATCCGGCCGGGCGCGGGCATGGGGCATCGGAAACTGGACGGCGGATGCGCTCACCGAAGCGGTGGCGGCCGCCCGTTCGCTCGGCGTACCCGTTCCTTCGGCAGCACAACTTCCCTACAGCCTCGTACACCCCGATTGGGTGCAGGACCCGATGATGGAGGCCGTGCTGGCAGACGCCGACATCGGGCTCGTCGCGTCGTACGTGTTGGCCGGTGGGACGTTGACGGGAAAGTACCTGCACGGAGAATCGGGGCGTGCCGCGACCGACGAGACCGAGGCCGCCGTTTCGGGCAAGGAGCGCGCGACTGCTGTCGTCGAACTGGCTCGGGAGTGGAACGTGTCGCCGGCCAGCCTCGCGTTCTCGTTCGCCCTCGCCCACCCGCGATTGGCCAGCATCCTGTTCGGCGCCACATCACCCGAGCAGGTGCGCGAAAACATCGCCTCCCTGGCCGTCTTCGAATCTCTGACCGACGACCAACGCCGCCGCCTTGACGAACTGGCGTCCCACTAGTTCTGCGGATGAATACGGCGGGTCGAATGTGGGTACAGGATCCCCATGGAAATCATCCGACACGACGACGGCTCGCTCACTGTGCCCGTCGCACCGACGCGCCACTCCGGAGACGAAGACGAAGCTGATGCCCCGCCGCCGGCCGAGACCACGATGGTCCTGCATCCTGGCGAGGGTGGCTACAGCGAGGCACTCGCGGAATGGGATGCGCAGCAGAACCCGGATCACGAGGTCGTATCCACCGCCTCCGGCCGCGAACAAGCGATGCACGTGGTGCATGCGGTGGCCGAGGATCCGCAGCACGTGGCTGAAGCTGTCGAATCGCTCGAAGATCCGGAGGCCAGCGCGGACGCGCTCCGTCACGTGCTGATCGGCGGAACACCTTCGATCCAGGCATTCGCCTCGGAGGTCGCAGACGCAGAAGGTGGCGAGGAGCTCCCTCATCACAAGGCGACCAAGATCATCGGTCAGGTCCTCGCGGAGATCGACACGCACTCCGCGTAAGTTCGCGGCGTCTGTCGCTGGTCAGTCTTCGGTTCGCACGGCGTGGGTGTTGCCTGTTTCGGCATAGGCACCCTCCATCGCGGTCGGTCGATCGACCTTGAGCAGCGCGACCTCTGAGCCACCATCGGTTCGAAGCAACGTGGCGAGGCCCTCCGGTGTGCCGAAGGATCGCTCGTGCACGGTCCAACCCTTCGTCTCCAGTTCGGCCACGGCGGTGTCGAGGTCGTCGACCGCGTAGATCGGAAGCACGGACCCGGGTGGGCGATGATCGGCCAGCAGAACGACGGGCGCGGATCCGAGATCGATGGCTGCGACGTCGGCGCCGAAGTGTTGGAACCTCCACCGCATCGTTGCTCCCGGCACGGCGGACCACAGCACGATGTCCCGCTCGATGTCCGACGACCCGACGTAGAGATATCGAAGGATCACGGCGTCAGTCCGGATCGACTCCGGCGTACGCGTGCGCGAACCAACGCGCCAACGTTGGATCGTGTTGAAGGGCTGATACCCACCCCTGTCGCAAGCCGGCCCCGAACGACCCGGCATCGGCCTGCCCTGCGCCTTCATCCGATCCGGCAAGGATGAGGCGCAGCATCCATCGAGAGAATGCCTGGGCGCGCCAAATGGCCGGCAGCCGCGTCTCCGAGTAGCGATCGAGGCGACCGCCATCGGCGATCGGGCCGAATCGTGCGATGAGACCCTCTGCCAACTCGACTGCGTCCTGGATCGCCAGGTTCATGCCCTTTCCACCGGCGGGCGTAATGACGTGCGCAGCGTCGCCGGCGACGAACACGGCACCGTCCTGCATCGGGGTTGTCATCCGCATCCGCAGGTCGACCAGCGAAGGCTCGATGAACTCGACGTCGTCGAGCCGTCCGGGGACCATCAGCCGTGTGGTCAGTTCATCGCGGACGCGAGACTCGGGCCAGTCGCCGATCGTGTCGGTCGCAGGGACTTCGAGGTAGAACCGGGTCAGCGATGGCAACCGGCGCATCTGCCCGGCGAACCCGCGCGGGTGCGCCGCATAGATGGTGTGCGGCTCGAGGGGCGGTGTCGTGCCGAGCACGGCGAGCCATCGCACCGCCAACATCTGCTCGACCACCTGACAGTCGCGCAACGCGTTGGCAATCACTCCGCGACCACCATCGCAGCCCGCGACCACCTGGCACCGCAGCGTCGCCGGACCGCCCGAGGCGTCGACGACCGACAGCGTCACCCCGTCGTGGTCTCGATCCAATCCGGTCACCATGCAGCCGAAGCGGATGTCACCGCCAACGGCGACCAACGCATCGCAGAGCCGGGCGACCAACTCGTGCTGCGGGTACACGTAGTGAGCGCGATCACCGGTCAGCGTTCCGTAGTCGAAGACGACGCTCTCGTCGGGTGTGCGGAACTCGCAGCAGTAGTTCGTGGCC
>JANPGV010000185.1:0-2262 GCA_031424145.1 Ilumatobacteraceae bacterium
GTCGAAGGTGTCTTGGTGCAGGCTTGCGTCCAGCGGAATGTTGTTGATGACTCCAACGCCGGGGGCGTAGTACTTGTTCTCGTTGTCGGGAGCGCCGACGTTGCCCTCCTGGACGACGCGGACGTTGTCGTAGCAGGCGAAGGGCACGCACGTCCTGATGCCGACCTGGACCGGCTGCCCGACCGACGGCTTTTCGTCAGGCGATCCACCGATGTCCCAGCGTGGTGTCGTCATGTCCACCTTGGCAGGGGCGAGGATGCCGATCCGGCCACCCTTGTCGTTGCCGATCCAGGCGGAGTCGGTATTGGTGTAGGCGCCACCTTCGTAGTCCTCGGTGTATCCGCCAAGGATCCACACGTTGCCGTCTTTGTCGAGCGCCATGTAGTCGATGCTGCGTTGCGAGATCTCACCGGAGTCGGTCGATTCGTCCAGCATGGCGATGGTTGGCACGCCGGCGATCGTTCGAATCACGTCGGTCATCGTCGTGATGATCTCGTGCGGGACCTTTCGCGAACCGACCTCGGTCGTGCCTGCTCGCACCCATTGAAGGCCTGGCTTCAACGGGTGGAAAGGGTTGGTGTCGAGCGTGGGGTCGACGAAGTTCGCCGGGTCGAATGCCACCTGCGTTCCAACGTCGGTATCAGGCTTCTTGGCATTCGAACCGCTTCCGCATGCCACGGAAAGCAGCGCCAACCCGACGCTGCAGCACACGATGGCCACACGCTGCCACGAATTGATTGATCGTTTCATCGGGTCACCGTACGACGGGCCTCCTGACCGCTACCTGACTCACGTTGCCGCGCAGTCAGCTGGCATTCAGGTGGGCATGCGACGCTGACACCCCCACCGAGATGAAGGCTCGACGATTGAAGATTTTGCTCATCGAAGATGACAAGAAGATCGCCACGATCGTCAAACGCGGCCTTGACGCGGAAGGTTTCACCGTCGAGGTCGCGTTCGAGGGACAAAGCGGCCTGTGGCTTGCGACCGAAGGCGGGTTCGACTTGATCCTGCTCGACATCATGTTGCCGGGCCGAAACGGCTTCCAGATCTGCGCCGACCTCCGTGCTCGAGCGATCTGGACGCCGATCATCATGTTGACCGCCAAGGACGGTGACCTCGACGAAGCCGAGGCACTCGATGCCGGCGCCGACGACTACCTCACCAAGCCGTTCTCGTTTCCGGTGCTCCTCGCTCGGATCAGATCGATGCTACGTCGGATCGGTGGGCGAGGAGAGCCTGCGCCACTCAACGCCGGTGACCTGCGCATCGATCCGATCACCCGCCGGGTCTGGCGCGGCGATCACGAGATCAACGTCACGTCACGTCAGTTCGAGGTGCTCGAGTTCCTCATCCGACGCGCCGGACAGGTCCTGACGAAGCAGGAGATCCTCAATGGTGTGTGGCAGTACGACTTCGAGGGTGACCTCAACATCGTCGAGGTCTACATCCGTCGGCTGCGATCAGCAATCGACGAACCATTCGGCCGGGGGGCAATCCAGACCGTCCGCGGCGCCGGCTACCGGCTCGTAGAAGACGGAGGATGACAAGTCGTGCGCCGAACCATCCGGTTCCGAATCACCGCGGCAGCGGTCGTCCTGTCAGGAGTGCTGCTCGTCGGCGTCGCGCTCGTGATGGTCACTGTCGTGCGATCTCAGCTCACCGACAACCTTGATGAGAGCAGCAACCAGCGCGCCGACACGATCGAATCGGTGCTGTCCTCCGGTTTCCCCTCGAACCTACCCGGCGACGAGGACCTCCTCGTGCAGGTCGTCGACGCGCGCGGCGCCGTGTTGGCCTCCTCCGCAAATCTCGTCGGCAAGCCACCGATCACGTCCCTCACACCTGGACATCGAACGGTTCATGGGGTGTCGGGGCGGACCGAGGTGTTCCGGGTTCTGGTCCGACGGGTGACGAGTCAAGGACGACCGGCGCTGCTCATCGTCGGCACCAACTACGACCATGTCACCGAACCGATATCGATCTTGACCCGTTTCCTCGCTCTCGCCGTACCGTGCGTCGTCCTCGTCCTCGGCGTCCTCACTCGGTGGCTGACAGGCCGAACGTTGCGACCAGTCGAACGAATGCGGCTCGACATGGCTGACATCACCAGCACCCGCCTCGATCGACGGGTCAAGGAACCGGCAACAGGCGACGAGATCGACCGGCTGGCGCGCACAATGAACGCCACCCTCGATCGACTCGAAGATGCGATCCGCCGCCAGCAACGTTTCGTTGCCGACGCATCCCACGAGCTTCGCA
>JANPGV010000186.1:0-5266 GCA_031424145.1 Ilumatobacteraceae bacterium
ATCGGAGCGGCGGATCTCGGTGAACATCGCCATTGCCCGCTTGACGACCCGCTCATTGGCCGCTGCCCACTCTCGAGCACTTCCGACGTACAGCGCGTCGTCCGCCAGATCCGCCAACGCACTCATGAGGTCGTCGCGCAGAGCGGAGCGCGCCTGTGTCTGCCAACGATCGTTGCGTGGCAACATCCCGACTGCATCCCACAGCCAACTGAGGTCGAGCTCAGCGAAGACCTCCCAGTACGCGGAAGCGGTTTTGCTGACGGTCAGGTTCCGTCGAATGGCGAGGTCGATGATGTCGAAGGCCGTGTGCATGAGCGGCCAGACCACCGAACGTTGTGCGACCGACTCCGGCACGCCGGCGGCCAGCCGCGCGGCCTCGTTGGCGAACAACTGATCGCGCATCTTGCCGCGCAAGTGTGATTCGAGGGTTCTCGACAGTTCGCTGATCCCTGGCTCGAACTCGGCTACGACGGCCGCGATCTCCAGCGGCGGGCGTCGGTGCCGCAAGAGCCAAAGCGCGCCGCGCTCGACCATGCGCCTCGCTTCGAGGAACATGTCGAGCTGCGTATCCAACTTGACGTGCGTGGGTAGCGCCTCGATCTGCTCCCAGGTGGCCGGGAACTTGAAGATGTCGCGACCAGCAACCCAGGCTCGCATCACGTCGACCACACCCGCACCGGTGTCTTCGGTCATCCGGTTGTCGAACGAGATTCCTGAGAGGTTGACCATCTGGTTGGCAACCTGTGTCGCAATGATCTCCCGTCGCAGTCGGTGGCCGAGGATCTCGGGTCGATATTTCTGCTGCAGCACCGTCGGGAAGTAGCGAACGAGATCCGGCTCGATGTACGGATCGTCGGGAAACTCAGTGCGCACCATTTCCGTCTTGTTGACGCTCTTGGTGTAGGCCAGCACAACGGCGAATTCGGGTGTGGAGAGGCCCATTCCTGCGGATTGGCGTTCGGCGAACTGCTTGTCGGTCGGCAGGAACTCGAGTGCGCGGTTGAGCCATCCTTCCGCTTCGAGCACGTGCAGATAGCGGGCGTGGACGTTGACCATCGGCAAAGCCTGCTTCCGGGCGATGGCCAAGGTCAGCGTTTGTGAACGATTGTCGTCGAGCACCAACTCGGCGACCTCGTCGGTCATCTCGGCCAACAACGCATTGCGCTGCTCGATAGTCATCTTGCCTTCGGCCATCACGGCGCCGAGCAGGATCTTGATGTTGACCTCATGGTCGCTGCAGTCCACTCCGGCAGAGTTGTCGATCGCGTCGGTATTGATCAGACCGCCCTTGAGCGCGAACTCGATGCGGCCGCGTTGGGTCAGACCAAGGTTGCCGCCTTCAGCCACGATCCGGCAGCGCAGCTCGCTGCCATTGACGCGCAAACCGTCGTTGGAGCGATCGCCGACCTCGGAATTGGATTCGGCCGATGCCTTGACATACGTGCCGACACCACCGTTCCAGAACACGTCGACAGGCGCGCGCAGGATCGTCGAGACCAGCTCGTTTGGTGTGAAGGCGATCCGATCGGTGCCCAACCTCGTGCGTGCTTCTGCGCTGAGTGTGATGGTCTTCAGCGTGCGCGGGAAGACCCCGCCGCCTGGCGAGAGCAGCGAGACGTCGTAGTTGGCCCAGCTGGACCGAGGTATCTCGAACAACCGCTTGCGTTCCGCGAACGACACGGCCGGATCGGGATCCGGGTCGATGAATATGTGGCGGTGATCGAAGGCCGCCACCAACTTCAGGTGTTGTGAGCGCAGCAGCCCGTTGCCGAACACATCACCGGACATGTCGCCGATGCCGATGACGGTTAGCTCATCGGTGTCGGCGTCCTTCCCCAACACACGGGCGTGCCGGCGCACGCTCTCCCACGCCCCGCGGGCCGTGATCCCCATGGCCTTGTGGTCGTATCCCTCGCTGCCACCCGATGCGAATGCGTCGCCCAGCCAGAAGCCGTAGTGAGCGGAGATCTCGTTTGCTATGTCGCTGAACGTCGCGGTTCCCTTGTCGGCGGCGACGACCAGATACGGATCGTCGCCGTCGAGACGAATGGTGTCGGGCGGTGGAACGATGGCACCGGCGACGATGTTGTCGGTGATGTCCAGCAGGCCGCTGATGAACTCGCGGTAACACGCCACGCCCTCAGCGCGGAACTCTTCTGCGCCGCTCGGCGGCTTCTTGAGGACGAACCCACCCTTTGCACCGGTCGGCACGATGACCGCGTTCTTGACGATCTGCGCCTTGACCAGTCCGAGGATCTCCGTGCGGAAGTCCTCACGACGATCACTCCAGCGGATCCCACCGCGGGCAATCCGTCCGTTGCGCATGTGCACGCCCTCGACGCGTGGCGAGCACACCCAGATCTCGAACATCGGTCGAGGCAACGGCAGGTCCGGGATCTTCGACGTGTCGAACTTGTACGACAGCACCCGGCGAACTCCACCATCGTCGGCAGGGCGGAACGCGTTGGTGCGAACCGTTGCGTCGATCAAGGTCAACAACGATCTGAGCGTGCGATCGTCGTCGAGGCTCGGCACTGCATCGAGTGCTTCGTCGATCTCGGCGCGCAAGGCCGACTCTGTCTCGACGATGTCTTCCACGGCAAGGGGATCGAAGCGCGCAGCGAACAGAGCTGCCAAGAGCCGGCTGATCGATGCATGGCGCACAAGCGTCGACTCGATGTACTGCTGACCGAACGGGAAGCCGATCTGACGGAGGTAGCGCGAGTAGGCGCGAAGGATCTCGATCTGGCGGGCGGTGAGACCTCCGAGCATGACGAGACGGTTGAGGCCGTCGACCTCAACCGAGCCGATGAACTCGGCGAGAAAGCCGCGTTGCACCTCATCGCGGATCGCATCGGTCAGTTGAACATCAGCCGGCACGGAGACGCCGACATCGTGGAGCCACACGGTGGAGCCGTTGATGCCGAAACCGAACGCGCGCTCGTCAAGCGCGCGCAGGCCGAGATGATCGAGAAGCGGCAACATGTCGGCCAGCGGAATGGAATCGCCGCGCCGGTAGATGCGGAATCGCCAACTTCCACCCGTGCGCTGCAGCAGTTCGGTGGTGAGGTCCTCGGGTCCGCTGGCCAACGCGTCGATCTTGACGAAATCGAGTGCGGCGACCGCAGGGTCGTTGAGCTCGTCGTACCCCGCAGGCATCGCCGGCTCCAGCCGATCCACCAGATCGGCACGCGCACCGAGTGAGGCCCGAACTTTGTCGAGCCAGTCGTCGGCGATGTTGATGATGGCCATTGGTGTCTCCCGGCAACGCTGGCGGCAGCTTCCCTGCCCGGCGACACTAGTCGGTAGCGTCTAATAAATGAGTCGCCACACATTCAGCCGTCGGGCGGAATCACACCCCGGCCATCGCTCGGTCGCCGGTGGCCTCGCCCGTGCAGCCGTCTTCGGCGTCAGCGATGGTCTGGTCTCCAACGTGTCGTTGGTGATCGGCTTCGCGAGTGCCGGAGTCGACCCGTCGCTCGTGCGTTTGGCGGGCGTCGCCGGCGCTATCGCTGGTGCAACCAGCATGGCTGCAGGCGAATGGGTCAGCATCTCAGCACAGAACGAATTGGTCTTTCGCGAGCTCGCTGTCGAGCGCCGCGAGCTGAAGCACAACTCTGTCTCCGAGACAGCCGAGCTTGCCGCGATATACGAAGGGCATGGCATGAGCCGCAAGATCGCCCTCGACGCGGCCACCGACGTGATGAAAGAGCCAGAAGCGGCGCTCGCCGTGCATGTTCGCGAAGAGCTCGGTGTCGATCCCAACGAGCTCGGCTCGCCATGGAGCGCGGCAGGTCTGTCGCTGGTGTGCTTCCTCGTTGGGGCGCTACTGCCCGTGATCCCGTGGATCGCCGGCAGCGGCAATGGCGCCAAGGTGGCTTCCATCGTCATCGGCATCATCGCTGCCGCAGCAGTCGGTTTGCTGATCGGCAAGTTCGCCGAGCGACGAATGGCATGGAGCGCCGTTCGCCAGGTTCTGATCCTGCTGGTCGCCTGTGGCGTGACCTACCTAGTCGGCAGGGCCCTGGGCGTCAGCATCAACTGAGTACTGGCAGCAAGGTGAGATGAATGGGGGCAAATGGACCACCGCCCTAGCGGTCTCCCGGTTGCGCGGCGATCATCACCTCGCGGGCGCTTTCAATTGCCAACCAGCTCCAGATCGGGCAATCTGCGCTACTGGTCGGAGGCTGCACCTCACTAATTAGACGGGCCGCGAAAGTTCGGCGATGCATCTGCTGTCCATCGACACCCAAATGGACAACAGGTACCCGGCGCATATCGCCGTTCTTCGGCATCTGGGCGCGTCGGGCAATCTGGATGGGCGACTGACATCGACCGCGCAGGAGTCACAGACCGCCGCTTGCGGCGATCCCACCCGAGGACCAATCGGTGGATCGAGTGGGACGCTGGTGTTGTACACCCGACAGGCGAACACCACCGCTGATCGAACATCGACCGGAACACGAAGGTTTGGAAGCCTGATACATTGCTGTCACGACCACACCAAGAGGGGACCGATGGCAGTAGCCGCGACGATCATCTACGAGAACACACCTATTTCGATCTACGACGAGGCCATCCCAAAGCTGTTCCCGAGCGGTGTGCACGACGGTGCAGGGAACATCTCGCACTGGTGCGAGCAGACCGCCACGGGCTGGATCGTCCATGACGTGTGGGAGTCCGAGGAAGCGATGCAGGCTTTCCTGGCGACTCGTATCGCCCCCCTCGGCATTCCTGAGCCGACCAGGGTCGAGATGACTGCGGTTCACAACGCCTTGCGCGGGGGCTGAGGATCGCGAGAAGCTGACATCACGCGGGCCGCGGTGAACCAGTGGTCGCGGGCAGTAGTCGGTAGACGGAGAGCATCGGCCCCGGACCGAGGGCGCCGCCACGCTTCTGGCGACTCGCTCCGAACCCCCGATCAGTGTGCTGGACAGCCAGCGCGCGATCGGGCAAATATGCGCTTCCAAAGCCAGAAGGGATGGCGCTCAGTTTCTGGCTGAGCCAGGGGGACTACTGTGATACACCCCATTGGTACGGTGGGTACATGTGTTCGATCGATGTGCCTGAGCTTGCCGACCTCGACGGTCTCGGGCCGCGCCAGTTGGCGTCGGTGTTGGCCGAGACGGACCGTGCCCGACGACGGATCGAAGCGATCATTGCTGAGATTGTCGGGATTGGCGAACACAGCGTTGCCTACGCCGAAGATGGTCATACGTCGGTGTCGGGGTGGGCGAAAGCAACCTGTAACTGGTCCTCTGGTGAG
>JANPGV010000187.1:0-13416 GCA_031424145.1 Ilumatobacteraceae bacterium
CGAGGGCGCAACCTCGGTGTGATCTACGTGCACAACCCGAAGGTGCGCGGCTTCTTCCGTCTCGAGAAGACGGGTCTCGGAGGCTTCCTCGTCGTGTTCACCGTGGGCGACATCAATGAGCCCGGTGCACGTTTCGTGGCCGACTCGGTCACCGACGAGCTCGCTGTGCAACTGGTCCGCGACGCTGTCGGCGACGAGCAACTACCGGTCGAGATACTCGACGTCGACAAGTGGCGCGCTGTCGCCGAGGCGGCCACCACGTTCCAGAGCGGCCGCATACTCCTGGCCGGCGACGCCGCGCACACTATGCCGCCGACCGGTGGTTTCGGGGGAAACACCGGCGTGCAAGATGCGCACAACCTCGGCTGGAAGATCGCGCTGGTCCTCGAGGGCAAGGCCGGCACCGCCTTGGTCGATACGTATGACCAGGAACGCCAGCCGGCGGGGGTCTTGGCGATCGAGCAGGCCTACAACCGTTACGTGACCCGCTCCGATCCCGATCTGGGAACCGAGGGCATGCACGAGGCGGTTCCCGACATGCACGTCGAGTTCAACCGGTACCGCTCCACCGCGGTGATCGCCGACGAGGGTTACGAGGACGATGGCGGGCTGGACATCGACCCACGCCAGTCCCGTGGGCTGCCGGGAACGCGCGCTCCACACGTGGAGCTCAGCCGAGACGCCAAGACGATCTCGACGTTGGATCTCTACATGGGTGAGTTCGTGTTGATGTCCGGTCCCGATGACGGCCAGTGGTCGGAGGCTGCGGCGCAGGCGGCAGAACAGCTGGGCATCGAGGTGATCTCGTACACCGTCGGGGAGAGTTCGTCATCGTTCTGCGTCACGTACGGCATCGGGTCATCAGGCGCGTCGCTGGTGCGCCCGGACGGCTACGTCGCCTGGCGGGCGGAGAGCTACACGCCTGACGCGGCTGATCGCCTGGGCGCCGCGTTGGAGCAGGTGCTGGCCCGCCGTTGATCGATCTCACGCGGCTGGCATACTGCCGGTATGTCGACAGAACCAAGCGGTACTCGCTCGGTACTCGCGACGGTCGTCGGTTACGGCATCGTCGCGATCATCGTGCTGGTTCTGTTCAACTTCGTCATCGGAACGATCCTGTGGCTGTTTCGCACTGTGGTCATCATCGTCGTGCTCATCGGGCTGCTGACGATCTATCTCAGGTTGAAGTCGCCGCCGGACTCGTGATCGGCTGAGCTAACTCGCGTAAAGCGCGAGGGGGTCGGCGATCGGCGGTTGCGGATCGGGGTTCGAGCAGACCGCCTCGATCGCGCCCCCGGGGATCACCGGCATCGGACACGGCAGCTCTTCGGCGTGAGCAACCCAACGGGAGATGTAGTCGGCCACACCTAGTGCGCCCAACCGGGTGAGGTGAATCCCGTCCTTGGAGATCCAGCCGATGTCGTCCGGCGTGTGCGGATACCACTGCGCGAGCCGAACGTCCGGATACGCACCAGACGCGACCTTCGCCCGCAGCGTCTGGTTGTTCCTCACGAACGATTCGTCCGCAGCCTCGCCCGTGAGGAGCTGATACGTCACCCCTTCCCGGTACGTAAGCCAGATGATCTGGCGCGCACCCTTCGCTCGCGCGGCCGCAACGACCTCGTCGAAGCTGTCGGGGAACGAGGTCCACCATTCGTCGTAGCCGGCCATGATGACCACGTCGTCGAAGCTGCCGTCGGCTTTGCCGATTGCTTCCACCGCGTTCGGTGGCAGCGGACGTTTGCCGCACGATGGGATGCCGAGCGTGCGGCATGACTCGGCGTCGAGGACGTAGTCGAAGCCGCGCAGCGCCCTGTAGCCGTTGTATCGCTCGATGGCCAGGAGGGTCGAGTCCCCGATCAAGAGCACCCGAGGCCTGCGTTGCTCCTGACCTGTTGTCGCTGTCAACACGATTGCCGGTGAAGAGGTCAGGGGAGGAGACAACTGAGCGACTGTGCCGTTTGGGCCCGCGTTCGATCCACACGCGGAGATTGTTCCGAGCGCTGCAATCAAGAGTGCGCGGCCATTCACCGCGCCCCCCACACGAAGCGGTGCGTGTGGATGCCGAAGTAGGTGAAGCTCTCCACGCTGCGCACGCCGTCGATGGCCCTGATCTCGTCATCGATCACGTTCAACAGTCGTGCGGAGTCCTCGCACAACACCTCGACCAGCAAGTCGAACGAACCGGATGTGAGGACGACGTAGATCACGCCAGCGATGTCGGCGATCCGGTCGGCAACGTCGCGCACGTTTCGCTCGACGCGTACGCCGAGAGCAGCCATGACCGGGTAGCCGAGTGCTAGCGGATCCGTGACGCCCACGATCTTGACCACGCCCGTGTCGAGCAGGCGTTGCACGCGCAGGCGCGTAGCAGCGGGGGACAGGTTGACGAGCTCGGCGAGGTCGGCGTAGGTGGCACGTCCGTCGTGTTGCAGCGCCTCGATCAACCGCCGGTCGATTTCGTCGAGGTGAGTGCTGGTCAAGTGATCCCTGCCGACAGGCCGAAGTCGATCGAGATGTTTGCACCGGTGATGGCGGATGCCGACGGTTGGGCGAGGAACCAGATCAGCTCGGCAATCTCGGACGGCTCGATGAAGCGCGCCGAGGCTGCTTGCGGATACCCGCGCAACAACTTGTCGAGGTAGGCAGCTGGGTCGGTGCTGGCTGCTGCCTGTCCGCGCAGCATCGGTGAGTCGACGTCGCCCGGGCAGACCGCGTTGACGCGAACGCCGAGCGGAGCAAGCTCCAACGCCAGCGCCTTTGTGAGGATCGACACGCCACCTTTCGAGGCGCAGTACACCGCCGCCCCTGCGTTGCCCTGGATACCGGCATCGGACGACATGTTGATGATCACACCACGCGTCGACAGAAGGTGTGGAATGGCCGCCGAGCAGACGAAGTAGAGACCCTTGAGGTTCAGGTCGACGACACGGTCCCATTCCTGCTCCGTGGTTTCTGCGCTGGGACCCTCGGTCCAGACTCCGGCCGCGTTGACAACTGTGTCGAGCCTGCCCGCCCACTGAACCGCCTCGGCGACCGCTCGTCGACACTGGGCGACGTCGCGCAAGTCGGCAGATATCGGCAGCACGTCGCCTGAGCTGCGATCGTTCGTGTCGGTGTTCACCGCGTTGATGTCGACTGCGGCGACCTTCCAACCACCGGACAAGAATCGATCGACCGTCGCGCCACCGATCCCACCGGCCCCTCCGGTGATCAGTGCGACGGACGCCATGAGCGATCTTCCGGCAGCGAGTTGCCGCCGTCTACGACTATCTGTTGAGCGGTGATGAAGCTCGCACTGGGGTCGGCGAGGAAACGGACGGCTGCCGCCACCTCATCGGGTCTGCCGCTGCGACCGAGAGGAGTGAAGCTTCCGGCATTGTGCTCGCCCATCAACTGGGCGCCGGTGGCGATCCATCCCGGCGACACCGCATTCACCGTGATCCCGATGTGGGCGACCTCCAGCGCGATCGCTCGGGTCAAGCCGATCATTCCCGCCTTGGCGGCGTGGTAGCCCGGATCGCCGAGGAATGCCTGCACGGGACCCGACGTCGACGCGACGTTGACGATGCGACCGTACTGTCGGTCGCGCATCGCGGGAAGACAGGCGCGTGTGACGTTGAAGCAGGTTGTCAGATTGCGATGCAGGCTGTCGGCCCAGTCGTCGGCGCTCACCTCCTCGACGGTTCGGCTGCGTGGCGTTATGCCGAGCGCGATCATGCCCGCGTTGTTGACGCAGACGTCGATGCGTCCGGCGATCGACTTGGCGGCAGCGACGAGATCTTCGGCCACGCCAGCGAGCATCAGATCGCCGACGAACCCACTTGCCGAACAACCCTGTGCTTCGAGCTCGCCTACGCGCTCCGTGATCCTGTCGGTCGTCGAAGCGACCACCACGTGCGCTCCGTCGACGGCGAGCGACCTGGCGCATGCAAAGCCGATCCCATCAGCGCTTCCCGCGCCCGTGACGATCGCGACCTGACCGGAGAGGTTCACGACAGCAACGCTGACACGGCGGCGGCGAACACCGCGGTGTGTGCGTCGACGTCGGCGGCGCTGTGATGCGGTGACATCAGCGCCATGTTGTGGAACGGAGTCAGCAGGATGCCGCGGTTGATCGCCCAGAGATGCATGAAGGCGTCGAGGTCGTCGTCGACGGCCGCTGCAGCCGTTGCACCGTCGCGTGGCGGTGGGCAGAACCAGTACTCGGCTCGCCCTCCGAGTTGTTGAACGTGCCACGGCAGTTCGTGACGCTCGATCGTCGCCATTACGCCCTCCGTCCACGCCGTCGCCAGCGGGATCATGTGTGCGAAATCCTCGTCGCGCAGCGTTGAGTCGAGCGTCGCCCTCACGGCCGCCAGCGCCAGCGCGTTGCCCGTCAGGGTGCCGCCGATCCCGCTGACGTCGACAGCGCTCGAGCCGATCATCGGCTCCAATCGTTCGGCGACCTCGGCGGTCATGCCGTAGGCGGCCGCGGGCATGCCGCCGCCGATCGTCTTGCCGATGACGAAGAAGTCCGGTTCCAGGTCCCAGGCCGCAGTCGCGCCGCCGGGACCCACGCAGATCGTGTGCGTCTCGTCGATCACCAGCAGCGTGCCGTAGGTCCGTGTCAGCCGGCGCATCGCCTCGTGGAACCCTGGATCAGGCATCACGATGCCGATGTTCGTCAGTGCCGGCTCGGCGAGCACACAGGCGATCTCATTGGTCGCGAGCGCGGTCTCCAGTGCGTCGAGGTCGTTGAACGGAACGACAACGGTGGTGTCCGATGGGTCGAACGCGGCGCCGAGGTTGCCAGGGCGGGAAACGGTCTTGCCATCGCTGTCCAACGTCGCCAAGGCCTCGTCGACAGATCCGTGATAGCACCAATCGAAGACCACGACCTTGCTCCGTCCCGTCAACCGCCGGGCGAACCGCAGGACAAACCTGTTGGCGTCGGTCGCTGTCATTGCCATCTGCCAGACCGGCAACCCGAACCGCCGGGCGAGCTCGGCACCGACCCACGCCGCATCGACTGACGGAAGCATTGTGGTGATGCCGCGAAGTGCCTGGGCGTAAAGAGCGTCGGCGACCTGCTGCAGCCCGTGACCCGTCATGGCGCCCGTGTCGCCGAGACAGAAGTCGATGTATTCGAGGCCGTCGACATCGGTGAACCGGGCACCGTGAGCGGTGTCGAAGAAGATCGGGAATGAACCAGGCCATCTCGTCATCCATGCCATGGGGACGCCACCGAGCAGGTTGGCCTGGGCTTCTTTTGCCAGCACCGCCGAGCGTGGGTGGGTGGCGATGAAGCGTTGCTCTTCCTGTTCGTGCAACCTCTTGAGCACTTGTCGATCGATCATGAACGACAGTATCGACGATAGAATCGCTCGCTGTCGAGGGCCAATTCCACTATTTCGCTATTATTCGCTCTAATTGGAGAGTTTCTCTAGTCCGCGGTAGGCGAAGATGATCGTCAACGCGCTGAGGCCGACGATGGCGACCAGTCCGCCCCACGTGTCGTGCCAAGTGACGTTGCCGAGAAAGCCTTGCCGGGCTAGACGCAGGACGTTGGTGAAGGGATTGATCCTGGCCACCGAGTGCAGCCACCCTGTCATGACATTCAGCGGTGCTTGGGCATTGGTGAGGAAGATCGCATTGAAAAAGGTCAGTTGCATCAGCGCGGCCGCGCGCATGTCACCGAAGCGGTATGCCAAGCCGAGACCCCAGCCGGCGGCGACGGTGGCCACGCCCAGTCCGGCGACATACAGCGTGAGCAGTCCCAGGGGACCGTCGGTCAATCGTGCTCCCCACAACAAGCCGACGAGCAGAGCGGTGGTGATCACGATGAGCACGCGTATCCAAGCGGTGAACAGCGGCCCGACGATGAGCGATAGTCGCGGGGATGGTGCCATTCGAAGGCGATCGAAGAACCCATTCTCGATGTCGCGCACGGTGCTGAAGCCCAGGCCCACGCCACTGAAGCCGGAGCCCATGGTGCACGCAAGCGGTAGGTACCAGTTCACGGACCGGTCAGTTGGAAAGCCGGGAATCCGGGTTATTGCGAAATAGGTGCCGCTGAAGGCGATGGTCTGGAAGACGGGCATCGCCAGCGCGGGGAAGAACGCCGAGGGCAACCGACGGATGCTTCGCAGACCGCGCAGGGCAAGGACGCGAGCAGAGCGCAGCAGCGCACCGCGCTGTGCCCGGTTCACCCCGGCAGCGGGACCGGTGCCCGAGGTGGCGATGGCGCTCGTCACCGCGCTGCCAATCGGGAGTAGAGCGTTCGCAGAGCCAGCGAGATCGAGACAACTCCGATGGCGGCCGGGACCAGCAGGGCTGCAGCGACGTGGCGGACGGTCAGGCCGTCGATGACCAGCCCGCGAACTCCCTCGACGAGGTGAGATACCGGATTGATGTCGGCAACGACTTTGTAGGCGCCCGACATGGTCTGACGCGGGAAGAACGCGCTCGAGAAGAACAGGGCGATGAACAGCAGCGGGAAGCTCCCCTGCACCGCTTCGGCCGAACCGGTCTTCAGTGCCATCGCCGCAGTGAAGCCTCCGATCGCGACTGCCGTCAGAGCCCCGCAGAGCACGATCACGACGAATCCGGCAACACCGGCCCGGATGCTCACGCCGAACGGCAGCAGGACCGACACGAAGATGAATGCTTGAAAGGCACCGAACAATGCAGCACCCGCGAGCCGGCCGAGGAGGATGCTGACACGCGAAGTCGGGGTGGCGAGCAGTCGATCGAAGAAGCCCTGCTCGATGTCGGTGGCCAGCGCGGCCCCGCCGGTAACACTGCCGAACAACACGCCTTGGATGATGGTGCCGGCCAGTGAGAAGTCGAGGAAGGTGTCGACCTTGGGGAAGTTTGCCAGGTTGACGGCACGACCGAACGATGACGAACCCAGCGCGGCGAAGAACAACGGGAACACCAACGACGGGACGACCAGGGCCGGCTGACGGATGAGGGCGGTGATCGATCGCCTCGACATCGCCATTGTCTGCGACAACCACAGACCATGTCTTTGGAACCGATGTGCGGGAGCAAGTACGGCTGCGGTCATTTGCGGCGGCCTCGCTTGCCGACGGGTGCGGGACCGCCCGCATCGGTCATCGCGGTCGTCGAAGCGCCCTCGAGCCGGTACCCCGTGGCCTCGGCGAAGACGTCGTCGAGGCTCGGTTCGTTGAGCTCGAGATGTTGGACCTTCACACCCGCCTCGTCGAGGGCGCGCACGACGTCGGTCACAGCGGCAGCACCACCGGCGAGCCCGACTCCGAGGCTGCCCTCTGTCGTAGTTCGCAATTCGCCAAATCGGGCGAGCGTGTCGCGTGCCACTAGCGCGTGCTCGGGGGGAACTGTGATCAACAACGTCGGTGCACCGACTGCAGCCTTGAGCGCAGTGGGAGTTCCCTCCTTGACGATCTTTCCGTGATCGATGATCGCCACCCGATCGGCAAGCTGATCAGCCTCCTCGAGATATTGCGTCGTCAGCAGCACGGTCGTGCCTTCGTCGTTGAGTCGGCACACCTCGTCCCAGAGGGTGATGCGGCTCATCGGATCGAGACCGGTGGTGGGCTCGTCGAGGAACAGAACGGTCGGCTGATGGATCAGACTCAGTGCCAGGTCGAGTCGGCGACGCATTCCACCGGAGTACGTGCCGACCCGTCGGTCCGCGGCGCCGGTCAATCCGACGCGTTCGAGCAGCTCGTCGGCGCGGGGCTTGACCTGAGACGGCGGCAAGCCATAGAGCACTGCTTGCAGATGCAACAACTCGTTGCCGGTCATCAGCGGATCGATGGCCGCATCTTGCAGGGCGACGCCGATGTTGCGTCGCACGTCGTTGGCGTGGGAGACCACATCGAACCCGGCCACGCGGGCGGTACCCGCAGTGGGCTTGAGCAGTGTTGTGAGCATGCGGATGACCGTGCTCTTACCCGCGCCGTTGGGTCCGAGGAACCCGAAGATCTCTCCGTGCTGCACGGCCAGGTCGACGCCGTCGACGGCCTTGACCTCGCCGAAGTGCCGAACAAGTCCCTGAGCGACGATTGGCGGCTCTGTGTGAGACGGAGTGCTGTTCACGACGCCGCGTCGATTGCGTTCCAAACACGTTCGGCGGTGCAGGGCATGTCGATGTGACGCACGCCGAGGTGACTAACAGCATCGATGACGGCGGATTGCACGGCGGGCGTCGAGCCGATGGTGCCGCTCTCCCCGATGCCCTTCGCACCAAGAGGGTTGACGAAGGTCGGTGTCTCCATGTGCACGATCTCGAAGCTGGGCAGCTCGGCGGCAGATATGAAAGCGTAGTCGGCGAGGTTCGAGGTGATGGGATTGCCGTCGCTGTCGTATCGGACTTCCTCGAGCAGCGCCTGCGCAGTGCCTTGCGCAACACCGCCGTGGATCTGCCCTTCGAGGAGCAGCGGGTTCAGGACTGTGCCGGCGTCGTCGCAGGCGACGTGCCGCAGATGACGCACTTCTCCGGTCTCGGTGTCGACCTCGACAACGGCGAGATGGGCGCCGAACGGGAACGTCGGGCTGGATGCCTGGAAGTAGGTAGCCGCCTCCAAGCCGTCCTCGAATTCGCTGTCCGTTCTCGCGGCGATCGACAGCTCGGCCCATGATTTCCCGACAGCGGGCGTGCCGGCCACGTGGAACGAGGCACTGTCCTTGTCGAGGACGACGTCGGCCTCGTTGGCCTCGAGCAGCCTCGCGGCGAGCTTGCGGGCACGGTCGACGAGCTCGCCGGATGCGGTCCAGACCGCGGCGCCCCCTTGTTGCAGCGACCGCGAGCCCATGGTGCCGTATCCCGTGGGCACGAGATCGGTGTCGCCCCACACGAGGTCGATCTTGTCCATCGGGATGCCGGTCTGCTCGTGGGCGAGCATGCTCCACGCTGTGACATGGCCCTGTCCGTGGGGCGACGTTCCGGTGTACACGACGGCGCTACCGTCGTCGAGCACCTCGATCTTTGCGTGTTCCCCGAATGGTTCCACTCCACCGGTGATCTCGACGTAGACGCTGACGCCGATCCCGAGTTGTTTGCTGGAACCGCTTTCACGTCTTGTGGCTTGCTCGGCGCGCAACTTGGGATAGTCAGCCGCGGAGAGAACGTTGTCGAGTGCTGCCTCGAAGTCGCCGACGTCGTACGTCTGTCCGATCACTGTCGTGTGCGGTTCGGCGAACTTGGGGATCAAGTTCTTCCGGCGAACCTCGACGGCGTCCATTCCGATCTCGGCAGCGAACATGTCCATTGCCCGCTCTGCGGCTGCAGTGGCTTCCGGTCGGCCTGCACCGCGATAGGCGGTGACAGGAGTGGTGTTGGTGACGACGCTGGTCGTGCGACATTCGATGTTGGGGATGTCGTAGACCGCCGACGACATCGGGCGCGTCATGAACGGGGCAAGGATCGTGCCGATCTCGACCCAGCCCCCGCAATCCTGGATGGCGTGCAGCCGGTAGTGCGTGATCTTGCCTCCGCGGTTGCCGCCGGCGGTGACGTACTGGATCTGAGCCCTGCCGTGGCCGAGCGCCATCATCGATTCCGTTCGAGTCTCTCGCCAACGCAACGGACGTCCGACAAGCTTCGACAGCTGACCGAGGAGTATCTCTTCCGGATAGCAGGTGATCTTGGCGCCGAAGCCCCCGCCCACGTCGGGTGTGATCACCCGCAGCTCCTCAAGGGCCAGACCGTTGCCGGCCATCAGCGTGTCCCGTGCGCCCTGAGCGCCTTGCGTGCTCAGCCATTGGTACAGCCGGGTGCTGCCGTCTTCGGATGGCACCCACGCGACAGCTGAGCCGCGAACCTCCAACGGGCAAGGGGCGACGCGTTGGTTGACGAACCGACCAGTTACGACAACTTCGCAGTCCGCGAAGTACTCGTCGCCGGTGTTGTCGGGCATACCCAGAGCAGTGGTGTCGAACACCACGTTGCTCCCCGCGCCCTCGTAGATCAAGGTGGTCGACTTCATCGCGGCTTCCGGATCGACAAGTGCTTCGAGCACGTCGTATTCGACCACCACTTGCTCGATCGCGTCTTGGCCCTGCTCGCGGGTTTCAGTGACGATCGCGGCGACCGGCTCGCCGACGTACCGCACCTTGTCGATGGCGAGGCTGCCCCGCGTCGCAGCTGGGTTGAAAGAGGACGGCTCTTCGACGAGACCCAGATCCGACGCGGTGTACACGCCGAGGACTCCGGGCATGGCCTGCGCTGCCGACGCATCGATGCCGAGGATCCGAGCGTGAGCAACAGATGAACGCACGTACGTCACGCACGCGGCGTTGGCGAGCAGTGGCTCGTCGATGAGATCGTCGACGTACATGCCTCCTGTGGTGAGGAACTTCGGGTCCTCCTTGCGGAGAACCCTGTTGCCGAGAATGCTGCCAGCCACGCGTCGAAACCCCCTGTGTCCTTTGTATCTCGAACGAAGTGTCGCCGAGACTAGACCTTGCCCGGCGCCGTCACCGAAGTGCTACGGCATCGAGTGCTATGGGTTTGTGGCCACCGGAGCGGCAGTCGTTGCAGCGGCGAGGGTTGCGGCAGAACGGACAGCGATGATCTGGCTGATCGCGTCGTATGGCCAACCGGCCGGCAATGTCAGCGGTGCCTCGGGCGTCGACAGCACCGAGATCCGCTGTTCACCGACGCTCACGTATCCGACCTCTTCGCGAGCTGCCTCTCTGATCCCATCTGGGGTCTGCAGGCGATTGACGTCGGCGGCCAACTGGGCATTGGCATCGCTGAGCACAGCCAGCTCGTTCTGCTTCCGGGCGAGGTCATCGCGTTGCTGCAGCCAGCTCTTCACTGGCAGGACGAACAACGAGGCAATCAAGGCCGCGGCGATCACCATGGCTACGAGCGCGAAGAACAGCCGCTTGCCGCGGCCCTTGACGAGCTGCTTCTCCTTGGCGATGGGGCGTGTGAACTCGGACAGGATCGAACCATCCGCGAAGCTCGAACTGTCCACGTGATGAGAGCCGCGCTGAGAGCCGCGCTGATTCGACGTTCGGGTGGCATCGCGGGGACGCTGAATGCAGGTGGTTCTGTGCCCGTCGCTCACGGTTGAACATTCTCGCAGTTCCGCCACGCGAAACGGTGGCATGTACGTGTTAGTGGGGCGCGAGGGCGGCGCGGCCGCGGTATGCCGCCGCCTCGCCGAGCGCGTGCTCGATCCGCAGAAGCTGGTTGTACTTCGCGACGCGGTCGCTGCGCGCTGGCGCGCCTGTCTTGATCTGGCCGCAGTTCGTTGCGACCGCGAGATCGGCGATCGACACGTCTTCGGTCTCACCACTGCGATGGCTCATCACGCTGGAGTAAGCGTGACGTGAAGCGAGCTCGACGGTGTCGAGCGTCTCCGTCAACGAACCAATCTGGTTGACCTTGATCAGCACGCTGTTTGCAACCTTTCGATCGATGCCCATCTGCAGCCGCCTGGTGTTCGTGACGAACAGGTCGTCACCGACGAGTTGGATCTGAGCACCCAGTGCTCGAGTGAGGGCCGACCAACCATCCCAGTCGTCTTCCGCCATTCCGTCTTCGAGGCTGACGATCGGATACAGGCCAGCGAGCCGCTGCCAGTAGCCGGCGAGGTCATCGGACGACAGGACCTTTCCTTCGCCGGGAAGGTGGTAGTTGCCGTCGCGGTACAGCTCGCTGACGGCTGGGTCGAGGGCGATGGCGATCTCCTCGCCCGGCACGTAGCCCGCCTTCTCGATGGCCTCCATCAGGATCTTGACGGCGTCTTCGTTGGTCGCGAGGTTGGGCGCGAACCCGCCTTCGTCACCGACGGCCGTCGACAGCCCGCGGTCGTGCAAGAGCTTCTTCAGCGCGTGATACGTCTCCGTGCCCCATCGCAACGCCTCGGCGAAGCTGGGCGCACCGACTGGCATCACCATGAACTCTTGGAAGTCGACGGAGTTGTCGGCGTGCACGCCGCCGTTGAGGACGTTCATCATGGGCACAGGCAGCACGTGGGCGTTGGGGCCACCCACGTATCGATAGAGCGGAAGTTCGAGCTCAGCGGCCGACGCCTTGGCGACGGCGAGGCTGGTGCCGAGTATTGCGTTGGCCCCGAGCCTGGCCTTGTTGTCGGTCCCGTCGAGGTTGCCGAGCTCGGTGTCGATCAGCCGTTGTTCGATCGCATCGATACCCATGAGCGCGGTGGCGATCTCGCCGTTGACGTAGCCGACAGCAGTGCGCACGCCCTTGCCCATGTAGCGGGCGCCGCCGTCGCGGAGCTCGACCGCCTCGTGCTCGCCGGTCGATGCGCCTGAAGGAACGGCAGCGCGGCCGGCGGCACCGCTCTCCAACTCGACTTCGACCTCGACTGTGGGATTCCCACGCGAGTCGAGGATCTCACGGCCGACGATGCTGACGATCTCACTCATATCGCGCAGAGGGTAGCGGGTGGCGCGTCGCCTGAACGCCGGGGTTCTGTTGATCCCGTTGGGTTAGCTGGAGGTTTCACTCTCAAGATCGCGCGGAACGTGCCGATGTTGTGGAGGTGGATGCTCAGCAGACCAAACCGTCGTGGCCCTCGCCTTCGCTGGCCCCGCCTCCGGCACCACCTGCTCCGGTGCCTGCTCCGCCGGCGCCCGCGGCAGCGTTGACACGACCGCCCGCGCCCGCATCTGAGTCATCCGCTCCTGAGCTGTTCCTCGGTTCGCCAAGCCTTCCGCCAGTCATCGAACATGACGAACCCGAGCCCTTTCAAGCACCAATCGTGACGAGGGCCTATGAGCACGCGAACCATGCGAATACGGAGCTGATCGGAACCGGCGCGACACGGGTCCTCGCCGCCGCCGGATCGATCGGCAGCGCTGTCGCCTACACGGTCGCAGCTGTCGCTCTGTCGAAGTCGTATCGACACATAACTGCCGACAACTGGCGCGCCGCGTTCGACGAGATCCGCTGGTTGCTGCCGTTGATGATCTCATCATTCGGTATGGCCTATCTGGGCTGGGTCGTTTGGGCAACGCTCGCGGCGGTCAACGGCCACCGCGTCGTCCCGCTCGCCTCGTCGCCGTTCTTGCCGCCGCTCGCCTATCTGGTCGGCCCTATCGCGGCCGCGGTGGGATCGCTCTACAGGCCCGAGTACAACGGCGCTTGGCTCGGTGGAGCTTTCGTGTGGGTGTGCATCGGCCACGGGATCGTGTTGTTGTCATTGCGGAGCTCGGCTCGCCGAATCGGTGCCGATGCCCACCAGTTCACGAAGTTGATCGTTCTCCCGCTGGCATCGCTGGGTTATCGGGTGATCGCCACAACGGTGCTTCCCCAGACCAGCTTCAACAACAGCACATTTTTCGCCATCCTCGTTGTGATCGATGTCACCTTGATGATGGCTACCGCAATCGCAGTGTGGCGTGCCATGCAGTCGTTCGACCAGGCGTGTGCCCGCGACCGGTACAGCTCGGTCGAAAATCAGCTGCCGG
>JANPGV010000188.1:0-2226 GCA_031424145.1 Ilumatobacteraceae bacterium
TGGGCTACTACGTCGTCAGCAAGGGCGACCTCGGCCCGTTCCGCGTCAAGATCCGCTCCGCCAGCTTCAACAACATCTCGATCGTGCCGTGGGTGCTTCGCGGCGTGTACGTCCCCGACGTCATCTCAATCCTGGCTTCGCTCTATTTCATTCTGGGAGATATTGATAGATGAGCTCGGGCACCTCCGCTTCGCTTCGGCTACTCGCTCTTTGCCTCCGGCTCCCTGGCGGTCGCTCGTCGGCGTCTCGACTCCGGGAGCACCCATGTATGCGGTAGATCTGCCGTACTGGGCGCAGTCGTTGTTGCGCGTGCTTGGTGGCACGGTGGCGGTGCTGTTGCCTGCGGGCACGATCGTCTACCTGTTCCTGTTCAAGATGATGAGCTTCATGCAGAGCCGTCTCGGCCCGATGGAGGCAGGTCCGTACGGATCGATGCAGTTGTTCGCCGAGGTCGGCAAGTGGCTGCAGAAAGAAGACATCCAACCGGCCAAGGCCGACACGCGGGTCTTCAAGATGGCCCCACTCATCGTGTTGGTCAGCACGTTCCTGCTGGTCGCCGTGGTGCCGTTCGGGCCCGATGCCTACTTCACCAACTTCGACGCCGGCGTCTTCTACATGCTCGCGGTCAGCAGCATCAGCACGCTCGGCATCTTGATCGCCGGATGGTCGAGCGCCAACAAGTATTCGCTGCTCGGAGGTCTCCGAGCCGCGGGTCAGCTGATCGCCTATGAGTTGCCGATGGTGCTCGGCGTGCTCGGTGTCGTCATCCAGGCCGAGACGATGAACATGCAAGGCATCGTCGTCCGGCAGAACGCCGGGGAGATCTTCGGCTGGAACGGCCTCGGCAACCCGTACATCCTCACCCAGTTCGTCGGCTTCGCGATCTTCATGATCTCCGTGCAGGCTGAGCTCACCCAGACACCGTTCGACATGCCGATCGCCGAGTCCGAGTTGGTCTCCGGCTACATGACCGAATACTCAGGCTTCCGTTTCCTCATCTTCTTCATCGCCGAGTTCGCCACCGCCGGGGTGTTCGCCCTGATCGCCAGCGTGTTGTTCCTCGGCGGCTGGGGCGTGCCATTCGCCTGGTTCGGTTGGAAGACCATCAACGATGTCGACAACTGGATGAACATCGCCGGCCCAGTGATCATGCTCACCAAGATGCTGGTGCTGACGTTCCTGATCATGTGGATTCGTTTCAGCTACCCCCGCTTCCGCGAGGATCAACTGCAACGTTTCGCGTGGAAGGTGCTGATCCCCGTCGCGCTCCTCAACATCATGGTGACCGCAGTATTGAAGGTGGTGTTCTGATGGCAGGCAAGCCGCAGCTTCCCGGTCTCATGAAGGGCCTCGGCGTCACCTTCAAGACTCTTGCCAAGACGGTGACGCCCAAGAGCATGGGTGGCGGCGCCAACACGGTGCAGTACCCGCACGAAAAGGAAGCACCGCCAACTCGGTCGCGCGGCGTCATCGCCTTGCGCGAGGACAACTGCACCGTCTGCATGTTGTGTGCGCGTAGCTGTCCCGACTGGTGCATCTACATCGAAGGCCACAAAGAGCTCGCTCCGCCGCGCCGTGCCGGCGGGGCACCGCGCAAGGTCAACAAGGTCGACCGTTTCGATATCGACTACGCGCTGTGCATGTACTGCGGCATCTGTGTCGAGGTCTGCCCGTTCGATGCCCTGTTCTGGAGCCCGGAGTACGAGTACAGCGAACCGCGGATCGCCGACCTGCTGCACGACAAGACCAAGCTCGGTGAGTGGATGGAGACCGTGCCGGAGGCGCCGGAGTTGGAAACGGGCGCCGACAAGAAGGGTAAGAAGTGATGGGGGGCAAGAAGTGATGGGCGGCAAGAAGTGATGGGGGGTAAGAAGTGATGCTGGCCGCGACGGATCTCAACGTCGCCCAGAACATCGGTTTCGGGATCATTGCCTTGCTGATGGTCATCTCCGCGATCAACGTCGTTCGCAACAACAACGTGGTCCACGCCGCACTGTCGCTCGTCGCCGTCATGGCCGGTGCCGCAGCGCAGTACCTGCTGCTGGCAGCCGAGTTCGTTGCTGTCACCCAGGTGCTCGTCTACATCGGGGCTGTCATGATCCTGTTCCTGTTCGGCGTCATGCTCACTCGCGCGCGTGTCGGCCGCGAGACCGACCTCAACAACAAGAACTGGGCGCTGGGCATCCCGGTCGCGCTGTTGATGCTCGGCATCATGGGCTACGTGCT
>JANPGV010000189.1:0-6579 GCA_031424145.1 Ilumatobacteraceae bacterium
GGCCGCGTCACCAAGATCACGAAGTGAGCTGACACTCCTCATGGCACAAAGCATCCGTATCCGCCTGAAGGCGTTCGACCACGAGATCATCGACCAGTCGACGCGCAAGATCGTCGAGACCGTCACCCGCACCAGTGCGACTGTGCGTGGTCCGATCCCCTTGCCGACAGACAAGCACCGCTACACGGTCATCCGCGGCCCGCACATCGACAAGGACTCACGCGAGCACTTCGAGATGCGCGTCCACAAGCGCCTGATCGACATCATCGATCCCAATGCCAAGACGATCGACAGCCTGCAGCGCATCGAGCTGCCTGCCGGTGTCGACATCGAGATCAAGATCCAGTCGAGCTGAGCCGGCCGGCTGATCTGGCCGCCGCTCGGCGGTGAGTTCTGGGGGACCAAAGGCAGGATCCCGTCGAGCAGTGCTCGGCGGGATTCTTCCGTTTTCAGGCCCGCTGAGACTGGTGCCTCACGACGTCGGCCGGATGTGCCGATAGAACTCATCATCGAATCGAATCTGCCACCACCTGAGATCGGCGCGTCCGCCAGTGATCAGCCGGATCCTGCCGACGCTCGTCGCCAGCTCTTCGGGCTGCCGGGCAGGCAGGCGCTCCTGGCAATCGGAATGGTCATGATGGTGTGGCTGGCAGGTCTGGTCGGCGCGTTGATCGGCGTGCAATGGGCTCAGCAACGCGCTGCGCCCCTGAGGAAACCTTCGACGCTCGGGATCAACGTCGTCAAGCCACGCCCCGGCGACTTGCCCCGCCTCGATGTCGAGGCCATCGCCAACGACCTGGCGCCGAGTGTGGTTGCAGTGCAGTCGAACCTGATTCAAGATGGGCGAATCGGCGAAAGTGTCGGCACCGGTCTGATCGTGACCGCCGACGGCGAGATCGTGACCAACGCCCACGTCGTCGGTGATGCCAAGACGGTGCACGTGCGTCTCAACGGAGAGAGCGAGCCTCGCGAAGCTGCTGTCGTGGCATCTGACCCCGCGAGAGACCTTGCGCTCCTGCGTGTCGACACGACGGGTCTGAGCCCGGCCACGTTCGCCGCTCCCGACGACATCCGTCTCGGTGATGAGGTCTTGGCAATCGGCTATGCGCTCGACCTCGACGGCGATCCGACAGTGACCTTGGGAATCGTCTCGTCTCTCGGTCGCACGTTGAACACCGAGTCGGGTTCGCTCAAGGGGTTGATCCAGACGGATGCAGCGGTGTCCTCGGGCAACTCGGGTGGGCCATTGGTCAACGCTGACGGGCGCGTCGTCGGGATCACCACGTTGGTCTCGTCGACAGGGGTGGGCTCGACCGCCAACGGACTTGGCTTCGCTATCTCGGCGGCCGAACTGCTGCCGGAGATCGACCGGTTACGTGCCCAGGCCAACGGCCTGACCGCGACGTCTGGATACCTCGGTGTGCAGCTCGACCGGCGCACGGATGGTGGCAGCGGGGCACTGGTCTCCGAAGTGGTGGTCGGTTCAGCGGCCCAGAAAGCCGGCATCCAGGTGGGAGATGTCGTAACAGCAGTCGATGGAGAGCCGATCACAGGTCAGGCCGGCCTGATCGCCACGATCCGCAATCTGGCACCGGGGGACAAGACCACGGTTTCGATTGTTCGAGATGGCAAGCCGCTCGAAGTCAGCGCGGTCTTGGGGCAACGCCCACCCGACTCATAGCGATCACGCAGGACCGCGCATTCAGATCGGATCGCTAGACCGACACGAGCGGGAAGCGCTCGTCGTCGAGCGGCTGGCCCGGGGCGATCGGCTCGTACGGCGGTGAGTGCAGCCACGGCCTGGTGGCGAATCGGGCGTCTGCACCGAGGTATCGAAAGCTCACTGCGCGCCGTCGATGTGCGGTGCGGCCGGCCGTGCCGGGTGCCGAGTGGAGCGTGCGGTAGTGGAACGCGATGACGTCTCCGGGCTGCATGTCGAAAGAGACGATCTCGTGCTGGTCGCGCACGGCCTCGATGTCGGGAACGAGTTCGAAGTCGCTGACCTCGTCGACATAGGGGTTCTGGTCGACGAACTTGCGCGGCACGAAACGGCGGCCCCACAGGTGGGATCCGACGATGAACTCGACGCCGGCGGATTTCGGCACAGGGTCGAGTGGCACCCACAAGCTGACGTTCGTGGCACCGTCGATGCAGTAGTAGGGCTCGTCGTGATGCCACGGCGTGACCTCTTCGGTGTCCTTCTCCTTCACAAGGATGTGTTCGTGAAAGAACCGTGGCGTCTCGCCCAGTAGGGCTTGCGCCAGTTGCGGCAGAGGCCCGTGCAGGGCGGCGTTGCGATAGCCCTCGATCCGTTCCCAATTCACGTAGTCACCGAAGAATCGGCCGGACCCACCCGGAGGGGTGTAGTCGTTGGCCCAGGGCCCTGGCGAGGCAAGATTTTCGTCGACCGCGGCGGCAAGCTCGTCGAGTTGCGGCTGATCGAGCACGTGGCGTGCCACTGCCACGCCGTCGCGCTGAAACACAGCCGCAAGATCGGTGGGCGGGTCGGCGTGCTGGGTTCCTGGTTCCACGATTTTGGCGCTTTCAGCGAGGCAGGAGTGTGTAGTTGGGGTTGGTGAACTCGAGGTGGTCACCTTGCATCACGGGCACGCCGTTGATCGCTATCTTGCGCCCGAGCGTGACGCCGCCGATCTCTCTGCGACCTGTCCAAACCGCGGTGACGGTGCCCGTGTCGTCGGAGATCGAGATTGCCAGAGCCGGTTGTCCGGAGGTTGGGCGCGCGGTCATGCGGATCACCTTTCCGCTGACGCAGACATGTTGGCGGGGCTTCGTCTCGGCGATCGGTGTGGACTTCGGTGGCTCGATCGTGTCGGGCGGGAGGTTCTCTTGCTTGCGACGGAGCAACGACATCGTCAGCCCACCAGCGCTCGTCGCACGTCGTCTTCGACACCACCGGTCACCAGCACCAGCACCTCGTCACCTTGGTGCAGCACCGTGTCGCCGCGTGGGACGACGACGTGCCCGTCGCGCAGCACAGCGACGACGGTCGACTCACGCGGCAGACCGAGGTCGGTGAGCTCCTTGGCGATGGCCGGCGAGCCGGCGGCCAGGGTGACCTCGGCGAGACGGGCCTTGCCCCCTTCCAAGCTGAGCAAGCGCACGAACGAGCCGACGGTGACGGCCTCTTCGACGAGGCCGGTCAGCAGATGAGGAGTCGACACGGAGACGTCGACTCCCCACATGTCGTTGAACATCCACTCGTTCTTCGGGTTGTTGACGCGGGCCACGACTCGGGGCACGGCGAACTCCTGCTTGGAGAGCAACGACACGACCAGATTGTCTTCGTCGTCGCCGGTGACTGCGGCCACGACGTCGGCCTGAGCGGCGCCGACGGACGTGAGCGTGGCCACCTCGCAGGCATCACCCAGGCACCAGGTGACGCCGACCGGCGTGCGCGTGGCACGCCCCTGGGCGACGACGCTGCTGTCGTTGTCGATCAGCGTCACGCTGTGGCCTGAGTCCTGCAGCTGGCCGGCCATGTAGCGACCAACGCTGCCGGCTCCGGCAATGATCACGTTCATGAATCCGATCCTTCTTTGTGGTACAGCACTGCATCGAGCTGTGCGGCGTCGTCGGCGGGCACGACGACGTGAAGCACGTCGTCCTCCTGTAGCAGGGTTGCCGGTGGCGGGATCGACGCCGCGCCGAACCGGGCCAGCACGACGACCCGGCCGCCGGACTCCGTTTCGAGCTTGGCTACCGACATGCCGGCGACGGCTGCTGGCACACGTCGTTCGACGATGGTGAACTTGGCCGACGGATCGATCCAATCCGGGGTTGTCTCCGAGGCCAACAGGTGCCGCAGCACCCGGGCGCTGGTCCAAGCCACCGAAGCGACGGTGGCGATCCCCAATCGCTCGTAGATAGAGGCCCGACGCGGGTCGTAGATGCGAGCCACGACATGTTTGACACCGAAGGTCTCGCGCGCCACGCGAGCGATGAGGATGTTGGAGTTGTCGCCGCTGGTGACCGCAGCGACAGCGCAGTCCGGTGTGATGCCGGCGTCGGTCAGCACGTCGCGGTCGAAACCCACGCCCACCGTCGTCGTACCCTTGAAATCCTCACCGAGACGGCGGAAAGCCTCGAGCTTGCGATCGATCACGATGACGTCGTGCCCCGCAGCAACGAGGTTGAGGGCGACCTCGGAGCCCACTCGGCCACAGCCGACAACAATGACATGCATACTCGACGCTCCTACTCCTCTTCCGTGTGATCGCCCATCGTATGGATCGGTACCGAGACAACAGCGGTGTGCGGACGATAGAGAAGTTTCGCCTTGAGGGCAAAGGCGCTTCCGTTGTGCAACCACTGGGTCGCCATCGACGTCACGAACTCGGGGATGACGACGGTGATGATGTCGTCACTGTGCTGATCGTCGAGGTCGTCGATGAACTTCAGGATCGGACGGGTCAGCTCTCGGTACGGCGAATACACGGTGTGCAGTTCGATCGGTACCTCGAATGCCTTCCATTGGTCCTCAACAGCCTTGCGCTCTTCGTCGTTGCTGGCCACCGTGACGGCCATGATCCGATCGGGGTGCAGCGACTTGGCGTACTGAACAGCGCGGAGCACGCCCTTGTTGACCCCGCCGACGAGCACGACCATCGTGTGCGTTTCACGCGGGGCGCGGTACCCGGGCGGGGCCACGACGGCGCCGCGGCTCTTCTTGTAGTGCTTGCCAATGGACCGGAACGCAAGGACCATGATAGGGATGAGCGCGGCCGGCACCCACGCCCCCTCCGTGAACTTCGAGACCACGACGATCAACGCCACCAACCCTGTCGATGCCGCGCCGATGGCGTTGATCGCCAGGCTCATCCGCCATCTGCCGACCTTGTGTTTGAGATGGTGTTTGACCATCCCCGTCTGGCTGAGCGTGAAGCCCGTGAAAACGCCGAACGCATAGAGCGGGATCAGTTTCGAGATGTCGCCGTTGAAGACGACGATCAAGATGCTTGCGATCGCCGCCAGGAAGATCACACCGTTGGAGAAGACCAGTCGGGCGCCGCGGTTGAAGAACTGGCGGGGAAGGAATCCATCGCGGGCGATGATCGAGGCGAGCCCTGGGAAGCCGGCGTAGGCGGTGTTGGCAGCGAGGATCAAGATCGCGAACGTGGCCACCATCGTCAACCAGAACATCATCCCCTTGCCGCCGTAGATGTGCTGGGCCATGAGACCGAGACCGTTGCCGTCTTCAGGGCCGCGGTACGGCTTCAACCTCGACGCCAACACCGAGACACCGAGGAAGCAGACGCCGAGGATGCCGCCCATCCATACGAGGGTCGTTGCCGCGTTCTTGCTCTCCGGTTTTTGGAAGGACGGCACGCCGTTCGACACGGCTTCGACACCCGACAGCGCAACCGCGCCCGAGGAGAAGGCACGCAGCAGCATGTACAGGCTGAGAACGTTCGTCTTCTTGGCGATCTCGATGGCGTCTTTCGACAACAACCGCTCCGGAATCGGACCGAGGTGCTGGAAGAAAACTCTGTACAGCCCGGTGATGAGCAGGATGAGCAACATCAGGATGTAGAAGTACGTAGGCCCGGCAAACGCTGCCCCGCTCTCTTTGACGCCGCGTAGGTTGACCACGGTCATCATCAGCACGCAGAGGAGGCAGACGGGCACGGTGTACTTGTGGTCGAAGCCCGTCGCGGTTCGGATGGCCAGCACGCCGCCTGCCACGCTGACGGCGACCGTGAGGATGTAGTCGACCAGCAAGGACGAACCGGCGACGAGCGAAGGCACGATGCCGAGGTTCTCCCTGCTGACGACGTAGGCGCCTCCGCCGGACGGGTAGGCGTGGATGGTCTGGCGGTAGCTCATCACCACGATGGCCATGAGAACGCAGACGATGATGGCGATGGGAATCAGCGGCTTGAACGCCGCGGCGCCGACGCCGGCTTGCAACAGCAGGACGACCAGGATCTCGTCTGTCGCGTAGGCCGTGGACGAGATGGCGTCCGACGCGAAGATCGGTAGTGCGATCAGTTTGCGCAGGCGTTGATGCTCTTGCTCCTCCGACGAGATCGGCTTGCCAATGAGGAGTTCCTTCAGCTTGGGCATGGCGACAATCCGCGGTCCTCGGCCGAACCGGCCCATTGCTTGTTCATGATGTGCCGAACGTAGCCGATTGAGCGACGCTCTAATCCGTCTAATCGGTCAGGGTTGGCACGCGTTGCCAGGTCCGATAGAGTCAGATCCTCGTGTACGCCATCCGGCGTGCCTTCAACCGAAGTCTGTGTGCGCCCCCAGAAGTGTGGACGGGGGGACCTCGCAGCAAGAACTGAATCCGGTGCTCCGCCGGCCGTCATGGGCCTGCGGAGCATTTGCGTGTACGACCGATGCCCGGGCAACCGGGTCTGACCCGAAAAGGCTGCCGATATGGCACTGAAAGCGATCGTTGGCGAGAAAATCGCCATGAGCCAGGTGTGGGTGAACGACAAGGTCGTACCCGTCACTGTGCTCCGCGTCGAGCCGGCCCGCATCGTCCAGGTGAAGACCACCGAGCGCGACGGCTATTCGGCGCTCCAGGTGACCTTCGGGCACAAGGACGCCAAG
>JANPGV010000190.1:0-52106 GCA_031424145.1 Ilumatobacteraceae bacterium
CAGTTCGTCACGTACGCGCAGTTCCGGACGATGTTCCCGACCCTGCCAGGCAAGATGCCGTTGCCCGATCGCAACATATGTGCGGACGCCGGTCGCACGGTGGTCCCGATCTCCGGAGGAATCGGCAAGACGACTGCCGTCAAGTTCACCAGCGGGCAGTTCAACGAGGGGATCCAGGTGCCTGCCAAGCCGGCACCGCCGGCCTGGAACTGCTATGTGGCGTGGACTCGAATCATCGGCGACCCCAGCCCGGGCATCGTTTCTCTGTTCACACTCACATAGTTTCCGAGGCGGTCCTTCACGCTGAAAGTCTGCGTCGGTCGCGCGGCTAACGTGCGGCGCCGTGGGGACGACGAGCGCATATCGGGAGATTCTTCGAGTACCGGACGCCCGTGCGCTGATCAGCGCCAGCGCCGCCTCCCAACTGGGTGACTGGCTGTACAACGCGGCCCTGTTGGGATACGTCTACACGGCCACAGGTTCAGCCGGTTGGGTTGGTGCGGCCACCATCTTCCGATTGCTCCCATACGTCCTGCTTTCACCTGTCGGTGGCATGATCGCCGATCGCTACGACCGGCGTACCGTGTTGCTCATCGGCGACGTGCTGCGGTGCGTGCTGATGCTATGTCTTGCCGCAATCGTGGCAGCCGAGGGCCCCGTCGTGCTGGTGATCGCGATCACCGCGTTGTCGTCCGCAGCTGGGAGTGCGGAACAACCCGCGGCGAAAGCGATGCTGCCGAGGCTCGTGGGCGAGCTACGCCTCGGGCCGGCCAACGCCCTCCTGCACACGGTTCAGGACCTTGGCGTGGTGGTGGGTCCAGCGATTGGCGCGGTCCTGCTAGCGGTCGCCGCGAACTGGGTGGCCTTCCTTGTCAATGCAGGCACGTTTGCCGTGTCCGCCACGCTGATCGCCACACTTCGCGCTCGCCCGAGTGTGACGAAGTCGCCTAACGGCGAGAGGACCGTCACGCAGCTCCGTCACGGCTTGCGAACAGCGCGAACCACCCCGTTCGTCGTACCGCTTTTCGTCGTCGTGGCGATGGCGGAGTTCACCTACGGGGCGCAAACGGTGCAGTTGGTGCTGTACGCCGAACGCCAGCTCGGGTTCGGCGCCGAGGGGTACGGGTACCTTCTCGCCGCGCTTGGGCTCGGCGGGCTGTTGAGCGCCACGATCAACGGTCGCCTCGCCGCCAGCACGAAGGTGTCGGGCATCGCCGTCGTCACGGGCGCGCTGTTCTGTGCCACGGAACTCGGTTATGCCGCGACGCACAGCCTCGCCATCGCGCTCGTGGCGACGCTGCTCGGCGGCGCCGGCTTCGTGGCGTGCGAGGTGGTCGCCGAGACGGCGCTCGCTCGCGTCGTTCCCGGTGACGTGCTCGGCCGCGTCATGGGTGTGATCGACGCAGTCTCCGTGGCCGCGATGATCAGCGGTGCTGTCCTGGCGCCACTGCTCATCACATGGACGTCGCTCACCACCAGCTTGATCGTCCTCGGCGTAGTAACTCTGCTCGCCACAGTGCTGTGCCGAGCGGGCCTGCGAGGGCTCGACGAGTTGAGCCGTGCGCGGTCGGAGTTGTTGGCATCTCGCGTGGCGGTCATCCAGCGGCTGCCGGTCGTTGCCGGGGCACCTCTGGTCGTGCTCGAACAACTCGCCTCGGCGTCGCAGCTGTGCCAGTTGCCGCCCGGCGTCGACATCGTCGTGCAGGGCGCGCCGGCTCACGCGTTCTACGCGGTCATCGACGGGCGCGTCGTCGTGCATCGCGACGACGCGGTGGTGGCCCACCTCGGGCCGGGTGACTACTTCGGAGAGCGCGGCCTGCTCGACCGCGCCCCGCGCAACGCCACGGTGACCACCGAAGAGCCGAGCGCCGTGCTGCGCCTGGAAGGTGAGGTCTTGCTCGATGCGTTGCAATCCGCTCCGACGGTGCTGTCTGCGCTGGATCGTTCGAGCAGCCAGCGGGGGACACCTGCCCCGGCGCTCGAGCGGACCAGCCTGGTCGACGATCCGACGTGGGTGGAGGCATGAGAGCCGGCAGCGGCCCGGAAGGTGCAAGCGTCGCCGTGATCGGCGCCGGCTACTCGGGCAAGCGCCGGGTGTACGTCAGGATGGCCGAGCTAGGTGCTCGAACGGTGATCGTCGAGGAGCCGGGACACTGGTCGGAATCATTGGTCTCCGAGGGAATCGTCCACGATTGGCTGCCCACGTCAGTCGTCGGCGACGCCGACCAGGACGCCCGCGCCGTGCTCGACGCGCTCCACCGAGCGGGTGTCCGACCCGACGGCATCTTCAGCATCTGGGAGGACAGCGTCCCCGTGGCGGCGCGCGTCGCGACCGCGTTGGGGCTGCCGACCAACCCGGTGGATGCGGTCGACGCCGCCCGCAGCAAGGTTCGAACTCGTGAGCTGGCCGTACAGCTCGGACTACCGACGCCGAAGGCGCGTCGCGTTCGCTCGCTCGACGAGCTCTTTGCCGCGGCCGCCTATGTGGGCTTCCCCGCAGTTGTGAAGCCGGAGTTCGGGGCCAGCGCGGTGGGATGCGTGCGGGTCGACAACCTCGAGTCACTCCCACAGATCTACACGCTCGTCCGCAGCGTGGTCACCCCGGAGAACGACGCGATCTTCCGAACTGGGAATGACCTGCTGATCGAGGAGTACCTCGACGGTGTCGAGTTCGACGTCGACCTGGTGATGCACAACGGAAGCTGCGTGTTCTCCAGCGTCTCTCAGAACTGGCCAACGGCAGAGCCGTCGTTCCAGGAGACCGGCTTGCACTGCCCACCCGACCACAACCCCAAGGAGGTCCGCCGGCTCGTCGATATGGTAGTACAAACCGCCCAAGCCTTTCGGCTGCACCGCGGGGTCCTGCACATCGAGGGGAAGTGCACCAGCCGGGGGCCTCGCATCATCGAGGTCAACGCCCGCGTCGGTGGTGGACGGGTCACGCAATACGTACAGGCCGTGTGGGAAGTCGATTTGGTCGAGGCGCAGTTGCGCAGCTGCCTCGACCTGCCACCCAAGCTCAAGCCGAGCCGGCGCCCGCAGCGCGCGGTCGTCGACGTGATCCTCCATGCCCCCGCAACGGGACGCCTGGTGGCGATGCCCTTTGCCGAGGTCGTGGCGGACGACAAGACGCGCGTCGAGCTCGACACCGACGTGCAAGTTGGTGCGAACGTGAAGGGACCAGAGGACGTGTTCTCCACCGTTCTGGCAGAGCTGTCCGTCATCGGCAAGGATCTCCGCCACGCCAGAGCGGTAGCGGCGGCGGTGCTGTGCGATCCTCCTGTCGTCGCCGCAGCGAGCCCATCGGTCGACACGACCGGCTAGACCTCAGTGATTGGGCGCACGCCGTGTGAGGTCGACACGAGCAACTGGGCGGAGCACACTTTGCGACGTGGAGGCGCACAACCTCGGCGTCGCAGGCGCCGGCACGCTCAACAGGGAGACGTCGTGACTGGCACGCCGTTGTCACCTCCGACGCGACGGGTGTCGATCGCCGACATTGGTTACTTCGACGACATGTTGCACGAGGACCCAACGATTCGCCGCAAGAAGCACGATTTCATGCTCGAGGCAATGAACACCGCATCACTGCTCGGTGTGCCTGCGGTGACCGGCTTCGTTGGGCGCAACCAGGCCAAGTCGATGGACCAGAACCTGATCGACTTCGAGGAGAGCTTCGTGCCGCTCCTCAAAGAGGCCAAGGCCCGCAACCTCCAATATCGAGTGGAGCAATGCCCGATGCCCGGGTGGACGCCCGGCGACAACTTCTACAACAACATCGCGTACGCGCCCGGGATGTGGATCGCGCTCCACCAGATCGCCGAGCGCAACGGTGTCGGCGATCAGTTCCGCATCCACTACGACCCGTCGCACGCAATCCTCATGGGGCAAGACACCCGCTCGATCTTCCAGTACCTCAAGGACGCCGGGTATGGCTTCATCATCGCCGGCATGCATGTGAAAGGGCAGGTGATCCACTCTGAGGGTGTCGCCGGGTGGGGATACGGCGGCCAAACGGTGCAGCGCGGCGACTGGGTCGACGGTGAGGTGTCGAGCAACCCAGCGGATCTGGGCAACGCGTGGAAGAAACAGACAGTGCTGTGCGAGCACGAACTTCCCGGCACAGCCCGTCACGATCCGCTCGCCTATCTGCAGAACCGCACTGTCGATTGGCTCGACCATCAACTCGCGGCGCGTGAGCTCCTCGACTTCGATCCAACGACAACTCCGTTGATCGTCGAGCACGAATACGGTGCGGCCCGCGTGCAGGACAAGACTCTCTTGCAGCCAATTCTGGCGGCCTCGATGGCGTTCACCCGTCACATCGATCGAGCGGCCGCATCGATGTACGCGCTGCAGGCCGAAGTGTTGGCTGCTCAAGGAATTCCGGTGCAGGGCGTCGGCCGTGAGCCCTACAGGAGCTGAGGATGAAAGACGAGATGGGGCAGATCTCGCTCCACGAGCTGCAGTTGGCGACTCGCAATCACGGTACGCCGCTCGAAGTCCTGCGCTGTCCGCTCACGCCGATCGGGCTGCACTACCTGTTGATCCACTACGACATCCCCGATGTCGACATCGTTGACTGGCAACTACATGTCGCTGGGTGCGTGTTGACACCGTTGCACCTGTCACTGGACGACATCAGGAGTCGAGAGCGGTTCTCCGAAACGGTGACGATGGAATGCGCGGGTAATGGCCGCGCATTGATGCAACCTCGGCCATTGAGCCAGCCGTGGCTTCTCGAGGCCGTCGGTACCGCGCGGTGGACGGGCATCCGCCTGTCGTCACTTCTCGAGGATGCCGGTCTCGCGGCCGATGCCGTCGATGTCGTGTTCAGCGGGCTCGACCGCGGCATCGACGGTGGCGTCGAGCAGAACTACGAGCGGTCGCTGTCGGTCGACGACGCCCGCCGATCCGAGATTCTGCTCGCCGACGAGATGAACGGAGCACCGCTGCTTCCCCAGCATGGCGCCCCGTTGCGGCTCGTGACTCCCGGCTGGTATGGGATGACGAACGTCAAGTGGCTATCGCACATCACTGTCCTCGACCGGCCGTTCACGGGCTATCAACAGGTCCACTCGTACACCTTTCGGGCGACGCCCGATGACGCGGGGACACCGCTGTCGCGGATTCTGCCGCGGGCGTTGATGGTGCCACCTGGCATTCCGGACTTCTACACGCGCCAACGCGTGCTTCCGATCGGACCATGCCGCCTACAGGGACGAGCCTGGTCGGGTTGGGGACCGATCACCGGGGTGGACGTTTCCACCGACGGCGGTAGCACATGGGTTCAAGCCGACGTCGATCCACCCGAGCTCGGCCAGTGGGCGTGGCAATCGTGGATGCACGAGTGGAAGCCGTCCTCTGCCGGCGAGCACATCTTGTGCTGCCGTGCTCGGGACGCGGCCGGCCACGACCAAGCCGATGCCCCCGCGTGGAACGTCGGCGGTTACGTCAACCCTGCTCCCCAGCGTGTGCACGTCACCGTCCGCGATGCTGATCGAGAAGCTACGACGTGATGGGCCCGAGCCGACGCAGTTGCGTGACGTGCCGGGGCTCGAGCTCCTCGAGGCTGGCAACACCAAGGAGCCGCATGGTTCGTTCGACCTGCTCGGCGAGGATCGCGATCGCTCGATCGACACCTGCACGCCCTCCGGCCATCAGCCCGTAGAGATAGGCACGGCCGACGAGGGTCATGCGCGCGCCGAGCGCGACACACGCAACGATGTCGGCGCCCGACATGATCCCGGTGTCGACGTGAACCTCGACGTCGGAGCCGATCTCGCGGACCACCTCCGGCAGCAGATGAAATGGGACGGGCGCCCGATCGAGTTGCCGGCCGCCGTGGTTCGACAACAGCACGCCGTCCACGCCCATGGAGGCGACCTTCTTGGCGTCCTCCAGCGTCTGGACTCCCTTGATGACGACCTTGTTCGGCCAGTGGTCGATGATCCACGCCAGGTCGTCGTAGCTCACCGTCGGGTCGAACATCGTGTCCATCAATTCGGCCACGGTGCCGTCCCAACGATCGAAGCTCGAAAAGCTCAAGGGCTCCGTGGTGAGGAAGTTGATCCACCACCCCGGCCGGGGAATGGCGTTCAGCACGGTCGCCGCTGTGATCGACGGCGGAATGGTCAACCCGTTTCGTTTGTCGCGAAGACGCGCCCCGCCGACGGGAACGTCGACCGTGATGAGCAACGTGTCGTAGTCACACGCCGCGGCCCGCTCGAGCAGGGCCATCGAGCGCTCCCGATCGCGCCACATGTACAGCTGGAACCAGTTCCGGCTGTTCGGGTTGGCAGCCTTGACGTCTTCGATGGAGGTTGTTCCAACGGTCGACAGCGAGAACGGGATACCGGCGGCTCCGGCCGCTGAGGCGCCGGCGCGTTCGCCTTCGGTGTGCATCATCCGGGTGAAGCCAGTCGGGGCGATCCCGAATGGATAGGCCACGGGCGCGCCGAGCACATCCCACGACGTGCTGATCCGGCCGACGTCGCGCAGGATCGCCGGATGGAACTCGATGTCCTCGAACGCCTGACGCGCCCGAGTCAGCGACAACTCCGACTCAGCTGCCCCATCGGTGTAATCGAAGGCAGCTCGGGGCGTGCGCCGTTTGGCGATGGCCCTGAGGTCGTAGATCGTGTTGGCGTTGGCAAGTCGCCGCGTCGTTGGGTTGAATTGTGGCTTCTTCGGCCTCAGCAGCGGTGCGAGCTCTTTCAGTTTCGGCAACTGGCGTTTCACGGGCAGCCCCGGGCGGTGTCGCGTGCTTTGCACTGGAACAGGTGGAGTTTGTCGATGTCGCAGGGTAACCCGCAACGAGGCTTCAAGTAAACGTTTCATTTGCGCAGCAAGTGATCCGTAGCCCGTTGCGGCCTGTTGCTTGACATCGGAACCTCTTGACAACGTGTCGGCCGTCACGTACTGTGCTCCAACACTGAAACGTTTCATCTCACGGAGATCAAACGTTGGAGGGGGAAGAATCATGACAGTCGATCAGCGAATCGTGGACGGTCTCCGCGATCTCAGCATCGAGTTGCCGTCCTGGGCGTTTGGTAACTCGGGCACCAGGTTCAAGGTGTTTGCCCAGAAGGGTGTGCCACGCGATCCGTCCGAAAAGCTCGCGGACGCTGCTCAGGTCCATCAGTTCACCGGCGCAGCCCCGAGCGTTGCACTGCACATTCCGTGGGACAAGGTCGATGACTACAGCGAGCTCGCCAAGCACGCGGCAAACCTCGGTTTGCGCATCGGAGCCATCAACTCGAACGTCTTCCAGGACGACGACTACATGCTCGGATCGGTGACGAATCCCGATCCACGGATCCGCCGCAAGGCGACCGACCATCTCCTGGAGTGCGTCGACATCATGGATGCCACCGGATCGCGGGACCTCAAGCTGTGGTTCTCCGATGGGACGAACTACCCGGGGCAGGACGACATTCAGCGCCGGCAGGACCATCTTGCCGCTGCTCTTGCCGAGGTCTACAAGCGCCTCAGTGACGATCAGCGGTTCCTGCTCGAGTACAAGCTGTTCGAGCCGAGCTTCTACACCATGGATGTGCCGGACTGGGGCACTGCCTACGCGCACTGCATCGCCCTCGGACCCAAAGCGCAGGTCGTGATCGACACCGGGCATCACGCCCCCGGCACCAACATCGAGTTCATCGTCGCGATCCTCCTACGCGCCGGCAAGCTCGGTGGGTTCGACTTCAACTCACGCTTCTATGCCGACGACGACCTGATGGTCGGAGCCGCAGATCCGTTCCAACTGTTCCGGATCATGTGGGAGGTGCGCCGCGGCGGAGGGTTGGATCCGCAGGCAGGCATCGCGTTCATGCTCGACCAATGCCACAACATTGAGCCAAAGATCGCCGCCCAGATCCGTTCCGTGATGAACGTTCAGGAGGCGACGGCGAAGGTGTGGTGCATCGACACCGATGCACTTGCCGCGGCGCAAGCCGCCAGTGATGTGCTCGGAGCCAACGAAGTGTTCATGGACGCGTACAAGACCGACGTGCGTCCCATGCTCGCCGAGGCACGATCGGCGATCGGGCTCGATCCCGATCCGCTCGCGGCGTATCAGCGGTCGGGCTACTACGAAACGGTCTGCGCTGATCGTGTTGGCGGCGCGCAGGCAGGGTGGGGTGCATGAGATGACGTGTGCTCTATGAACGAACCCGTGTTGGAAGTGCGAGGCGCGGTCAAGCGATTCGGAGGCGCCGTGGCGCTGAACGGCGCGTCTCTCCGGTTGAGCACCGGCGAGATCCACGCCCTGCTCGGCGAGAACGGCGCCGGTAAATCGACGCTCCTGAAGGCGTTGGCGGGTGTTCACCGGCTCGATGAGGGTGAGATCACCTTGCACGGCGCCGTGTTCGAGCAGGGCTCGACGCGCCGGTCGCGCGAACAGGGTGTGGCCGTCATCTACCAGGAGCCAAACCTCTTTCCCGACCTGACACTGGCCGAGAACGTGTTCGTCGGTCGTCAGCCTCGCAAGGCGGGCCGCGTCGATTGGGCGACGATGAAGGAGCGGTCGGCGGAGTTGTTCGATCTGCTCGGCGTTCACCTGGACCCGGACCGTCGGGCCGCAGGCTTGTCGATTGCTGATCAGCAGGTGGTCGAGATCGCCAAGGCTCTGTCGGTAGACGCCCAGGTCATCGTGATGGACGAGCCGACAGCGGCACTTTCCGCGGTGGAGGCAGATCGGCTGATGGACGTTGCCAGGCGGTTGCGTGATCGCGGCGCGGCAGTGGTGTTCGTCAGCCACCGTCTCGACGAGGTCTTCTCGTTGTGCGATCGCTACACGGTGATGCGCGATGGTGCCACCGTCGGGGAAGCGACGATTGCCGGCTCCACGCCGGGGCAAGTGGTGCAACTGATGGTCGGGCGTGAGTTGACCGAGTTCTTCCCGAAGGCGGAGGCGGTGATCGGAGCAACGGTCCTCGAGGTCCAGCACCTGACCAGCCGCGGCGTGTTCGAGGACATCTCCTTCACCGTTCGCGCGGGTGAGATCGTCGGCCTCGCAGGGCTTGTCGGCTCGGGGCGCAGCGAAGTGGTGCGAGCAGTGTTCGGCATCGATGGCTACGACGCTGGTCGCGTCCTGATCAATGGGGAACCGCTGAACCAGGGCAGTCCACGTGAAGCGCTTCGCCGCGGCGTGGTGCTGGTCCCCGAGGATCGCCGCCTGCAGGGGCTGTTCATGCCGGCCAGCATCGACCGCAACATCGCGGTCACCGTCCTCGACAAGATTCGTCGCCGCGGACTGATCCACAAGCGCGACGAGCGCAACGTGGCTCAGGAATGGTCACAACGACTGCAGCTCAAGCACCAGGGCCTTGGGGAGCCGGTCGACCGGCTGTCCGGTGGCAACCAGCAGAAGGTCGTGCTGGCAAAGTGGCTGGCGACCAATCCGAAGTTGCTCGTGATCGACGAGCCGACGCGCGGAATCGATGTCGGCACCAAGGCCGAGGTACACCGCCTCCTCGGTGAGCTTGCCTCGAGAGGCCTTGCGATCTTGATGATCAGCAGTGAGCTACCCGAGGTGCTGGGCATGGCGGACCGGGTGTTCGTGATGCGTGAGGGCAGCCTGATGCGCGAGTTGAGCCGCGCCGAGGCGACGCAGGAGTCGATCATGCTGGCGGCGACGGGTCAGGCATCCGTGGCATGAGCGTCGTCACGACCACGGTCAGCCACTCCGCTGTGAACAGATCCGGCTCTTCGTTCCTGCGTCGCCGCGAGGTGCCGGTCGGCGCGGCGTTGCTCTTCGTGCTCGTCGGGACGTCGCTTTCCAACCACCGCTTCCTGTCGTCGCAAGGTCGGACAGACCTGATGCTTGCCGCAGCGATCACAGGGATGGTCGCGATCGGCGAGACATTCGTGCTGCTCATGCGCAAGGTCGATCTCTCGGTTGGCTCAACCCTCGGTCTCGCCGCGTACGTCGCTGGGAGCGCCATCAAAGACGGCGGTGACGGCCAGTTGATCAAGGCCTTCGCCGTTGGGATCGCCGTGGGCCTGTGCGTGGGCCTGGTCAACGGACTGCTCATCGCCCTGCTCGATCTGCCGGCGCTCGTGGTCACGCTCGGAACCTTGTACGTCGTCCAGGGAATCCAAGCCAAGATCGTCGGCGGCACGCGGATCACCGCAGACCGACTTCCTGGCGACTTCGTGTCGTTCGGTGTCGACCGGTTCCTCGGCGTCCCGAAGCTCATGTGGATCGTGCTCGTCGCCGGCGCGATCGCCTCCGTGTACCTGCGCCACATGCGGTCTGGACGGGACCTCTACGCCGTCGGCAGCAACCCGCCGGCGTCGCTTCTGGCTGGGATTCCGGTTCGGTGGCGCACACTGGGGGCCTATATGGGGTGCGGCGCGTGCGCCGGCATTGCCGGGGTGCTGTTCGTCGCCCGCTTGGGAGGCGTCGACGCCAACGCCGGCCGCGGGTACGAGCTCGCTGTCATCGCGGCGTGTGTCGTCGGCGGCGTGAACATCTTCGGGGGCTCCGGAACCATCATCGGCGCATTGCTTGGCGCGATGCTGCTCCGGTCGATCGGCTTTTCGCTGAGCGCGCTGTCGATTCCGGAGTTCTGGCAACAGGCGGTCAATGGAGCACTGCTCCTGGTCGCGATCAGCGCCGACCGCATCGTGACGCTTCGCCGCGAACGAGCGGAACGGATCGGTCAACGATGAAACAGTTGAACCGACTCCAATGGGACAAGTTCGTCCCGGTGCTCGTAATGCTCACGCTCCTCGTCGGGAGCTTCTCCAACGAGAAGTTCCTGACGACGAGCAACATGACCTTCCTCATCCAAAGCATCGGCGAGATCATGCTGATCGCGTTTTCGATGACGTTTCTCATCATCGCCGGTGAGATCGATCTCTCCGTCTCGTCCACCGCCGCCCTTTCGAGTTGCACGCTCGGCTTCGTGTGGCAACACACCAGCAACATCCCGCTTGCCGTTCTCAGCGCACTGGCCGTGGGATTTGTGTGCGGCGCGATCAACGGGCTCCTGGTGACGAAGCTCGGACTGCAGTCGCTTGCTGTAACCATCGGCACGCTCGCGCTGTATCGAGGGCTGTGCTTCGCGCTGTTGGGCGACAATCGGCTGACGCCGTTCCCGACGAGCTTCACGAGTCTGAACTTCAAGGGCCTCTTCGGAACCTGGGTGCCGTACGTCGTGGTGCCGCTGGTCGTGTTCGGGGTGGCCTTCGGAGTCGTATTGCACGCAACTCGCTTGGGTCGCTGGGTATTCGCAATCGGCCAGAGCAAGGATGCGGCGCGGTTCGTCGGTATCTCGGTGCAACGCACTGTGCTGGCAATGTTCATCACCAACGGGCTGATGGCGGGCGTCGCCGGAGTGATCTACACGATTCGTTTCGCCAGCGCACGCCCCGACGGCGCGGTCGGGATGGAACTCGAAGTCATTGCAGCGGCGCTGTTTGCCGGCGTCTCGATCTTCGGCGGGGTCGGCACGATGTGGGCGGTCGCAAGCTCGGTCGCGTTCCTCGGCTCCATTCGGTCGCTGTTGCGGCTGAAGGGAGCCAATGCCAACGAGCTGACCATCGTCACCGGTTCGCTCCTCCTCGTGTCGGTCGTCATTCCGGCAATCGGCGTTCGTGTGTCCGGTCGCCGTCACTCCCGTTCGCCACTACGAGGCGCGCTCGATCCCGCGCCGACAGGTGGAGCGGACCTCGGCAACCGAGGAACCCCCGACGAACCACAAGTCCTAGCTCGCCCGTAAGGCACATCGATCCCACCAACTGTCCCACCAAGACGGTGAACAACCAGGAGAAACATATGAACAAGAACCTCACTAGATATGCAGCCGTCGGCTTAGCGCTGACTCTGCTCGGCGCCTGCGGGTCGGACAGCAAATCGTCATCCGACACCCAGGCAGCAACAGCGACAGAGGCCGGTGGGACCACGGCCGGAGGCACAACACCCTCGGCAGGTGGCACCGGCGGCGCGCTGAAGACGGGGCTCACGATCGCGATCATTCCCAAGGCGATCAACAACGCCTACTTCGATGCGGCCTTCGTCGGGGCGCAAAAGGCGTGCACCGAGCTGGGCGCGACCTGTGAACAGGTCGGCCCGACCGAAGCAACCGGCGCGGCACAAACAGAGTTCATCAACACCGAGATCCAAAAGGGTGTCGATGCAATTGTGATCTCTGCTGCGGATGCTGACTCCGTCACACCTTCCCTGCAACAGGCCAAGGCTGCTGGGATCACGGTCGTCACGTACGACGCGGACGTCAACGACACGACGGCGCGCCTGGCGATGATCAAGCCGACGACACCCGACCTGATCGCCAGCTCGCAGGACAAGTGGATCTCCGACGCGATCGGGCCTGATGGTGGCGAGATCGCCATCCTCTCAGCAGCTGCGACTGCGGAGAACCAGAACGCTTGGATCGAGTTGATGAAGAAGGACTTGGCCGCCAACTACCCGAAGCTGACGCTCGTCGACACGGTGTACGGCGATGACGACGCGGCGAAGTCGGCAGACAAGGCCGCGGCGCTTCTGCAGTCACACCCGAACCTCAAGGGCATCATCTCGCCGACGACCGTCGGGGTCGCAGCGACGGCCAAATACATTTCCGGTTCAGAATTCAAGGGCAAGGTCCAAGTCACCGGGCTCGGGCTGCCGAGCGAGATGAAGGCGTACCTCAAGGACGGAACCGTGAAGACAGTCGGGCTCTGGGATCCGGGCATGCTCGGCTACCTCGGCGTCTACGCCGCGGTCAACGCGGCCAGCGGCAACGACCTGAAGGCGGGATTTGCAGGAGGCGACCAGACATACACGCCTGACGGCGACGGCGTCGTGATCGTCGGCCCGCCCGCCGAGTTCACGGCCGCAAACGTCGACCAGTTCAAGTTCTGACCGACGACAACTGCCTGCTCGACCCTGCACTGAGGGTCGAGCAGGCTGTGCCGCACATGGAACGTGTCTGCTTCAGACTCCAACTCAGGATGGATCGCCTCGACGACTACATCCAGCGCCACGCCGAGGTGTGGCCGGAGATGCTTGCCGCGTTGACCGAGACGGGCTGGACCAACTACTCGCTTTTCGTTGATCACCGCGACGGAACGCTGATCGGCTACCTCGAAACCCCAGACCTCGCCGCTGCCCAAGCCGGCATGGCCATCCGTCCTGTCAATGCACGATGGCAGGCGACGATGGCAGAGTTCTTCGTGGATCTCGACGACAAACAACCTGACGAAGGCTTCATGCAGCTTCGACAGATCTTCCATCTCGCATGAGACAGACAGGAATCCTCCGGCATGGTTGAAGAAGCGAATGATCGCGGCACGGTTGCGGACCTTCTGGCGAGATGCCACCGCCTCGGCAGCGATCGACGAAACACGAACTACGCCGGCGGCAACGCATCGGCCAAGGGTGACGCGCTCGACCCGGCGACGGGCAAAGACGTGCGCGTCATGTTCGTCAAAGGTTCTGGCGGCGACCTGGGCACACTCACGGCATCCGGGTTGGCTGCCCTCGAGCTCAGTCGAGTCAGAAGTCTGGTCGGTGTCTACCGCGGGCCCGAGCATGAAGACGAGATGGTGGGTCTGTTCGACTACTGCCTCTTCGGACGAGGAGGAGCCGCGCCCAGCATCGACACGGCCATGCATGCGCTCGTCGATGCGATGCACGTCGACCATCTCCATCCTGATTCGATCATTGCCTTTGCGACGTCCATCGATGGCCCGGAGCTGACGAAACGGTGTTTCGGTGATGAGGTCCTGTGGGTCGACTGGCGCAGGCCCGGCTTCCAGCTCGGGCTCGACATCGCTGAGCTCCACGCGTCGAATCCGAACACGATCGGTTGCATTCTGGGCGGACATGGCCTCACCACGTGGGGCTCGACGAGCGATGAGTGCGAGCAGCGCAGCCTCGGTGTGATCCGTCGTGCCGAAGCCTTCATTGCCGAACATGGACGCCCCGAGCCGTTCGGTGACATGGTTGATGGCCGCGCGCCTCTCGCTCCGGCCGACCGACGAGCCCGCGCTGCACAACTTGCGCCCGTTCTGCGCGGTCTGGCGTCAACGGACTCGCCCATGATCGGGCACTTCGACGACAGCGACGTCGTCGTCGACTTCGTCTCGCGTGTGGAGATGCCCCGGCTCGCGGCTCTCGGCACATCGTGTCCCGATCACTTCCTGCGAACCAAGGTGGCACCGCTGGTCCTCGACCTGCGGGCGACCGTCGACCCGAGTGTGGTCGAGGCGCGGTTGACCGAGACCCATGCGCAATACAGGGAGTCGTACGCGGCCTACTACGACCGTCATGCCGAACCGGACTCACCGCCGATGCGTGGAGCAGATCCGGCGATCGTGCTCGTGCCAGGTGTGGGGATGTTCTCGTACGGGAAAGACGGCCAGACAGCGCGGGTCGCCGCCGAGTTCTACATCAACGCGATCAACGTGATGCGTGGTGCCGAATCGCTGTCGACCTACAGGCCGATCGACGAGCGTGAGAAGTTTCGCATCGAGTACTGGCAACTCGAGGAGGACAAACTTCGACGCCTGCCGAAACCCAAGCCTTTGGCCACTCGTGTTGCTTTGGTGACGGGGGCTGGGTCGGGCATCGGGCGTGCGATCGCGCTACGTCTCGCATCTGAAGGTGCGTGCGTCGTGGTCGCCGATCTCGTGGCGAGCAGTGCAACGGACGTGGCCCGTGAGATCGGTGATGCCGACCGGGCAATCGGCATATCGATGGACGTCACGTCGGCTGAGCAGGTCAGCGCAGGCTTCGTCGCGGCTGCACTCGCCTTCGGAGGCGTTGACCTCGTCGTCAACAACGCGGGCCTGTCGATCTCCAAGCCGTTGTTGGAGACAACCGAGCACGACTGGGACCTGCAGCACGACGTGATGGCCAAGGGCTCGTTCCTCGTCTCCCGCGAGGCAGCGCGAATGATGATGCAGCAGAACCTGGGTGGCGACATCATCTACATCGCCAGCAAGAACGGAGTGTTCGCCGGCCCGTCCAACATTGCCTACGGTGCGGCGAAGGCAGATCAGGCTCATCAGGTCCGTCTGCTCGCCGCCGAGCTCGGCGAGTTCGGCATTCGAGTCAACGGCGTCAACCCCGATGGTGTCGTGCGTGGCTCGGGCATCTTCGCGAAGGGTTGGGGCGCTCAACGCGCCGCGGTGTACGGCGTGGCCGAGGAGGACCTGGGCGCCTTCTACGCGCAACGGACTCTGCTGAAGCGCGAGGTCCTTCCCGATCATGTTGCCGCGGCGGTGTTCGCCCTCACCGGCGGGGATCTGTCACTCACCACGGGTCTGCACATCCCGGTCGACGCCGGCGTTGCCGCAGCATTTCTGCGCTGAGCTGGTCGCGGCCTTCCCATGCCGACCTATGCAGCGGTCGACCTCGGTGCAACGAGCGGCCGGGTGGTGAACGTTGCGATCGACTCGGAGTGCATCACCCTCGACCCCGTTCATCGATTCCAATCTCCAACCCTGTCGGGACCCGGCGGCGCGCTGTACTGGCAGATCGATCGACTGCGTTCGGAGATCGAGGCGGGTCTCGGCCGCGCCGCCGAGCGGGCTCCGTTGCGCTCGGTTGCGATCGATTCGTGGGCCGTCGACTACGGGCTGCTCGACACCGACGGTCGATCGGTCGGTCCCGTCCACGCGTACCGGTCGCATCGCACGGACGGCGTCATGGAATCCGTCGTCGGTCGCCTCGGACGGGCGCGCATCTACGGGATCACCGGGATTCAGTTCTTGCCATTCAACACCATGTACCAACTCGTCGCTTCGGGGTCTGCCGGGGAGCTCGATGCGGCATCCCAGCTCCTGATGATTCCGGATCTCCTCAACAATGGCCTTTGCGGAAGTACCACGAACGAGATCACGAACGCGAGCACGACGCAGCTGCTCGACGCGCGTACACACCGGTGGAGCACCGAGCTGTGTGAGGACCTCGGCATTCGACAGGCTCTGTTGCCGGCGCTTCATCAGCCTGGCACGACGCTCGGCACCATCCGGCGCGAAGTGGCCGACCGCTATCCGGCTCTCGACGGGCTGTCCGTGGTCGCTTCGGCGAGTCACGACACCGCGAGCGCGATCGCCGGTACGCCGATGCGTTCCACGCGACCGTCGATCTACGTCTCGTGCGGAACGTGGGCACTCATCGGATGCGAGCTCACCGCGCCGCTGACCACCGATGGGGCGCTCCTCGCGAATGTCACCAACGAGCTCGGCGTCGGCAACTCGACACGTTTCCTCAAGAACGTGACGGGTCTGTGGTTGCTCGAGGAGTGCAGACGTTGGTGGGAATCCACAGGCTTGCGCATGCGAATCGACGAGCTCGTGGCTGCGGCAGCGTCGTTGCCCGGCGGGCTGGCCGTGATCGATCCCGACGACGCGCGGCTCCTAGGGCCGGACGACATGCCCAGCAAGATCCGCGTCGTCTGCGAGACGACGTCACAGGAGGCGCCGGAGACCCCAGCACAGGTCACTCGTGTCATCATCGACTCGCTGGCGTTGTCGTTCAGAAGGAGTGCGCGAACGATCGAGATGATCACTGGTCGTCCTGCGGAGGTGATCCATTTCGTCGGCGGTGGCTCGTCCAACACGCTGCTGGCCCGCCTCGCTGCCAGTGCGTGCGAACGCCCGGTTCTGTGTGGTCCCGTCGAAGCGACGATCGTCGGCAACGCGCTCGTGCAAGCCATCGCTGATGGAGTCATCGTGGATCTCGAGCACGGTCGCCGTCTCGTCGAATCCGCGCTGGCGCCTGTCGTCGTGGAGCCCGAGGAAACGCTTGCTTGGGCAACACTCGAAGACCGCCTCGAGGCCAGTCGTCGGATCACCGGATGAAGGACATCCGTACGTCCGGATCACTGAATCCTCGTACTGGTAGCGTGTGCGGCGCACGGGGGGTCGATTCGCACGCGGAGGACCAGTGAGAACAGCGGCGACGGGTATCAAAGATGTCGCCAAGCGCGCCGGCGTCTCCGTCGGGACCGTGTCCAACGTCCTCAACCGGCCGGACTCCGTCAGCGATGCGACTCGTCGCAAGGTCCAACGGGCGATAGCCGAGTTGGGCTTCATCCGCAATGAAGCGGGCCGCCACCTTCGCGCCGGCCGCAGTCGCACGATCGCGTATCTCGTGCTCGACGCGTCCAACCCCTTCTTCACCGACGTTGCCAAGGGGGTGGAAGAAGTCGCACGCGACAACGGCGTTGCCGTCTTCCTGTGCAACAGCGACAGCGATGCCTCGCGAGAGGCCGACTACCTAGGGCTGCTCGCCGAGCAACGCGTCCGCGGCATCTTGGTCACGCCCGTCGACGATGACATGTCCCAGCTGGAGCTGTTTCGGCGAAGAATTCCCATCGTTCTTGTCGACCGCGCCGGAGGCGGCAACTGGTGCAGCGTGGGTGTCGACGACGTTGATGGGGGACTGCTTGCAGTCACTCACCTCATCGAGCAAGGGCACCGTCGTATCGCGTTCATCGGTGGACCGTTGACAACGGTTCAAGTTGCCGATCGTCTTCGCGGTGCGCAAGCGGCCTTCCACGCGGCCGGTCGCTCGCCCGACGATCTTGCCGTGTTGCCGACCGACGCGCTGAACTTCGCCGAAGGCTTGCGTGCCGGAGAGCGCCTGCTCGGCCTGCCCAAGGCGCGCCGTCCAACCGCAGCGTTCTGTGCGAACGATCTCGTAGCACTCGGGCTCCTGCAGCAGATGACCCGCACGGGAGTTGACGTGCCGGGCGATCTCGCGATCGTGGGGTACGACGACATCCGTTTCGCCGGCGCTGCAGCTGTGCCGCTGAGCTCGGTTCGTCAACCGCGCGAACTGTTGGGTCGCACCGCCGCTGAGTTGCTGCTCGCCGAGAGCAAGGATCTCGACGGTCACATTCACCAGCAGGTCGTGTTCCATCCCGAGCTCGTCGTGCGGACGTCCTCGTTGACGCGCAGCCAACGCTCCGTCGCCGGCGGCTAGGTGATCGCCGGCCCGCTCTGCATCCGCGGTAGGGGCGCGTGGTGTTGGTTCAATTGATCGGCGTATTCATGGGGACCGCCGACGAGCGGCCGTGCATTGAAGTCATCTATCTCTGGAGTGCTTGTCGCCCTTCTCGGTGGCGGAATCTTTGCGGGTCTCGAGTACAAGGACAAGCTCGTTGAGCTGTTGATGGCTCGAGCCGGGCGACGCACGAAGCAGAGAGCCGTCGACGGTGGCAAAATGTCGGCGTGTCGACATCTGCGGACGAGCTGCACATCGATCGTCACGCCGCGATCGAACGTATCGAACTGGCCCCGAATTCGTGGGTGGAGGTCGTCTCCGGATTTGTCCGCGATGCGTCGGCAGCCTTCACAACTCTGCACGACTCGCTTCCGTGGCAGCAGACCGAGGTGCTGCGCTACGACCGCTATGTGCCTGAGAAACGCTTGGGAGTCGGCGTGCGCAACGATGCGCATCCGATGCTCCGCCAAACCGATCTTCACCTGAGGTCGCGGTTTCGCGTTCCGTTCACGGGCGTGGCCGCGATCCTGTATCGGGACGGGGACGACTTCCAGGGTCTGCACAGCGACCGTGAGATGCGCTGGCTCGACGACACAGTGATCGCCATCGCCGTGCTCGGCGAGCGCCGGCCGTTCGTGCTGCGCCCTCGTGCGACGGGCGGAGTACCGGTCGAACGCGTGCCGGCCGGTTCCGATCCAGACGATGTCGTGCTGATGCCAGGCGAGGGCGACCTGCTCATCATGGGTGGGGCATGCCAGCGCGAATGGCTGCACGGCGTGCCCAAGGCTTCGACGGAGCGGCCCCGCATTTCACTGACCTGGCGATGGACGAGCCGTCGCGGGCGACCCGACACCAACCCGACCTACTACGACGGCCGGCACTTCAGTGACGGCGCCCGCCAGCCCGGTTCGCGCGGCCGGCCGGCCTGATCTTTGCAACTTCGGCGTGGGCACCCGTGGTCCTGTGCGGACCATCTCACTGCCCACGTCGCCCAACCAGCCTCAACCGGGCACGAGTTGATGTCATCTACGCTGAGGCGCATGCCTGGCTTCTGTCCGGAACTCGTCGGGTCGATGTCGGAGGGAGCGGCGGGCAACCCGACGGGGGCGATGATGGAAGCAGCGTTCGCTCATCACGGGTTGGCGTGGCGCTACGTGAACATGGAAGTTGCCGCGGAAGCATTGGGTGATGCGGTAGACGGCAGCCGAGCGATGGGTTTCCGCGGCTTCAACTGCTCGATGCCGCACAAGGTGGCGGTGATCCACCACCTCGACGAGCTCGCTCCGTCGGCCAGCGTCATCGGAGCGGTGAACTGCGTAGTGCGCGACGGCCAACGCCTGGTCGGGCACAACACCGACGGTGAGGGGTTCGTGCGTGCGCTACGCGAACGACTCGAGGTGCGAGGATCCCGCATCGTCGTGCTCGGCGCCGGTGGCGCGGCGCGGGCGATCGGGGTGGAGTTGAGTTTCGCAGGCGCGGCCGAGATCACCGTCGTCAACCGCGACCAGGTGCGAGGCGCGGCGCTTGCCGAGCTGATCGCCGCCAACACACGCGCCGAATGGCGACCGTGGGTCGGTGACGTGTTCGTACCGCCTGGTACCGATGTGCTGGTCAACGCGACCTCGGTCGGGCTGTATGCCCCCGACGATCGTCCCGCAGTCGAAATCGCCTCGCTCGTCAACGCGCGGCTGGTAGCAGACGTGGTGTTCAACCCGGTCGACACACGCCTGCTTCGCGACGCTGCCGCTGTCGGCTGCGAGACGCTCGACGGTCTCGGCATGCTCGTGCACCAAGGTGCTGCGGCCATCGAACGGTGGGTCGGAGTTTCTCCCGACCGCAGCGTTATGCGCGAGGCACTCGCTTCGGCACTGACGACCTGAACCTCAGATCTCGTCCATCAGGTCGACGATCGAGTTGACGATGCGTGATGGTCGGTACGGGTACCGCTCCGCTTCTTCCCGTGTGCTGATGCCGGTGAGGACGAGGATCGTCTCGAGGCCGGCTTCGAGCCCACAGAGGATGTCGGTGTCCATTCGGTCGCCGATCATTGCCGTGGTCTCCGAGTGCGCGTCGACCGTGTTGAGTGCCGAACGCATCATCATCGGGTTGGGCTTGCCGACGAAGTACGGCTGAACACCGGTGGCCTTCGAAATCATTGCGGCGACCGAGCCGGCCGCCGGCATCGCGCCTTCAGCAGATGGTCCGGTCGCGTCAGGGTTCGTGCAGATGAAGCGTGCGCCGTCGTTGATCAGGCGGACTGCCTTCGTGATCATCTCGAAGCTGTAGTTGCGGGTTTCTCCGAGCACCACGTAGTCAGGCGAGAAATCTGTCATCACATAGCCGACGGAATGCATCGCCGTGGTGAGGCCGGCTTCGCCGATCACGTAGGCCGTACCTTCTGGACGCTGGTCGGACAGGAACTGGGCTGTCGCAAGCGCCGCGGTCCAGATCGCCTCTTCGGGAAGGTCGAAACCCATCCGAACGAGGCGCGCCTGCAGGTCGCGTGGCGTGTAGATCGAGTTGTTGGTCAACACGAGGAATGGCTTGCCCGATTGCCCGATTCGATTGATGAATTCAGATGCCCCGGGCACGGGCTGGCCTTCGTGAACCAGGACGCCGTCCATATCCGTGAGCCAGCTCTTGATGGTCCGACGAGGTGCTGGGTTCTGGTCGAGGTGCGGCCACTGCCCGACCGGGCCAGCGATCGTCTCCAGTTGGGTCATTTGGGGTTGGGTCATTTGCGCAGTCATGAGGGCTCCGGGATGGGAATGCTGGGCGGCTCATCGACGAGCTGGCGCCGGGTGTGGCCGGCTATGGCCAGGGTGACCCGAGCCACGAGCGACTTGCGGTCGCCCCATCCTTGGCATTCGATCCAGATCACGCCATCGCGGGCGACGGCGTGGTTCGGTCGGCCGCATGCCGGGCAAAATGGCTGGTCACGCCCTGCTTGCTCGATGATTTCAAGTGTCGCTGTGAGGGCTTCTTGTTGAGATTGCATTGCTCGATCCTCCGTTGCAGAGTTACGGTACGTCGCGTATCATAACTTTGATGAGGGTTTCCCGGGGTGCGACTTCTGTCTCAGCGGGCGGCCTGTCGCCGACCCGCGTCGTTCGCCCGGGCCGTCCACGAAGCGACAAAGCGCATCAGGCGATCCTCGATGCCACTCGCGACCTGATCGTCGAGCACGGCTTCTCGGACCTTCATCTCGAACACGTTGCGGCCCGGGCCGGGGTCGGCAAATCGACGATCTATCGACGATGGGCATCAAAGGAGGAACTCGCCCTCGAGCTGTTGCTGGCGCTCGCTTCGCCGCACATCGCGATCGAAGACACAGGCAACACCCGCGAGGAATTGACAGCTTCGGTGAACAACGCGATACGTGGTCTCACGCGCAGCCCCTTTGGTCCGGTCATTCGCGCGTTGCTGTCGCACATCGCCGTTGATCCCGCGCTCGGCGACCCGTTCCGCGCGACTGTCGTGCAGGCGCGACGCGCCGAGATCGCCGCCGTCATCGGACGCGGGATCGAACGTGGCGACGTCCGGCGCGACGTCAACGTCGACGTCGCGACCGAGGTCCTCGTCGGACCGGTGTACTTCCGGCTCATGTTCGGCGGGGAGCTCGACGACGAGTTCGCCAACAGTGTGGTCGACACTCTGCTGCAAGGCTTTGCGACGCCGCGCCAGTCAACTATGTGACATCGCGCTCAAGACAAGCTCCTGTCCACATCTGAGTCGAGGCGACCCCCCGCCCCTTGGCACTCTATGACATGCGCGATCCCCGGTGTGATGTGTGTTATTCGAGGACCAAGTTGCATCATGTGATCTGGTGGTACCACGACGGGCGCACCGACTTGTGCAACCTGCTGCCACTGTGGGTACGACACCACCACAACGTCCACCACGACGCCTGGCTGCTGACCCTCACACCGGACCGCACCCTGACCATCCAGCTACCCGACGGCCAGATCATGACCACCGGACCACCCCGACGAAACGCGGCATGAACTCAGGCGACGAAAAATGATCACACTTGCACCGTGAGCGCTCATTCTTCGTCCCGTCCGTGAGGCTCCCGGTTCGCGGTGACGCGGCGTGGAGATCATCTGACCATGGAGTCGGCGGCTCGGTCGAGATTGACAGGCCCGGCCGCAGCTACTTCCGCAGCGTTGCAGGCACTTCGGCTCACCGTCACCTCACGCCAACTCTGTTGCTGTCAACACGCTCAGCATGTTGGCAGCGACAAAGTTCCGAAGGGGGACGTTCTTATCGGTTCTCGTTTTTGGGGGTAGCCTCCTATGCGATGGGGTCATCGGTTGATCTGGGACGCGTTCATGAGGCTGCGGGGTCGCTGCTGCGTGGTGCCGATCAGTTCTACACGTCGGGTCGGCGAGAGCTGGTCGAGCTGCTGGCAGCAGTCGGCCGGCCGGCGACGATCCCGGATCTGCTCGAGTTGCGTCCGAAGTTGACCCAGAGCTCGGTGTACCGCAACCTCGCAGTGCTCGAGCAGGTCGGAATCGTGCAGAAGGTCGTCAGCAGCGACGATCGGGCCCGGTATGAGCTGGCAGAGGATCTGATGGGCCATCATCATCATCTGATTTGCGTGCGCTGCGGCCGCGTCGACGACTTCGTGGTGTCTCCGCGAGCGGAACGCAGTGTCGAGGCGGTGCTCGAGCGGGCGATCGGTCAGACGGGGTTTCGGCCGGCGGGGCATCGGCTCGATGTGGTGGGTACGTGCGCTGAGTGCGCGTGAGCAGCCGTGTATCGGCTCAGTGATGACGCCGGTTGCGGTGACTGTGGTCGGCGTGGGCGTGTGCGTCCTCGGGTATGACGAGGTCGACGTGGTCCTGGTGGGGCACGGCCAGCAGCGCGATCCCGAACGCGTCCAGCAGACGTTCAGCGCTGAGCACATCCGCTGGTGAACCTGCCGCGACGACGCGACCAGCGAGCAGGATCGCTTGGTCGCAGCGTGCAGCATCGCGCACGTCGTGGGTTGCGGTGATCACTGCTGCACCTCGCTCCAGTTCTTCGCTGATCAGTTCGGCGTAGCGCTCGTTGGCGCCGGCATCGAGGCCTGCGGTTGGTTCGTCGAGCATGATGAGATCGGCTTCGCGAGCCAACGTGTGTGCCAGGTAGACGCGTTGTTGCTGGCCGCCCGACAACGACCTCAGCGGCTTCGAACCGAGATCGGAGATGCCAAGCCGTTCGAGTGAGCGAGCAACGGCTTCGCGGTCGTCGCGGGTGAGTCGCCCGAGCAGACCTCGGCGCCGGTACCGCGCCATCATCACGATGTCGCGGACCTGCAGGGGCAACAATCCGCCCACGGAGTGGAACTGACCGAGATAGGCAACGCGTTGCGGTGTTCGACCCGGTTCGTCATCAAAGACCTTGACGGCGCCGGCGACCGGTGCCAGCAATCCGGCCAACGTCTTGAGCAGTGTGGACTTACCTGATCCATTGACACCGACCAACGCCAGCGACTGGCCTGACAGCAGCGAGATTTCGATATCACCCACGACGGCGCGGTTGTCGTAGCCGATCGCCAGGCCATGGGCCTCCACGACTTCAGCGCCCATCGTCATCCAACCACGACCGGCACATGACGCTGGTTCAGCGCCTGAGCGATTGCCTGAACGACGAAGATCACGAAGAAGATCGTCACTGCGACGACGACGACGCTGGCGCCCGCGGCCAGGTTGAAGTGGTAGCTGATCAACAAGCCCACGTAGACCGACAACGATCCGATCGCAGCGCCCCACAGCATCATCGCCGGAACGCGCCGTGCCAGCAGCGCACCGCAACCGGCGGGGGCCAACAGCATCCCGAACACGAGCAGCGTGCCCACGGTTTGAAACGACATCACCACGCAGATCGTGACCATCACGAGCATGAGCAACTCGAAGCGGCGCGCCGGCCAACCAGCGATGTCGGCCTGCTCAGGATCGAACGACAGGAGCAGCAAAGGGCGGGCGAACACTCGGGCGATCACGGCGATCACAAGCGCTGCGATCGCTTGCTGAACCAAGTCGCTGCGCGACACGCCGAGGATCTCGCCGAACAAGATCCCGACGATGTCACCGGTGAACGAATCCGAGCGCGAGACCATCATCACACCGAGTCCGAGCATGCCGACGAACAGCAGTCCGATCGCGGTGTCGCTGCTGAGTCGGGACCTGCTCGTCACCAGATTCACGCCGGTGATCATCACCGCCGCGCCGACCGCGGCACCCAAGATCCCCGGTACCCCGATGAGGAGTGCGCCGGCAACACCGGGTAACACGCCGTGCGCCAAAGCGTCACCGAGAAATGCCAGACCGCGCAAGACGACGAACGTTCCCGCGATCGAACACGAGATCGCGACGAGCACGCCGGCGAGCAGCGATCGCTGCAAGAACGGGTTGTCGAGGAACGGCCTGATGAACCAGTTCACCGCAGCGCGTCTGCAATGGTCGTTGCGATGTTCACCACGAAGGAACGATATGTACCGTCGGCAGGCAGGTTGTGGGTCGACAACTCGACCACCTTCGTCCCGGTATCGCCGGCGATGGCCCCGACGGTGGCTTGGGGTGTGCCGATTTCCGCGAAGATCGCCGGGACGCCGGCTTGGCGGATCTTCTCGGTGAGGGCGGCCAGCTCACCGGCTGACGGCTCGGCCTGCGACGTGATCGACGGGACGATCGCACCGATCAACTGGAAGTGGTACCGCTCGGCGAAATATCCCATCGACTCGTGACCGGTGACCAGCTTTCGTCGCTCGGCAGGGATGGATCCAACGATCGATTCGACATCGGCGTTCAACGTGTCCAGATCGGATTCGACTCTGGCGCCGCTGGATGCGGAATCGATGCCTACCTCTTTCATTGCCGACACCAACGCACCGATCCACTGCTTCATCGTCAACGGATCCATCCACAGATGAGGATCGTCGGCCCCTGGGGCTTGGTCCGGGTCGTTCGTGTCTGCTCCTTCGCCGGCTTTGACCTTGCGAACGGTGACGTGATCAGCGACGGTGAACACCCGAACACCATTGGACTTCGCTTCGTTCAATGGATCCTGGAGGTTCCCCTCCAGACCCAGGCCGTTGTCGATCACCAGATCGGCGTTCAGCAGCGACTCGACATCCTTCGCCGACGGGCTCCACTCATGTGGGTTCGCACCGTTCGGCATCAGCACCTTCACGTCAGCTTCGGTGCCGACGACATCTTTGACGACGGATCCCAACACGGAGTACGTGACGACGATCTGCGGCCGGGTGCTCGACGCCGATGTGCGATCGCTCCCGCACGCGACCAAGCCGAGGCCGAGCAGCGGAACCGACAGCCGAGCAATGAACGTGGAGGCATTCATAATAGGAACTATACCTATTCTGGTCGCCGACGGCAGCGGTGGCTCCGGCAGAGGGCGAAGGTCGGCCGCTACAACGCGTTCGGTTCCGCCTGGTCGACGGGTTCGGCCGGGGCGGCGTGGACCGCTCTCACTGCCAGCCACGTCGTAATCGGTACCGCTGACACGAGGCCGATCGAGCCCACCAGTGACCGGATGATCTCCGTGGCGATGACCTCGCGACCGGCGAGAGAGCCGACGGCTTGATTTGCTTGTGTGAAGAGCAGCAACAAGGGCAGAGCAGCTCCCGCGTATGCCAGGAACAAGGTGTTGACAGTCGAGGAGATGTGATCCCGACCGATCGTGACCGCCGATCGGTACAGCGCGCGAGCAGTCAGGGCGGGCTGCGCTGCGTGGAGCTCGGAAACCGCTGACACCTGGGTGACGGTGACGTCGTCGAGCACGCCCAATGCGCCGATCACGAAGCCCGCAAGGACGATGCCCTGCAGATCCACGTTCACCCCCAGCGAGGTGAGAAACAGCGCGCTCTCATCAGCCAGCCCCGTCAAGTTGCTCCAGCCGACGAACAGCAACGACAACAACGCTGTGACCGCCAAGCTGGCGAACGTGCCCAACAAGGCCACCGAAGTCGTCACGTTCACCCCGTGTGCAAGGTACAAGGCGATGAACGCGATCAACGACGAAGCAACGATTGCAACCATCACCGGACTGTGGCCATCGAGGATCGACGGCAGCAGGAACTTCACGATCACCACCAGGCTCGCGGCCAGACCGGCAATCGCTCCCAGTCCGCGCCAGCGGCCGAGAATCACCACGGCACCTATGAACACGATTGTGAGGAGCCACATAGGCGTGGCGCGCTGATAGTCGTAGAACGAGAAGGTGGCGGTGCCGTCAGCGTTGACGGTCAGGTTCACGTAGATGTCGTCCCCCCGATGAAGAGCGCCCACCGATGACACCGGCTGTTCGATGGTCGGTCCGGAAGGAACGACGGGCTCTCCACTTCCACGCGGGATGACGGGCGCAGGAATGTCGTGGCCGTCGAGATGCAACTGCACGAAGTTGCACGGCACGTTGTCCGACGCCGTCGTCCCGGTACAAGGGCCCTGCACAACATCGACGACTTCCGCCTTCAAGGGAGGGTCAGAGAGATCGGTCCCCGAGGAGTTGACGCGGCCGGCATGAGGCCAGAACACGACGAGACCCACCACAGTGACCAACGCTGCGAACCCGACCGTGAGCCAGATCACCTTCGCCACATGACGGGACTCGACCAGACCGGCCCCATGACCCGTCGGCTCTGTGCCCGTGCCGACAAGACCATGGCTGTGACCCACGTTTTCAATTCTTGCGGCTAGGACCTGTCCATAGACGTCATGCCACGCCAATGGGTGTAAGACGGCATGGCCGATGCGCTCACCGAGCGTCGTCCCATCCGCCTGGGTCGCGAAGAACGGCGACGAGATCTCGGTCGTCGCTGCGGTCGTAGTAGTCCATCATTTCGAGCGGCGGGGAGTACACATGGACGCTGGTCGCCAGCCGCTGCCCGCGATTGGCGACTGCGTGCACCTGTGCAGGACCGAAAGCTGCCGTCTCGCCCGGCTGGTAGCGCTGCCCAACTACCCGACCATCGTTGACCGTCGTCTCGACGAGTTGCCCGGCGACCACCGTGAACGCGCCAGCGGATCCGCCGTGATCGTGGAGATCAAGGGCGGTGCGGACCTCCCAGGGGATGGTGACTGCGGCCAAGCCCGACGCGATCGCGCAGAGGACGGCGGGCTCGACATCGACCACCGACGGGTGCAGCGCCTGGCTCGAAGCTCGGCGCACCGCCAACCTCTTTACCGAATTTCAGACTAATTTGGTCGGGATTCGATCCGCGGTTCTGGTGCGGCGACTACATGCGCTTCATCGAGCGGTACCGCCTGATGTCGCGTGGGATGGCGACGATGGCCGTCCCGATCCGCTTGAACCCGGCGCCGACGCCCTTGATGAACTTCATCGTAGTTCCTCCAATTTCCTGCCGAGGTGGTCACACCGTGTCGGCGGGCACCACAGCCAAAGCGACCTTACTGTGTCCATTGGCATGGCTAGGGCCGTCAACGTCAACGGCTACTTCACCGGGCAGACCGTGGCCAACGCGCGTCATCAGCACGGTCAGTTCGGAATCGCCTCGTGACGTTTTGCGTTCGCCGGATGCGCACGCCGTATTCATTCCCCTGACACATGGCCGAAAAGTCGAGGGCGCACAATGGCTTCCATGGAACAAACAGCACCCCGTGGCCCAGCGTTGCAACGACTGGCCCGTGCGCTCCTTCGCACGCCGGTGCATCGGTTGTGGCCATCGGCCCTCTCGGGATACGAATCGGTGCCGAAAGACGGTCCCGCCGTCCTGTGCGCGAACCACCTCAGCTTCTTCGACTCGGTCCTGATGATGATGACCCTGGATCGGCCCGTCTACTTCATCGGCAAGGCGGACTACCTCAACTCGTGGCGAACTCGCCGGCTGTTCCCTGCGCTCGGCATGATCCCCATCGACCGCGACAACGGGACGCGAGCAATGTTGGCTCTGGATGCCGCAGCCAAGGTGCTTCGCGACGGTGCGTTGCTCTGCGTGTTCCCTGAGGGAACCCGATCGCGTGACGGGCATCTGCATCGCGGTTACATCGGCGCAGCGCGTGTGGCCATGACGGTCGGCTGCCCGATTCTTCCCGTCGGCATCGTCGGCACGCGTGAGATTCAGCCGCCAGGTGCACGGCTGCCGCGACCGGGCCCTTGTTCGATCGCGATCGGTGCGCCACTCGTTGCGACCGACGTCGAGGTCAACAGTCGACGAAGCGCAGCACGGGCTCTGACCAACGAAGTGATGCAACGCATCGCCGAGCTTTCCGGCCAGGCATACGTCGCCGAGCACAGTCCCCGGGCATCTGGCGTCGAGCCCGCCGCACACCGGTCACGGCCACGTCGACGGCGATCGCATGTCGGGGTGCTCGGGTCGCACAACCCGGTGCCCGCATAGCGCCTCCGCGAGTCGGCTTCGGCGCCGCTCGGCGTTCGTCACTCGACACGGTCAGGGGAAGCCCGCCCCTGACCTACCGTCTCGTGATCGAACCCCGACCGGCGCCTCGCAGAACTCGTTGCACCCTGAGCTTTGAATAACGTCATCCCCACGAGGCGGAAGCGTGTTTCCCGCTCGGTGACGAGTGCGTACGATTGGTGAGATCGTGTACCACCTGCTGGCCGCGGACATGCCGGTCTTGCTTCCAGCACGCTGGCAGATGACGGTCTCCCTCGGCACGCACATCGTGTTGGCGTGTTTCGGGGTTGCGTTCCCGGCGATGATCTGGGTGGTTCATGGTCGAGCGATTCGCGATGACGATGTGGTCGCACTCGGTCTCGCCAAGAGATGGTCGAAGGTTGCGGCTGTGCTGTTCGCGGTCGGAGCCGTCTCCGGCACAATCCTCAGCTTCGAGATGGGTTTGTTGTGGCCCGAGTTCATGCGTCAGTTCGGTGACGTGGTGGGCCTTGCCTTCGCGTTGGAAGGGATCGCGTTCTTCCTGGAGGCGATCTTCATCGGGATCTACCTGTACGGGTGGGACCGGCTCCCGCCCAGGCGCCATCGTGCCGTGCTGATACCCATCGCGGCATCTGGCGTAGCCGGCACGTTCTGCGTACTGGCCGTGAACTCGTGGATGAACTCGCCGAGCGGGTTTCACATCGTCGACGGTCAAGTCACCGACGTCAATCCGTGGGCCGCGATGTTCAACCACGCAGTCTGGCTGCAGTTCTTGCACATGTGGATCGCGACATTCATGGTGGTCGGCTTCTGCGTAGCCGCGGTCTACGCCGCTGGCCTGCTGCGCGGCCGCGACGACCGACATCATCGACTCGGGTTCGCGGTGCCGTTTGCCTTCGCAATGATCGCGGCAGTCGCCCAACCCGTCGTCGGTCATCTGGCCGGCCTGCGACTGGCCTCGGCGCAACCCACGAAGCTGGCTTCGATGGAGCTCGGCATTCACTCGGAGCGACGGGCGCCCCTCACGATCGGTGGGGTGATCATCGACGGCCGCGTGCGGTTCGGGCTCGAGGTGCCGGTGCTCGGTTCTTTGATCTCGCGCAGCAACCCCAATGCGACCGTGCCCGGCCTCGCCGACTTCTCGGAGGTTGATCGGCCGAACGACCAATTGGCAACGATGGTCCATCTGTCATTTCAAGCGATGGTCGGCTCTGCGTTCGCGTTGCTCGGTTTGGGCGCCTGGCACTGGCGAAGCCGTCGCCGGGGTGGCGATCCGCTGGCCTCGCGCCGGTTCCTGTGGGCGGCCGTGGTGGCTGGCCCGCTCGCTGTTCTCGCACTCGAGTTGGGATGGTTCACGACTGAGCTCGGCCGCCAGCCCTGGATCGTCTATCGCGTCATGCAAGTCAGCGACGCGGTCGCTCGCGGCAACGCGATCTGGGCGAGCTTCGCCGTGCTGGTTGTCGTCTACACCGGGATGGTCGCCGGTGCAATAGCGGTCCTGCGCAGCATGGCCCGGCGCTGGCGTGCCGGCGCCGAGCTGGATCTGCCGACGCCGTACTCACCGCCTCGGCCTCGAGTGTCGCGATGAGCCTGGCGACCGTTGTCGCGGCGATCATGTTCTCGGGCGTGCTCGCCTATGCCATCTTCGCGGGTGCCGACTTCGGCAGTGGAGTGTGGGATCTCACGGCCGGCGGCCCGGAACGTGGCGGGCCGATGCGTTCTTTGATCGACGACTCGATCGGGCCGGTTTGGGAGGCCAACCACGTCTGGCTCATCTTCGTACTGGTCTACCTGTGGACCGCGTTCCCTGACGCGTTCGCGGCGATATGCGAGACTCTGTTCGTTCCGCTGACGCTTGCGGGACTCGGGATCGTTCTGCGGGGAAGCGCGTTCGCATTTCGCAAGTTCGCCCCGAGTGTTTCCGAAGCGAGGTTCTTTGGTGCCATCTTCGCGTCGTCCTCTGTCCTGACACCCTTCTTCTTCGGCGCTGTTGTCGGAGCGGTTGCCTCGGGGCGCGTCCCTCTCGACGGCAGTGGTGATCGTTGGCGGTCGTGGGTGACCCAGGCGTCCCTCGTCGGCGGCGTTCTCGCCGTTCTCACGACAGCCTTTCTCGCAGCGGTGTTTCTCACCGCGGAGGCCGCCAGGCAAGGCAACCCGGATCTGTCGGCCGCGTGTCGACGACGCGCCGTGGGGTCAGGAGTCTTGACAGGCGTCGCCGCCTTGGCGGGCATCGCACCGCTGCACCACGATGCACCGCTGCTGTTCGATCGATTGACAGGCCGGGCCCTCCCCGTGGTGCTCGTGTCCGCCGCCGCCGGGCTCACAGCGTTGGTGCTGCTGTGGCGGGAACGCCCTACAAGTGCCCGCGTTGCAGCAGTCGTTGCTGTCGCCTCGGTCGTTGCCGGTTGGGGCCTTGCGCAATACCCGTGGGTTCTGGTCGAGGCCGCCCACATCGACGACATCGCCGCACCCAGGTCGACACTCTGGTCACTGGTAATAGTTTTCGCTCTCGCCGCGGTCACGGTTTTACCCGCCCTCGGGTACCTCTACTGGCTGACGCAGAAAAAAGGACTCGGCGACGACAGCGCACCTGGTGCGGCTTCCGCCGAACCCGTCTGAGCCTGCATTGCGAACTTCTATGGAATGATCGCGAGATGAGTGCGCCGATGACATCGACTCATGATCGGCCGACCGTGCTTGCCGGAGGCATGATCTTCGACGGCAGTGGCGGACCGCTCTTTGCGGGCGATGTGCTCGTTGCCGGAAACCGGATCGTGGCTGTTGTCCCGGCGACTGAACGGTGGCATCCGCCCGGGCATGCTCTTCTGATCGAGGTCGACGGCCGCACCGTGATGCCGGGACTGGTCGAGGGCCACGCGCACATCTCGTTCACCAACAGCGCCAGCCTGATGGAACTGGCTCTGATGCCGGTGGAGGAGAACCTCATCGCCGCGATCGGCAACGCGGCCCTCTTGCTCGAGCACGGGTTCACCAGCCTGGTCAGCGCCGCTGCATCGAAGGCCCGGTTGGATGTAGTGGTTCGCAACGCGATCGAAGCCGGCCAGATCGTCGGGCCGCGGATGCTGGCGGCCACACAGGAGATGACTCCGACGGGCAACCTCGGCGATCTCGATCAGGCTCATTTCCCGATTCCGGAGTCCGCCCGATTTGCGTGCATCTGCGACGGTCCCGATGCGTTCCGCTTGGCCGCCCGGCAGTTCGCGCGTGAAGGCGTCGACATCTTCAAGGTGAACGTCTCTGGCGATCGTGATTGGGGCCACATGGGGGCCGACGCCAACGCGACCTTGATCGACGACGACGAGCTTGCGGCCGTCGTGAAGGTCGCGCATGGTCGAGGACGGCGCGTCGCTGGTCATGCAACGAGCGCCGGTTCCGTCAAGATGTGCGTCAGGCACGGAGTCGACATCATCTACCACGCTGCGTTCGCCGACGCGGAGGCGCTCGACATGATCGGGTCGGTGAAGGACAGCGTGTTCGTCGCGCCCGCGGTTGGGTTTCCCTATGCGTACCTGCAGGAAGGCGAGAAGTTCGGCCTTCACCTTTCGCCGAAAGCGCGGCGCGACCTGGAAGAGGAGATCGATATCACGGGGCGGAACATGCAAGAGCTCCACAGGCGAGGTGTACGCATCGTTCCGGGAGGCGACTATGGGCTGGCGTGCACGCCACAGGGCCGCAACGCGCGTGACCTCGAATTGTTCGTCACGCTGTTCGGGTTCTCGCCGGCCGAGTCGCTCGTCGCGGCCACCAACCACGGCGGAGCGATGATGGGCCTCGGTGATGAGCTCGGGCAACTTCGTGCAGGTTGGCTGGCGGACGTGATCGTGGTCGATGGCGATCCGTTGGATGACATTGCACTCCTGCAGGACCTCCAGCGAATCAACCTGGTGATGAAGGACGGCCAGATCTTCCGCGATGACCTCGGAGGCTCCCGTGCAGCTACGGATCGGTAACGCGCTCGCCACGACCGCGCTCCCATGAGCCTTACGCCGTTCGACTTGTCCGGGCGCGTCGCTCTGGTTACAGGGTCGAGCCGAGGCATCGGGCTCGCCCTCGCTCGGGCACTCGGCCAGGCCGGCGCAGAACTGATCTTGAATGCGAGGGACCAACGCACGCTGGACGAGTCGGCCGAGATGCTTCGCGACGAAGGTCTCACCATCCACTGTCGCGCATTCGACGTGTGCGATCCGATAGCGGTCGTCGAAGCAGTCGATTCGTTCGAGCGCGACGTCGGGGCCATCGATGTGCTCATCAACAACGCCGGCCTACAGCACCGCGCCCCGATGCTCGACTTCCCGGTCGAGGACTTTCGTCGTCTGATCGAGGTAAACCTCGTCGCCGCCTTCACGGTTGGCAAGGCCGTGGCGAGCCATATGGTCAGGAGAGGTCGTGGCAAGATCGTCAACATCTGCTCCGTCCAGTCGGAGCTCGGGCGACCGACGATCGCGCCCTACACCGCGACCAAGGGCGGGTTGAAGATGTTGACGCGCGGGATGTGCGCGGATCTCGGGCCTCTCGGCATACAGGTCAACGCGCTCGCCCCCGGGTACTTCGCCACAGAGCTCACCGCTGCGCTCGTCGCCGACGAAGAGTTCTCGAGGTGGGTCGCCCATCGAACTCCAGCAGGGCGATGGGGACGGGTCGAAGAGCTTGGAGGAGCTGTCGTGTTCCTGTCGAGCGACGCATCAAGCTTCGTCAACGGACAGATCTTGTACGTGGACGGCGGTATGACAGCTGTTGTCTGACTCGGTTCGGGTTCGGCCTTCAGCGAGGTGAGTAGGGTGACAAGGGACTGAGGGAGCCAGACGAGGGACATCATGAGCATCGATGTGATGGGAGTCGGCCACGTGGTGCTGAAGGTCACCGATCTTGACCGAGCGCTCGACTTCTACTCCACGACGCTTGGACTCGCGGAAGTCGCGCGTGGGGACTTCGGTGACGGCACCATGGTGTTCCTGTCGTGCGGCCGCAACCATCACGACATCGGACTGGTAGAGGTCTCCAGTGATGCCCGCCGCCCGGAAGGATCGGACATCGGTCTTTACCACGTCGCCCTCAAGATCGGCGACGACCTCGAGGCGCTGCGAGCTGCACGAGCCAGGTTGGAGGAGTGTGGCGTTCCAATTCAATGGATCGGGGACCACACGGTCAGCCAGTCCCTTTACGTTGCCGATCCCGACGGCAACAACATCGAGCTCTACGTCGACGCTGACCCAGCTATCTGGCGAAACGACCCGACGGCAGTCGCGAGGGCCGTCGCTCTCGATCTTTAGTTCGGCGCCAAACGGATTCAGACCAGCGCGGCTTCGATTGACGCGGCGCAGGCCCGGCCGGCGACGAGTAGAGGGCGCGGATCTCGCGTTGCCCGACTGAGGAGGAAGGCACCCTCGATCGCGCAAAAGAGCTCGACCGCCAGTTCGTGTGACCTCGATTCGTCGATCCCGGCTTCGCAGAAGTGTCTTTCGAGCTCATCGAGCCACGAACCGAACACCTCGGCGCAGGCCCGACGCATCGGTTCACTGACGCTCGCGACTTCCAACGCAACCGTTGCGATGGGGCACGCGTCGGCGTAGTCCGTCGCTTCGATCATCGCCGCCGCTCCTTCGAAGAAGTTTCGAGTCGCGTCGGCGACGCCTACGCCTCCGCCGAAGAACGCTTTGACAAGAGCCAGGTAGGTGCCGCCGGCGACCCGAACAGCTTCTGCCCCCAGTTCCTCCTTGCCGCCGGGGAAGAAGTGGTACAGCGAACCGAACGGTGCATCACTTGCCGAAAGGATCGCCTTGATGCCCGTCGCCGTGTAGCCGTTACGGCCCAAGAGCTCTTGAACCGTGTCGGCACCATCGGCGTCGTGGTCCAAGTCGTCGTGATCACGCTGATACTCACGCGGCATCGCCTCGCGCCGCTGATGTCGGCCGGCGCCGGGTTTGCGCTGGCGCTGGGCTTCGCCGCGGCGCACTGGCTACCTCATTGGAGCTCACTCAGCGACTCGTTCGTCGACCACCGAGTCTCGATGTTCTCGTACGTGGCCTCCGTCGCCGAGATCGTTGGCGCGGTCGCCGTGGGGATCGCCGGAACCAGGGCGTACCTGGGGCGGGCGATCCCTCAACGATCCGACGAGCCCGAGAACGGTCTCGCAACGAACGTGTGACGCTGCCTACGAGATGACCTCGACGAGATCGAGCTCTTCCGTCGCACCCTTTACCGCGACCTCCTTCACCTCTCCAACCCCACGCACGTAGTACTTGTTGTCGACTACGTCGGCCTCGAGCGCGGTGGTCTCTTCGGTGAGCAGCGCGTCGCGGAACGTTCCGTACGGCACCTTGACGCGAGCCTTGAGCTTCACGACGTGATACTGATCCTCGGCGTGATCGGCGTACCACTCTTGGCGGAACTCGCGGCCGACCTCGGGAACCGCTTGCATGAAGACTCCGGGCTGCGCGCCGTCCACACCAGCGCGGAACGATCCTTCGGTGCTGATGACGCGACCCTTGCTGTCCAGCTCGGCCGTGTCCTCGCCGAAGTACCACACGTTCCCGCAGACGTCCTGCGCGTAGTAATCGCGGGTGCGCTCGCTGAGGACGTTGTCGAGGTAGAGCCGATCCTCGACGACACGCGTCGTCACACCGTCGATGATCGTCGTGCGCGAGGTTGTGGCGAACACGTCGAGGGCGGTCTTGGCGTCCTTCGTGCCTGTGTAGATGAGAGTCGTGCCGGGCGTCAGCGGCAGGTACGGATTGTTCACGTTCGGGCTGAATCTTGTCGGATCGATCGTGGGGTGGTAGTCGGGGCCGGGGCCGAACGTCGGCAGCGGGCAGACAGGAGCCCGTTTTGCCCCCACCCCCGACACATCCATCCCGACCACCAACAGACTGATGCATCCTGCCGCGAGTGCTACTCGTGCTTCTCGTCTCATCGGAGTCTCCTTGGTTGCAGTGGTGCGTTCACCGTACGAATTAGGTCCTGAACGAGCCCTGAACGGCCGGCCGCAATTCAGCTGGAAGTCAGGTGAGAGCGGCAAGACTGGTGTCGAGGTGATCGGTGACCAAGCTCTTGCTCGTCGAGGACGACAGAAAGATCGCGGGTGCGGTCAAGCGCGGGCTCGAGGCCGAGGGATTCTCCGTCGAGGTGTCTCACGATGGCGACGACGGGTTCTGGCGGGCATCAGAGGGCACCTATGACCTCATCATGTTGGACATCATGCTGCCGGGCCTCAATGGTTATCGGATCTGTAGCCGCCTGCGCGAAGCGGGCATCTGGACCCCGGTGCTGATGCTCACAGCGAAAGATGGCGATCTCGACGAAGCGGAGGGGCTCGACACGGGAGCGGATGACTATCTCACCAAGCCGTTCTCGTTTCCTGTGTTGATCGCGCGCGTTCGCGCGCTGCTGCGGCGCGCGGCCGAACCGCATCCGCCACCGATCGACCTCGGTACCCTGCGTATCGACCCGGGCGCTCGCCGCGTCTGGTGCCGTGGCGTGGAGGTGTCACTGACGTCGCGCGAGTTCGAGGTGCTCGAGTTCCTCTTCCGACGCGTCGACCTGGTGCTGTCGAAGACTGAGATCATCGCCGGCGTCTGGACTGACGACTTCGACGGTGATCTCAACATCGTCGAGGTCTACATCCGACGGTTGCGTCGCAAGATCGACGAGCGCTTCGGCGTCGAGCTGATCGCAACCGTTCGCGGAGCCGGCTATCGACTCCAGAGGGTCTGACATGCGCGGTGGGATAAGGGTTCGAATCACGGCGATCGCGATGGCTGTCGTCCTCGTGGTGCTTATCGCGACCGGCATCGCGCTTCTCGCGTCGCAACGAACGATCCTCACCGACAACCTCGACGATGTGCTGCGAACCCAGAGCCGCATCATCGAGCAGGCGTACACCGCGAAGGAGCTCAACCCCAAGATCGGCGTACAGGGCGACGAGGACGCGATCGTGCAGGTGGTTGACAGCAGCGGCCATGTCCTCGCCAGCACGGCGAACTTCGCCGGGCAGCCGCCGCTCGTTGATCCCGGCCTGAACGACACCACGTTCCACACAATTTCGCTGCCGATCAGCACGAGCAGGTTCAGGTTGATGTCACGATCCGTCGACGGCGTCGTCATCCACACCGGCACGCCCCTCGACGACGTCAACGAGAGTGTCGCGGCTCTTCGCAAGGGCCTAGGCGCGGCGATCCCCGCCGTTGCGCTCATCATCGGTGCATGTGTGTGGTGGCTCGTGGGCCGGACGTTGCGGCCCGTCGAGCTGATCCGTTCGCAAGTGGCTGCCATCAGCACAGTGCTCGCCGACTCGCGAGTGTCCGTGCCCGCAACCAAAGACGAGATCGCACGACTCGCGCGCACAATGAATGCGATGCTCGACCGCGTCGAAGACGCATCTCGACGTGAGCAGCGATTCGTTGCCGACGCCTCACATGAGCTTCGTATTCCGCTCACACGGATCCGCAGCGAGCTCGAGGTCGACCTCGCACATCCAGGGACCGCGGATCTAACCGCGACGCATCGCAGTGTCCTCGAAGAGATCGGCGTGTTGCAAAACCTCGTCGAAGACCTTCTCCACCTCGCCAGATCGGACAGCCACACCAACGCGCTTCATACAGCGCCCGTGGACATCGACGACCTCGTCCTGGCCGAAGCCCAGCGTCTTCGATCGACCATGGACATCGTGGTCGACACCACTCACGTGTCCGCCGCTCAAACCCTCGGTGATCAGGACCAACTGGCACGGGCAATTCGCAACCTGTGCGACAACGCTGCCCGCCACGCACGTACTGGGATCACCCTCGCCACGGGCGAGCACGACGACCGGGTTCAGCTCGTCGTCACCGATGACGGCTCGGGAATCCCGGAGCACGAACGCTCGAGAGTGTTCGAACGATTCGCCCGCCTCGACCAAGCACGTGAGAACGCGACAGGCGGCAGCGGACTTGGTCTGGCGATCACGCTCGACATCATCCAACGCCACGGCGGCACTATCGCAGTCGACGGAACCGGTGCCGGCGGCGCGTCGTTCATCGTCTCGCTGCCTCGGACGAGGTCCGATACCGCGCCGGCGATTTGACCATCGTGCTGGCTGATTGCCAATCTCGGCGTCATTCCGAGCGGAGCGCATCCGCGGTCTCGGGCGTGCCGACGAGCCGTCCCATCAGCGCTGCCGTCGCGCAGACCACGAGAGCGCCGACTATCGCAAGCACGATCGTCGGCCAAGGAATCGACGAGTCCGGTATGACGCCGAGCCGAGCCTCGACCGATCTCCAACCCCACTGCGCGGCGACCACGCCGATCGGGATGCCGACGACTAGCGCCACGGCCTGGACGAACGCCGCGTGCCAGCCAATCGATGCGGCGACCTGGCCACCGGTGAAGCCCAGAGCGCGCATCGTCGCCAGGTCGTGTCGTCGAACGCGCACCGTCGTGATCAGCGCGTGTGTCAGCGCTGCTATCGCGAAGAGGATCACGACCGGCGCGACAACGCGAAGCTGCGGCTTGACCCGGTCGAGGTTGCGGACGTCGGCCTGCGGACGGGCGAGCCCGATGATGCCACCGAACTCCGGCCGCAGCTCGGCGACGGCAGTTGCAAGGTCGGTCCCCGGAGCGAGCTTCAGCAGCACGTCCTGCGGCACCGTCGTCGGGTCGATCCGGTCGAACAGCCCGTTGGTGATCACCCCACCCGCTCCGCCGCTGCGCTGATCCGTGCCATTGTCGTTGACAACAACGCGCCCAACGACCCGGAGTGGCCCAATGTTGTCGGGTGACGAGCCTTCACCAGTACCCGGACCGGGAGGCGGCACGAAGCTGTCGCCGATGCCGACGCCGAGGTCGCTCATCGCCTCGCTGCCAAGTGCGATCTCATCGTCGGCCCTGGGCAGACGACCGTCGGTGACCACCGGTGCGATGGCGGGATCGGTCTGCGGATCAAAGGCGACGATCAGAAGTTGATGGCCGTTGACTTCGGTCGTGGTGGTGCGCATCGACCCCGTCGCGGTGACGAACGCGTGCGCCTCAGCGGTCTGTTGCGCTTTGTGCAGTCCTTCGTAACTTGTGTAGGCCCCGACATCGAGATCCCAGGTCGCGCCGTAGCGCCGCGGGATGTTCTCGAGCATGGTGATGTTACGCAGCAGACCGCCGACGCCGACTGCCGCGACGATGGCGACGCACGCGCTGAGCACCGCGGCACGCGTTCCGGTGGTGCGCGCCAGCAGTGCACCCGTGCGGGCGGTCACCGGCAACGTCCATCGGCCCGAAGTGACGCCGTGGACTGCTGACGACGGGGTGCGCGCCGGCGATCGCCACGCAGCAGCGGCCGATACCGCTACCACCGCCAAGCCTGCTGCGATCGAGCCGATCACGATCACGGGTATGTCCCAGTGGATTCCCTGCTCGATCTCAGCGTGACGTGCCAGACCAATCGGGCCGATGGGCGAGGCAAGAACAGCAGTGACGGAGGCCAGGAGGGCGCAGCCTGCAGCGACCGGCGCCATGCGTGACACTGCTGCCAAGGTCGTGTGGGCCCGATCGAACCCCAGCGCCTGGAGGGTCGCCCGGTCGGCAAGTTCGCGACGAAGTTGCCGGCTGATCGCCTGACCGACGAACACCGCTCCCGCGACCAGCGTGGTCAGGGCGATCACCCACGCGGCAAGGGACTGCAGATCTATCACCCGCGTCAGTGGAGCCGGGTCGGCGGAGGGGGTGCCGAGGAAGTGCAGTCGATCGCTGAAGCGTTGATCGATTGCCGAACGCAGATCGTCAGGCTTCGTGCCGGGCGTTGCCCACACGGCAAGGGATTCGTTGTAGACAGCGGAACCTTTGCCGTACGCCTTCCACCAACCGGGCGGTAGATAGAGGATCGGGTCTCGCTCGGTCAGGCGGGCGATGCCTCTGGTCGACTGGCCCGGTTGCAGGTCGTCGGGAAGTCGCACGACACCGACGATTCGCGGCGAGCTGCGTGCGCCGTCGGGCACGAAGTTGGCCTGTTCCTGTTGCGACAGGCCTTCGGCGGTGATCGTGCCGATGGTCATCGTGTCGCCAAGGTGCAAGGACGCACTGCGGAGCAACTCCTCGTTCACTGCCACCTCGTCGGATGCACCCGTCGCTGGCAGCCGGCCACCCACGACGATGGGGCGGGCAAACGAGTATTCAGGGCCAGCATCGATCGTCGACAGCGCCAATGTGCCCTGCCACCCATTGGGCAGGGACGGATCGGCCACACCGACCGGGCTGAGGGCGACACGACCGACACCCGCGACTCCAGGCAAACCCGCCACGATGCCGGACGCCTCGCGCGTGTTCTCATCGCTGAAGCACACATCGAAACCATCGGCCAACGAGTCCTCGGTCACGCCAACCGGGCACGCGGCAAAGGCGACGTCAGCGACGTGGGCGTAGCGCAGATACCGCTCATAGGCCGACGATGTGCGTCGCGCCACTTCGACCCCGGTCAGCACGGCACCGCTGGCGAGACCTGCGAACACGGCAAGGAAGATGGTTGCGCGCCAATGGCCGCGAATCGTCGAGCGCGCCCACAGCCGTGGAGCGCTGGTGTGGCTCATCGTTGGAATTGAACCAATCTCGGCCTGGCCTCAGCAAGAAGGTTGGCCTCACGACCTCGGGGGTGGTGGCACCCTTCTCAGCTTCCTGGCCTCAAGGTTGTGATCGGAACGTCCGATACTCACGCGTGAGACTCCTTCGGTTGTGGTTGGCGATCATCGCCTTGCTGCTGGTGCCAATCGCCGTCCTGGTGGCCCTTCGCGTCTTTCCGGGGCTCGATCTGCGATGGTTCTCCGCCAAGGGGCACCTGCTGGCGGTCTCGGCGATCGCGTTGTGCGCACTCGTTGCGGCAACGGCTGCGCTGGTGACGGCGCTTCGCTCCGGTCAGCCCAACGCGACGTGGCTTGGTGTCGGATGCGTGTCGGTTGGCCTGTGCATGCTCGGGCACGGCCTGACCACCCCGGGGGTGCTCGACACTCCGAGGAACGTCTGGGTCGGCCGCCTTCCGTTCATCGGCATGTGCGTCTTCGCGGTGTGCCTGTTCGGTGCCGGACGATCTTCGACGTGGCGGCTGAACCGCTTCATCGGGCGTCACCCCTTGCTGTCGATTGTCGTTCCGACTGGTGCGATCACCGCTCTCGTCGTTGCGGTCAGCATCAATCCTCTGGCCCTGGGCGGCGGACGCCCATACCCGTGGGAAGAGAACATGTTCGACGTCGTGGCAACGCTGGCCATCGTTTTGATGCTCTTCGTGATTCGAACACACTGGATGCGGTGGCATCTGGGCTACGACGTGGTGCAGTTCGCCATCGTGCTTGCGGCCGCTTCGGCGATCGCCGCGCTGGTCGCCTTCGAACACGGCAAGTTCGGCCAGGTCTCCTGGTGGGACTATCACGGGTTTCTGATCGCCGGCTTCGGCGGCGCGGTCTTTGCGGTCTTCCGGGGACGAAGCGACGAGCGAACACTGACCGACATACTCGGGGCAGCGTTCGTCGACGACCCCTTCCATCAAATCGTGTCCGGCTATCCCGAAGCGCTGCGCTCGTTGGTGCGCGCCGTCGAGATCAAGGACGCCTACACCCACGGTCACAGCCAACGGACTGCACGCCTCTCGGTCGAGCTCGGCCTCTCGATGGGCCTCTCGTCCGACCGGTTGCGTGTGATCGCGCGAGGCGCCTACCTGCACGATGTCGGCAAGATCGGGATTCCCGATGCCATTCTCAACAAGCCCGGCAAGCTGACCAACGACGAGTGGGCGATCATCCACTCACATCCGCAACTCGGGTATGAGCTCGCCGCCACGGCTCCGTCGCTGAAGGAAGCGTTGCCGGTGATCCTCCACCACCATGAGCGAGTCGACGGATGCGGCTATCCGAACGGCCTCGTCGGTGACGACATCCCCCTCGAGGCCCGCGTCGTAGCGGTCGCCGACGTGTGGGACGCGCTCACGTCCGATCGTGCGTACCGGCGTGGCTGGGCTCCCGAGATGGCCCTCGCCCACATCCTCGACGGCGCTGGAACACACTTCGACCCGATCGTGGTGCAGGCGTTCACGCGGCTGGTCGGCCGCTGGGGCGTCCGCAGCGGCCAGCCCGGTGGAGCCGCGACGATCGCGTGGCAGGCGGCCGAGACGTGTCACGAAGTGGATCTCGAAGAACCTGCACTGGTCTGACGCGACCGGCGGCACTGTGAGGGTTGACCATCGCAGAGGAGCACTAGTCTCCAGGTCAGTTCCATGGCCACTCGAGATCCTTCGGCAAAACGATGGGGGCCGTACGTCTCCGAACGGGCGTGGGGCACTGTCCGCGAGGACTACAGCGCGAATGGCGACGCGTGGGGCTCGTTCCCGCATGATCACGCTCGCTCACGCGCCTACCGATGGAGCGAGGATGGGCTTGCCGGGATCTGCGACGACATGCAGACGCTCTGTCTCGCATTCGCATTCTGGAACGGCCGCGATCCGATCCTGAAAGAGCGGATCTTCGGCCTGACCGGCCCCCAGGGGAACCATGGTGAAGATGCCAAGGAGTACTGGTTCTACGAGGACTGCACTCCGACGTACTCGTGGATGAGTTGGCGATACTTCTATCCACAACGACAGTTCCCGTACGAGCGACTCGTCGACGAGAACGCTCGCCGCGGCTGGCATGACCCGGAGTTCGAGTTGCTCCACACCGGCATCTTCGACGACGACCGCTACTGGGACATCGTCGTCGACTACGCGAAGGGTGGCGTTGACGACATCGTTGCTCGTGTCATCATTCGCAACGCCGGTCCCGACGTGGCGACCCTTCATGTTCTGCCGACCCTGTGGTTCCGGAACACGTGGTCATGGGGAGACGACGATCGCAAGCCCAGCATCGTCCCAAGCGATAGTGGGTTGCTCACGAGTCACCACTCGTTTCCGAGCATGCGCCTTGCGGCTAACGGATCGCCGCAGGCGTTGTTCTGTGACAACGAATCGAACGCTCGGCGGCTGTGGAACGCGGAGGGCGCTCGCTTTCCGAAGGACGCGATCAACGATCACGTCGTTGGCGGCAGCGACGTCACCAACCCGGCACAGGTCGGTACGAAGGCGTCCTTGTGGTACCGAGTGGAGGTCGCGGGTGGTGCCACCGAGGAGATCACGCTCCGATTGCATCGCGACGACATCGCGCCTGATCGCTCGCCAGCGGACGTGCTCGCCGCCCGTGAGGCCGATGCAGACGAGTTCTACACGTCGCTGACACCCGCATCGACGACCGCTGACGAGGCAACCGTGCTGCGCCGGGCGCTCAGCGGAATGTTGTGGTCCAAGCAGTTCTACCACTACGACGTCGCCCGTTGGCTGGACGGTGACCTGGGGCAGGCGGCCCCACCCGCGGCCCGTCGCAGCGGGCGCAACTCCGGTTGGCGTCACCTCAACAACCGCGACGTGATCTCGATGCCCGACAAGTGGGAGTACCCCTGGTACGCGGCCTGGGATCTCGGCTTCCACGCAGTCGCCCTCGCCCACATAGATCCGACCTTCGCCAAGGAACAGCTGATCCTGCTGTGCCGGGAGTGGTACATGCACCCGAATGGCCAGTTGCCGGCATACGAGTGGGAGTTCGGTGATGTGAACCCACCCGTTCACGCCTGGGCTGCCCTGCGCGTGTTCGAGATCGACGGTGGCACCGACTACGACTTCCTCGAGCGAATGATGCACAAGCTCCTGCTCAACTTCACCTGGTGGGTCAACCGAAAGGACGCCGACGGGAACAATGTGTTCGCCGGTGGCTTCCTCGGACTCGACAACATCGGCCCGATCGACCGCTCCGCGCCTCTGCCGATCGCCGGCGCACTCGAACAGTCCGACGGCACCTCGTGGATGGCGATGTACTGCCTCGACCTTCTGGAGATGTCCCTCACGCTCGCCCGGCATGATCCGACGTACGAGGACCTGGCGACGAAGTTCTTCGAGCACTTCGCGCTCATCGGACAGGCGATGAACAGCCGCGGGCTGTGGAACGAAGAGGACGGCTTCTACTACGACGTCTTGGCCACGACGTCCGGCGACCGGATCCCGCTGAAGGTTCGATCGATGGTCGGTCTGCTCCCGCTCGCCGCGACCACGACGCTCGGCCGCGAGACCCTCGGCAAGCTGAAAGGGTTCGCAGCGCGCACTGAGTGGTTCATGGAGAATCGCCCCGACTATGCCGAGCTGTTCAACATGCATGAACGCGGCGACGGTGAGGGCCGGCTGCTCTCGATCGTCTCGCCAGATCGGCTTCGGCGGATCCTGAGCCGGCTGCTGGACGAGAACGAGTTCCTCTCCAAGTACGGTGTCCGCTCCCTCTCCGCGGCGCATGGCGACAATCCGTTCTCCGTCGATCTCGGCGGCGTGACCTACACCGTCGACTACTCGCCGGGTGAGTCGACGACGGGTTTGTTCGGCGGCAACTCGAACTGGCGCGGGCCCGTCTGGTTCCCACTCAACTACATAGTCATCGAGGCGATCCGTCGTTTCGCCCGGTTCTTCGGCAACGACTTCGTCGTCGAGCATCCCACCGGGTCTGGTCTCGAGTTGACGCTCGGCCAGGTTGCGGACCAGCTTGGGCAGCGCTTGGTCGACATCTTCGTTCGTGACGCCCACGGTCACCGCCCCGTGTACGGCTCCGACCAAAAGTTCCTGGAGGATCCGGTGTGGAGCCGGATGATCCCGTTCCACGAGTACTTCCACGCTCAGACCGGGCGCGGACTGGGGGCATCGCATCAGACGGGATGGACGGGCCTCGTCGCCGACCTCATCCTCCGCCGTGGGGATTAGCGTTGGGAAATCGGGTATTCGACGACAGATGCAATGAAGGCAAGGAGAACATGGCCACTCGAATCGACGCAGATGAGGTGATGCGCAAGGTTGCTGCCGGGGCCGCGTTGTTTGATGTGCTGCCGGCCTCGGTCTATGAATTGGTGCGTCTTCCTGGTGCTCGCAGCCTCCCACTGGAGACTTTTCGCACCGAGAGTGTGAACGATCTTCAGCGCGACGTTGCGATCGTCGTGTATTGCTACGACCAGCATTGAGACCTCAGTGCACGGGCCGCGTGCCGGCTCGAAGAAGAAGGGTTCACGCAGGTGTTCGACCTCATCGGAGGCCGAGCGACGTGGACTGCGCTGGGTCTGCCCACCGAAGGTTCCGTCGGCGATCGTGGTCGCGTGGCGGCCAGCGTGCAGCGCGTCGATTCGGTTTCGTTCCACGCCACCATGGCCGACGTCCGTAAGAGCGCGCCGCGGTACCCACTCGCCGTTCTCGGAGCCAACGACGTTCTTCTCGGCGCGATAGAGGCAACGTCGGACGCTGAGCCCGAGGAGACTCCGGTAGCCCATCTGATGGTGCCGGCGCCTCACACCATCAGGGGAGCGGTCCGCGTCGACGACGTGGTCAAGCGGCTGCGCAAGGATCACTTGGACCGCGTGTTCGTGACAACGGTCAATGGGGTGCTGCTCGGCGAGGTGACGCTTGATGAGCTAGAGCGCAAGAAGTAGCGCGGTCAGAACGCGCGTGAGCTCAGCAACGCATCGGTGCGCACCGCGTTGTGCGACGCGGCTCTCAGCACGAGCCCGTCCTTCGCGCCCGTTGCGATGAGGATCTTCTCGGCGGCAACACCGAGCATCCAGTCGACGGTGTCGTAGCGATCCTCGGCGACGAGATGTTGCAGAACTGCGCATTCGATCAGTCGCCCGGGGGAGTAGCGGGCCCAGGTCGTGTCGAAGTGGCCGTCGAACACACGGTATGTCCTGTCATCACGTATGCCGATGACGTACGCCACGATGGAGTCGTTGATGCTCAAGGTGGCGACTTCGATCTGATCACCAACGGTGTGAGCCAAGATCAGCTGGCGCCAGAGCTCGCGGATGTTCGGGTCGTCGAGGTCGCTCGCTCGCCCGGCCGCATGGTCGCGGTCGACGTGGATCCGCTCGAGATGCGGCAGCAGCATCCTGATCTCGGGCTCGGTGCGTGCGAACTGGACGTCGACGTCGAGTCCGTCGGTCACCAACCGGTTCTCTGCTTTGCGAAGTTGCCGTCGCATGTTCTGCGTATACGGGTCGGGCGAATCTCGGAAGGCTGCCATGTCGACGAACGGAATGCCGGCAACGGGGGTTGCTGTCGCGTTGGGCAGCAGGTCGATCAAGAACTGCCCGGCGAGGTCGTCGTCAGGGAGGTTGTCGAGTGTCAGCGTCCAAGCATCCGGCAGAGCCGCCAGCTGGTGATCGAGAGCTTGAGCGAGCAGATGGGCGGCAGCTCCCTCACGTGCCGCTAGTCGGGTTGTCCCGAACACGCCGTGGCCCATCGCCACCACCTCGTAGCCCGCCTCCGTGCGGCGCTTGGCCAACAAGGCAGCGGCGCAGAGACGCCCCGTGTCGCGCGCCCGAACCAGGACGGCCCATGGCGTCCAGCCGGTCTCGAGTGACGACCAGACCCTTAGCCAGCGAAGCCGAGCGTTGACAGGAACTCCGAGCTCGGAGTGCAACGCGCCGATGTCGGCGCTGAGATCGGCCAGGGCTCGAACTCCCTCGACGACATCGACGTCGAGCTCGATGACTGAGCGGTTGGCAAGTGGCAGCGGATGGTTGGACTCGTCTGAACCCTGTCTCTGCGAGGTGAACAGCGCCTTGATCTCCGCTGCCGGCTGCGGGCGTGCGAAGAAATAACCCTGGCCCTCGTCGCAGAGCAATGTCGACAGATGCTCGGCCTGCGCTCCATCCTCGATGCCCTCTGCGACGGTTCGCAGATCGAGCACTTTGGCGAGATCGATGACCATCCGGACCAACGCCTCCGCTGTTGCCGAATTGCGCATCTCCATCACGAATGACCGGTCGATCTTGATGATGTCGACAGGTAGCCGGCGGAGATAGCTCAGAGACGAGAATCCTGTGCCGAAGTCGTCGATGGCGATCTGGACGCGGCTGGCCCTGAGCTGCTCCAAGATTCGGCTGGCACGATCGAACTCGTCGATCATCATGCTCTCGGTCAGCTCCAGCGTGAGTTGCCACGGATCGAGCCCCGACATCGCCAGCGCATCCATCACGTCCTTGACGAGATCGGGATCGTGCAGCTGGCGTGCAGACAGGTTCACGCTGATGGCACTCGGCGCAGTTCCGGGAAACTGGCTCTGCCATCTGCTCAGCTGTTGGCACGCCTCGCGAAGGACCCAACGGCCGATCGGGACGATGAGGCCCGTCTGCTCGGCGAGGGAGATGAACCGGTCTGGTGTGATGAGCCCACGCAGCGGGTGATGCCAACGAATCAACGCTTCGATCGACACAATTCGCTCGTCGCCCATGTCGACGATGGGTTGGTAGAAGACTTCGAACTCTCCGCGCTCCATCGCCACGGCGAGGTCACCTTTGAGGTCCAGCAGCTCGAGCTGCTCCTTGTACATCTCGTGGTCGAAGATCTCGAACCGACCCTTGCCCTTGCTCTTGGCTCGGTACATCGCCACGTCCGCTGCCTGCAGCAATGCCTGCGGGCGTTCGACCATGGACCGTGGCTCGACGACAAGCCCGATGCTGGCGGAGATGAACACCTCACGACCACCGACGAACACCGGCAAGCGCATCTTGTCCTGCAGCCGGCGCACGACGTTCATCGCCTCGTCCTGATCCACAGCGCTCTCGAGCAAGACTGCAAACTCGTCGCCGCTCAACCGGGCGACGAGGTCTTCGGCCCGCACACACGACCGCAGTCGATCGGCGACAGCGATCAGCAGGTCGTCGCCGGCCTGATGGCCGATGCTGTCGTTGACCACCTTGAAGTCATCGAGGTCGACGAACAAAACCGCGATGATCCCATCGCCGCCGCGTTCGACGGAGTTGGCCACGTGCTCGTCGAAGAGCAGACGATTGGCAAGCCCGGTCAACGTGTCCAGGCGAGCCCGTTGCTCGCTGCGCAGGACCACGCCCATGAGACCGCCGAGACGACCGAGAACGAGCACGAACATCACCATCGAGGTCATGGCTGTCAGAACCTTGTCGGACTGCCGTCCCCAGACCAGGTCGATCATCGGGACAGCGAGGGTGATGAGGCACAGCATCACCAGCCGGGACTTCGAGATCTGGCTCGAAGATTTGCGCACCTGCGCGGTTCCCGCAACTGAGGCCTGCAATGCAGCTGCGCCGACCAGCACGTAGAAACCGAGCCAGAACAGATCAGCGAACCCGCCAGTCTCGAACGTGCCGGCCGAGTTGAGCACCCCATAGATGGTGTCGGCCACCAGGAGGCTGCACAGGCCGGCTGTCAGCAGGGCGTAGGCGGGACGGCGAAGAGGCAGCACGCCGACGAGGCGGACGGCGACGGCCACAAGGGCGACATCCATCACGGGGTAGCAGACCGAGATCAGGCGCCCGGCGAACTGCATCGAACCGTCGGAGACATACGTATCGATGAACAGGACCCCGAGCACAGCGAACGTGCCTACAGCGGCGATCGCGGCGTCGAGCAACGACGCCCAATCGCGGCCGGGTGAGCGCTGGCGAATGAGCCTCAGAAGTCCGCAGATGACCAGCGGATACATGCCCAGATAGAGAGCGTCCGCCGCGGAGGGGAACGGGGCCGTCTCGTTGACAGCGTCAAGGATGTAGTAGCAGACATCACCGGCAAGGAATGCGATCAGGCCGGCGACGATCAGTTTCCACGCCCCCCGGGTCTCCGGGCTCTTGTGGCGAATGCCCACCAACGTTGCGATCACTGCTGCCAGTCCGATCCCGTTGTACAGGAGGAGCTTGGAGAGAGGTGTCGTGGGCAGGATGAAGTAAGCCATCGCCGCTGCCACAGAAAGCAGCAGATAGCCGACTGTCATCCGCCTCACAGAGGATTCATCGGCACCCTGCGCCGCGACCTAAAGAGCGCGTGTCTGAGAATTGTCAAGATCCTCACGCCGCGCTTGGGCTACGCGAGACGATCCGCGGGCAGACCGCGGATCGTCTCACACCAATTGCTAGCTACCGGTCAGCGGTGCAGCGGGCTGTTGGACCGGCCGTGTACAGCGCGGTAGATCAACAGCACGACGATCGATCCGATGACCGAGCCAATGAGGCCGGAAGCCTGGAACGCGCCATCTTGGCCGTCCTTGTGGAAGAGGACGTAACCGAGTAATCCGCCGACGAAGGATCCGATGATCCCGAGGAGGATGGTTGCACCGACCCCCATCGAGTCCCTGCCGGGCACCAATGCCCTGGCCAAGAATCCGGCGATGAGTCCGATGATGAGCAGAAACAGTATGAAACCGATCATTTGGGGGGAACTCCTTTGTTCGTTCGACACGGCGTCGAACAAGATCGGTTTACCCATCTGGAAAACCGTCAAACGGAGCCCGAACAAATCGCCTCGTCAAGGCACCCGCACAGCGACAACTGCAATGTCGTCTCGCGGCTGCTGTCCTTGAAACTCGAGCACCTCTTCGAGCAGGTGGTTGGTCAGGTGGTTCGCAGACGTCCAGCCACGGGCGAGGGTCTTGGCAATGCGCGCTTCACCGAACCAGGCGTTGGCCTGTCTCGCCTCACTGACACCGTCGGTGTATGCCATAAGCGTGTCGCCGCCGCGCATATCGACATCCATATCGTTGAAACTGGCCTCTGCGTAGTAGCCGAGCAGTGTTCCGGGCCGGCCGGCTTCGGTCACAGATCCGTCTTGCCTATGTAGCAGGGGAAGCGGGTGGCCACCGCAGCCGATAGAGGCGCGCCATTCGCCGCCGCGTCGACGAAGACGGATGACGACCGCCGAACAAACGCGATCGGACTGGTCGGCGATGAGGACGTTGTTGAGGGTCCGCAGGACCGTCGAGGGCTCACCCTGATCGGCGGCTGCGGCGCGAATCGTGTATCGGGCCAACGCGGTGACGACGGCTGCCTCGACGCCTTTGCCCTGCACATCACCGATGGCTACGACCCAGTCGTCGGTGGCCACCTTGAACACGTCGTAGAAATCGCCGCCGATCTCCGCGCCGGACCCTGCCGGCCGATACACAGCGGCGACATCGAGACCATCGATTGTCGGGACAGCCGGCGGAATCAACGTCTGCTGCAAGGTTCGGGCGATCAGTTGCGCCTTGGCTTCCGAGCTCTCAGCGCGTGCTTTTTCAACGACGAGTTGCTGTTCGTACTGTCGTCGCTCGGTTGCATCGAACACCGCTGCACGAATGACCTGAGGCTCGCCGCTGGTCCCGTCACGTTCGAGCGTCGAGTTGACCAAGGCCGGGAGACGCCGACCGTCTGCGCAGACGATGTCGAGGGCGATCTCGCGGGCTCGTCCCTGAAGACGGAGCATCGGCGCGTACGTGGTTTCATGGAAGAGTCGACCGCCGGCCGTTAGTAGGTCGACGAACATGCGGCGCGCGATCAGATCGCCACGTTCGTATCCGGTCCACGCTAGGAATGTGTCGTTGACCCTGATGATCTTTCCGTCCGGAGTCATCGAGAGGTAGCCGCATGGTGCTCTGTCGTACAGGGCCTGGACGTCGTCATCGCGCGGCGTGTCGAGAAAGTCATCCATCGGAGTGTTCATCAGGGTCCAGCGCGCACGAAGGAATCGATTGCGTCCGCAGTCTCACGGGGCGCCGACAGGTTGGGACAATGGCCCGTGGAATCCAAGACGATGTAGGTGCTGCGCGCCACGGCATCCCTGACGAACTCGCCCACCTGCAGTGGCGCGATCACGTCACTTCGACACTGAAGGACGAGAGTGTCAGTCCTTAGTCGTGACAGATCGTCTCGGTTGTCGGACATGAACGTGACACGGGCGAAGTCCTTGGCGATGGCCGGATCAGTTCTGCAGAAGCTTGCGGTCAACTCTTGACCGAGCTCCGGACGCTGCGGGTTGCCGATGATCACGGGAGCCATTGCAGCCGACCATCCGAGATAGTTGCTGCCGAGCGAGTCGAGGAGCTCGTGGATGTCTTCCGTGCTGAACCCGCCGACGTAACCGTCGTCGTCGTCGATGTAGCGCGCCGAGGGAGCGACCATGACCAGCTTGTCGAACCGGTTCGGTTCCTCAATCGCCGCCAGGGCACCGATCATCGCGGATACCGAATGACCAACGAACACGACGTCCTGAAGCTCCATTGCGTCGCAGATCTCGAGGACGTCGCGTGCGTACCCCGCGAGCGACGAATATTTCGCGTGGTCATACGCGGTGAGGTCGGATTCGCCTGCACCGACGTGGTCGAAGAGTATGACTCGAAACGCATCCTCGAAGCGGGGTGCCACGAAGCGCCACATGTTCTGATCACAGCCGAATCCGTGAGCGAACATCATCGGCTGACCGACCGGCAGACCCGACACGTGCACGTTGTTGCGAAGCAGCGGATCCATCGCCGCCACGGTAACGCGAACCGGCTTGACTGATCCACGACGTCAGTCAGCCGCCGATCCAGCCGTCCACTCGCAGCCACTGCTTATCGAGCCACGCTGTGCGTCCGAGGGCGTCGCTCGGAATGTCGGGCCGCGGATACACGCCAAGCGACGACCCGGATCGGCTCGCGCAGAGGCACAGAGCGGGCGAGATCGGCGAACTTCGAAAATTTGTCGAGGCCGATGTGGGCGATGACCACGACATCGGCAGCTGAGCAACCGCTGCCGCGACAACGACAACGAGAACGGGGAACAAGACGATGCCCGCAGCCGTGATGAACAGCATCGCTGGAACGGTGCGGGCACGACGCTTCCAGCGCGAGGCGCCGGCTTGAACGCTGTTCTTCTACTGTCCATTCTGATGTTGCATGAGTGAAGTGCCGATCGCCGGTGAGATTGTCAGGCTGATCGGTGTGTACGACGCCGACGGCACCATACGCGGCGAGTTGGCCTATTGGCTCGGCGCCCGGTTCGGACGAGCTCACTGCGCGCTGTGCGACATCACTCATGGGTTGATCCGCGAGCGGTCCGATTGGTTGACGTGTCGTGCCGTTCTGCCCGTCGTCTTCGACACCTTCCACCGCGACGACCAGCCCGATTCGGTGAGGGCGGCAATGGGCAACAAGTTGCCCGTTGTGGTCGCTGAAACGGCCGATGGCATCGTGCCGTTGCTCGATGGTGATGACCTCGCCGCTTGCGCGGGGTCGACGGACAAGCTGTTCGACGCTGTCGAACGAGCGGTGCTTCGTGTCGGCCTCTCCTGGCCCGGTTGAGTCGAAGTTCCTGCAAGTCCGACCAATCCGATGTGATCCGCGCTGCGAATCAGTCGCAAGGGGCGCCAGACCCGACGCCCGATGACAAAGGGGGGTCCCAATGGGATCGTTATCACGAAGGAACTTCCTTCAAGCTGGGGGCACCGCGGCTGCGGGCGCCGTGGTGCTTCACGGGACGGCAGAGGCCGCCGCCGAGAGCACGGCCGATGTGCTGTCGACGGGAGTCGACCATCACAGCATGACAGCGCACGAAACGACGGCAGCCGAACCGGTTGTGGTCTTCGTGCGCGACGCGGCGAGCGGCGAGGTCGCAGTCCTCGTCGACGGCGACGAAGTCGTCGTTCGCGACAAGGTACTGGTTGGCAGAGTCCAGAAGATCATTCGCCAGGGACGGAGGTAGTTCGACATGTCATCACACCGCGAAGCGCCGGAGATGGCCAAGGATCCGGTCGCAGACAGCACTGACGTCTATGCATTCGTCAGTCCCGATCGACCCGACCACGTCACGTTGATCGCCAACTACATCCCGTTCGAGGATCCCGCAGGCGGTCCGAACTTCTACGAGTTCGGCTCCGACGTGCTGTACAAGATCCTCGTCGACCACAACGGCGATGGTCTGCCCGACGTCACCTTCGAATTC
>JANPGV010000191.1:0-26596 GCA_031424145.1 Ilumatobacteraceae bacterium
GACCCAGATCGCCGAACCGGATCGCGAAGGCGGCGCGCTGCGCTACCGCGGCGTCGACATCGAGGAGCTCGTCGGTCACTACGACTACGGCCGGGTGTGGGGACTGTTGGTGGACGGATCGTTCGATCCGGGCCTTCCTCCTGCTGAGCCGTTCCCCATCCCCGTGCACTCCGGCGACATTCGTGTCGATGTGCAGAGCGCGTTGGCGATGCTGGCGCCGTTCTGGGGGCTCGGCCAGTTGCTCGACATCGACGATGCCCAGGTACGCGACGATCTGGCCCGCGCTTCGGTCATGGCCCTGTCGTTCGTCGCCCAGTCGGCCCGCGGGCTCGGGCTGGCGATGGTGCCGCAGAAGCACATCGATGGTGCCTCAACGATCACCGAACGATTCATGAGGCGTTGGCGTGGCGACCCGGATCCTGATCACGTGAGGGCCGTCGATGCCTATTGGGTGTCCGCGGCAGAGCATGGGATGAACGCCTCTACGTTCACCGCTCGCGTCATCGCCTCGACCGGTGCCGACGTGGCCGCCGCATTGTCCGGTGCCGTCGGCGCCCTTTCCGGACCCCTCCACGGAGGCGCCCCGGCGCGCGTGCTGCAGATGCTCGACGAGGTCGAGAAGGAAGGCGACGCCGTCCGTTGGGTCAAGCGGGCGATGGACAAGGGCGATCGTCTGATGGGTTTCGGGCACCGGGTGTACCGCGCCGAGGATCCGCGTGCTCGGGTGCTGCGGAGAACCGCCAAGGAGCTCAAGTCGCCGCGTGTCGAGGTCGCCGATGCACTCGAGAAGGCCGCGCTCGCCGAGTTGAAGGCCCGCTATCCCGACCGCGTCCTGGCCACGAACGTGGAGTTCTGGTCCGCCGTCGTTCTGGACTTCGCCGAGGTGCCGGCACACATGTTCACCGCGATGTTCGCCTGCGCCCGAACGGCGGGTTGGAGCGCCCACATCCTCGAGCAGAAGCGCACTGGCCGGTTGATCCGGCCGTCGGCGATCTACACCGGCCCGTCCTCGCGCCCGCCCAGCGACGTGTCGGGTGACTGAATGAGCACTGGCCACATCGGCCTGCTTGGGGGCGGTGTGATCGGCGGCGGCTGGGCCGCACGATTCCTGTTGAACGGCCACGACGTGGTGATGTTCGACCCCGATCCCGAGGCGCCGCGGAAAGTCGGTGAGGTCCTGGCAAACGCCCGCCGGGCCAACGCAAAGTTGACGAGAGCCGCGTGGCCGCCGGAGGGCTCGCTGCGCATCGTCACGACGGTCGAAGAGGCCGTCGAGGGCGCCAAGTTCGTACAGGAGAGCGCTCCCGAACGGTTGGAGCTGAAGCAGCAGTTGTTCGCAACCGCCAGCCGCATCGCCGGTCCTGACGTTGTGTTCGGGTCGTCGACATCAGGCCTGCGTCCCACCGAGATGCAACGCGACATGCAGCACCCGGAACGGCTCGTCGTCGGCCATCCGTTCAACCCGGTGTACCTCATGCCGCTGGTCGAGGTCTGCGGTGGCGCGCGGACTTCAGAAGCAACGAAGCAACGTGCTGCCGAGATCTACCGCAGCGTCGGCATGCAGCCGCTGATCCTCTCGAAGGAGATCGACGGGTTCGTCGCCGACAGGCTGATGGAGGCCCTGTGGCGGGAGGCTCTGTGGCTCGTCAATGACGGAGTCGCCACGGCGGCCGAGATCGACGACGCGATGCGCTTCGGCCCCGGCCTGCGGTGGAGCTTCATGGGCACATTCCTGATCTACAGGATCGCCGGTGGCGAGGCGGGCATGCGCCATTTCATGGCCCAGTTCGGCCCGGCGCTGAAGTGGCCGTGGACCAAGCTGATGGACGTCCCCGAGTTGACCGACGAGTTGCTCGACACCATCTGCGAGCAGAGCGACGCGCAGGTCGAGCTGCAGGCTCCGGGGATGTCGATCCGCGAGCTCGAGGCCCTGCGCGACGACTGCCTGGTCGAGGTCATGCATGGCCTGCGCAACCGCGGGTTCGCTGCCGGCAAGACGCTGGCCGACTTCGAGCAGGCCCTCTTCGATCGCGGCAATCGAGTCGCCGAGGGCATCGATCTGTCGCAGCCGATCAAGATGCACGAGCGGGTGGTTCCGAACGAATGGGTCGACTACAACGGCCACACCAACGACAGTCGATACATGCAGATCACCAGCGAGGCAGGCGATCGGTTCATGCGTTTGATCGGCGTCGATGAGCCGTACCTGCAATCCGGGCGTTCGTACTACACCGTCGAGAGTCACCTCAACTTCGTCGCCCAGAGCCACGCCGGCGATCCCCTGCACGTCACCGTCCAGTTGTTGTCGCACGATGCGAAGCGCTTGCACATCTTCACCGTCGTGCATCGCACTGACGACGACTCGATCGTTGCGACCGCGGAGCACATGATGCTGCACGTCGACGCGACGGCAGGAAAATCCTCGCCGGCTTCGGCAGAGATCCAGGCCACTCTGGCGGGGATCGCTGCACTGCACGACTTGTTGCCGAGACCAGTTCGGGCCGGACGGTCGATCGGAGCAAAGCTCACCTAGCGGTGCGCTGCCAAGTGGTCGGGGTGATCCCGCGTTCGCGCAGCTGAGCCTTCTCCACCTTCTCCGTCGGCGTGCGCGGCAATGTGTCGACCACATCGACGTAGTCGGGCACCATGTGCCTGGCCATCCGGCTCGAGCAGAAGTCGATCAACTCCGCTGGATCCAACGTGTCTCCGGGCCGGACGACGACGGCGATCATCACGTCATCCTCGGTGAGCTCGCTCGGCACGCCGAATGCCGCGGCGTCGAGGATGCTGTGGTGCAGCTTGACCACCTCCTCGACCTCGAATGCGGAGATGTTCTCGCCACGGCGACGGATGCTGTCGGTGCTGCGGCCCACGAAGTAGAAGTAGCCGTCGGCGTCGCGTCGGGCGAGATCGCCCGTGTGGAACCACAGGTCGCGACGCGACTCGAGTGTGGCCGACGGCATCCCGTAATAGCCGTCCGACATCAGCGATGGCTCATTGGGCCGGATGACGAGCTCCCCGACCTCGCCGTCGGCCACCTCGGCGCCCGAGTCGTCGAACAACCGCACGTCGTATTGCGGGATCGCCCGACCGCACGAGCCCTGGCGTCGAGGCACATCGACCGGGTGGTACATCGGAACGCCTGCATCGGTCGATCCGTACAACTCGACCAGTTGCACCCCGAAGCGACGCTCGAAGTCGTCGGCGAACTCAGGCACCGGCACTCCCCAACCCAAGCGTGCCGGGTTGTCGGCGTCGTCGTCGCGGCGCGGTCGCTTGTGCAGCATCGTCAACGTCGCACCCATGAAGTCGAAGACCGTTGCTCCGGCAGAGCGAACCTCGTCCCAGAACGCCGACGCGGAGAACCGGTCACCGATGGCGGCGGTGGTCGCCAAAAGCATCGCCGGAATCACCGTCAGCACCGTTGCATCGATGTGGAACATCGGGAACGGGCAGTACAGCACGTCAGTGCTTTGCAGCTTCAGGTTCTCGATCATCAACTCCGCTTGACGCACCGCGTAACGGTGCGACAACACGCATCCCTTCGATGGTCCGGTCGTGCCCGACGTGAACAGCACCATCGCTGGGTCGACGAACAAGTGCAGCGATGCGATGAGGGTGGTGTCGTCCTTGCACAGCGACGCGTGGTCGAGCACCCGCACGCCCGGCAAGTGCCCAGCCCAGTCGGCCGACGCTCCGACAACGATCACCGTGCGGATGTGCACGAGGTCTGCGAGGACCTCCGCCAGGTTCGGCACCAATCGGGCGTCGACGATGACGATCTCGGCGCCGCTCAAGTTCAACGCATGCAGCAGCGAGGGACCGCGAAACTCGGTGTTCAACAGCGTCGACACGGCACCCAACGTGCACAGCGCCAGCCAGGTGATCGCGAACTCGGGCCCGTTCGACATCAGCACAGGCACGAGCTGGCCACGGCGCACGCCGAGCTCCTGCAACCCATGTGCGAGACCGGTCGATCGGCGCCGCGCCTCGGCGAACGTCAGGTCACCCGCCGAGAATCGCAGAAAGATGCTGTCGGAACTGTCAGCCGCCCGTAGATCGAGCAATCGATCGATGGTCACCTCCTCGTGCATTCGTCCAGCCGGCTCCCCGTCCACCGCGTCGGTCTTACTAGGTTGCGATCGATGACGAGCAACTTTGAATATGCGACGGTCCTCAGCACTCTCGCCGACGGGGTTCGCACGATCACGCTCAATCGACCCGAGCGGTTGAATGCGATGAATCGTCAGCTCATCGACGACGTTGCCGACGCGTTCACCGACGCCCACGAGGACGCCGGTACCAAGTCGATCATCTTCACCGGCGCCGGTCGGGCGTTCTGTGCAGGCGACGATCGGCGCGAACACGTGCAACCGAAAGACGAGGCGGAGGCTCGTGACCTGGTCGACGCGATCCAGCGGGCCACCAAGGCGATCATCTTCGGCACCAAGCCCGTTGTCGGGGCCATCAACGGGTGGGCCGTCGGCGGAGGGTTCGAATGGGCGATCAACTGCGACTTCCCCATCTGGGCGGTCAGTGCCAAGGGATTCTTCCCTGAGGTCTCCCTGAACATCTTCGTCACCGGCGCTGTCACATCGTTCCTGCCCGCGTTGGTGGGCCTGCTCAAGGCCAGAGAGATGCTGTTCCTCGGAGAGCGCTACGAGGCCTCGGCCCTTCAGCAGCTGGGGGTCGCGTGGCGTGTCGTCCCGGACAGCGAGCTGATGGCGACGGCCAGCGAGGTTGCCTCACGCCTGGCCGCGTTGCCGTCGCTGGCGGCCGGAGCAATGAAACGAGTGCTCAACCAAACCGCATCGACCGACCTCGAGGCAGCGCTGCGCCTGGAGACCGAGGCAACCGTCGCCGGATTCCTCGATCCCGAGACCACACGTTTGCTGAAGGACTTCGGCTAGCGCGCCACGTGCGAGTGTTTCCGTCCCGCGATGGCGCAAACGAGTGTTACAGGCCCGCCCGGGAGGGACGGAAGCACTCCTTTGGACGGTGCCGCGCCGGAAACACTCGGATGGGGTTAGGGGGTTCGGGGCAGGGGGGTCGAGTCGAAGGCGGGGCCTAGCAGGCGCGCCGCCTCGCCGAGCCAGGTCCGCTCGACGCGAGCGTGGGTGACGCCCTTCGCCTTCATCGCCAGCAACGGCGCCAGTCCGTCCAGCAGACCGGCCAGCACGAACATGGTCTCGTCTGCGTCGCTGTCGATGAACTCGTCTCGCTGCTGACCATCGCGGATCACTTTGCGAAGCATCGCTCGCCACCGCCGATCCATGCGATCGCGCTCCGCCGCTGCCGCGTCGTCGCGAAGGGCCAACACGCACAACTCCATCCACAGAGCCCAGTCGTAGTGCCGGATCATGGCCTCGATGAGGATCCGCAACTGCTGCGAGGCGGAGGCCGCCTCCTCGATCCGGACCGTGTATCGATCGTGGAACTCGACCTCGCGCAGCGCGAGCGCCTCAGCCAACAGTCCCTGTTTGCCGTCGAACCAGTAGAGGATCGCCGCAGGACTGGTTCCCGCCGCCTTGGCGATGTCGACGACCCGGGTGTTGGCGTAACCACGTTCTGACAGCACCGCAGCGGCGGCGGAGAGGATCTGCGCCTTGCGCACATGGTCGAGTCGAGGTCTTGGCATCTGAATCCTGAGTGTATATTCAGCTTATGGGATCGGTGAGTGCGCAGATCGACGATGAAGGTCGCCTGCTGCACGCGCCTGCCCGTTGGCGGCCTGGCGATCACGTCCCCGCGCCGCTCGATTTCTACCGCGGACTGGTGCTGACCGCGTGGGTCGACTACAACCACCACATGACGGAGGCGGCCTACCTGACGGCGTTCGGGTGGGCAAGCGATGCGCTGTTCTCCTATGTGGGTGACGACGAGGCGTACCGGGCAGACGGGCACAGCTTTTACACCGTCGAGACGCACATCGCCTATCTGCGTGAGGCAGCGGAGTGGGCTCCCCTGCGGATCACGACGCGCGTGCTCGGGCTCGACCGCAAGCGCCTGCACATCTACCACGAGATGTTCCGCGACGAGGATCACAAGCTGCTGGCAACCACGGAGCAGATGCTCGTTCACGTCGACATGAACGCCGCCCGCTCCGTCGCCATCCTCCCCGAAGTGCGCGCCGCGCTCGAAGCGATCGCCGTGGCGCACTCGGCCCTTCCGCCGGCTGAACGCGCCGGTCATTTCTCGTTGCCAACAGCAAATCAACAAACCGAGCATCGGGAGTAGCACCTTGGACTTCGCGCTGAACGACGAGCAACGAATGATCGTCGATACCGTTCGCTCGTTCACCGAACGCGAGCTGTTCCCGTACGAGGATCAGGTCGAGAAGTTGGGCGAAGTCCCTCTCGAGCTCATGCGACAGATCAAGCAGCGCTCGATCGACGCCGGGCTGTACGCCGCCAACATGCCGGCGGAGCTCGGCGGCGGCGGGCTCGACACCTTCGGCGTCACCTTGGTCGACCGCGAGTTCGGTGCTGCTTCCTACGCGCTCCACTACATCGTCGCCCGCCCCTCCAACATCCTGCGCGCATGCACAGGCGAACAGATCGACGAATACCTGATACCGACGATCACGGGTGAGCGGGTCGATTGCATGGCCATGAGCGAACCCGATGCGGGAAGCGATGTGCGGGGCATGAAGTGCAGCGCTGTCCGCGTTGGCGACGACTACGTCATCAACGGCACGAAGCACTTCATCAGTCACGCCGACCTCGCCGACTACGTGATCCTGTTTGCCGCGAGTGGCCAGGAGCAGACCAGCCGAGGGTCGAAGAAGCTGATCACGGGCTTCCTGGTCGATTTCGACACGCCCGGCTGCGAAGTCGTCGATGGCTATCGCTGCGTCTCGAACCGCGGGTACCACAACATGATCATCAACTTCGACGACTGCCGGGTGCCGGTATCGAAGATCCTTGGCGAGGAACATCGCGGGTTCGACGCCGCCAACGAGTGGCTCGGCTCGACGAGGTTGCAGGTGGCAGCTGTATGTGTGGGCCGGGCGCGACGCGCGCTGCGCATCGCCACAGAGTGGGCTGCGACCAGGGTGCAGTTCGGGCAGCAGATCGGCAAGTTCCAGGGCGTGTCGTTCAAGCTGGCCGACATGCTGACTCGGCTCGAGGCCGCAGAGCTGCTGACACTTCGTGCCGCGTGGAACGACTCGCAGGGAACGGCCACCGATACCGACATGGCCATGGCCAAGGTCTTCGCCAGCGAGATGTGCCAGTTCGTCACAGACGAAGCGATCCAGATCCTCGGCGGCATGGGGCTGATGGACGAACTGCCGCTGGAACGGTTGTGGCGCGACACCCGTGTCGACCGCATCTGGGACGGCACGTCCGAAATTCAACGGCACATCATCTCGCGGGCGATGCTTCGCCCGTTCGGGGCCTGATGGTGGCGGACCTGCACCGCCTGCTGGCCCCTCGTTCGATCGCAGTCGTCGGGGGGGCGCCGGCCGAGCGCGTCGTACGACAATGCCTGAAGCTCGGCTTCACCGGCCCGATCTGGCCGGTGCACCCGAAACGCGCCGACCTCGCCGGCGTGCCGTGCCTACCCGACCTCGATGCGCTGCCGGAGGTGCCGGACGCCGTCTTTCTGGGTGTCAATCGACACGCCACGGTGGAAGCCATGAGCACGCTTGCTTCGATCGGCGCTGGTGGAGCCGTGTGCTACGGGTCCGGATTCGCCGAGACTGGCGATTCCGACCTGCAGCGGCAGCTGCTCGATGCTGCGGGCGACCTCCCGTTCCTCGGGCCGAACTGCTACGGCTTCGTGAACACATTCGACCGCGTCGCTCTGTGGCCCGACGAGCACGGGATGCAATCGATCGATCGCGGCGTTGCGATCGTGTCGCAGAGCGGCAACGTGGCCGTGAACCTGACGTTTCAACAGCGCGGGCTTCGGCTCGGCGCGATCGTCTCGGTCGGCAACCAGGCGAGCGTCGGCATGGAGGACTGCATCGGCGCGTTCCTCGATGATCCGCGCATCACTGCCATCGGGTTGTTCCTCGAGGCTGTTCGTGATTCTCAGCAGTTCGCCGTGGTCGCCCAGCGTGCACACGCTCAAGGAGTGCAGATCGTCGCCTTGCATACCGGCCGGTCCGCCACCGGCGCAGCGATAGCGGCATCGCACACCGGGTCGATGTCGGGGCGGGCCGCTGCGTACGACGCGTTGTTCGCGCGGTACGGGATAGCCCGGGTCGCCACGCCCGCCGAGATGCTCGAGACGTTGAAGCTGCTCGACAACGGCGGACGGTTGAAGGGGCCACGGATGGTGTCGGTGAGCTGCTCTGGCGGCGAGGCATCGTTGGTTGCCGATCGTTCGGAGCACGGGCCGTTGGTCTTCGACCCCTTCTCCCCGCAACATCGACGCAACATCGAATCGACCCTCACCGAACTGGTCACCGTCAGCAACCCGTTCGACTACCACACGTTCATGTGGGGCAACCGTGCCGCTACGGCCAAGTGCTTCACGGCCGTCATGGACGGGCCTCAGGACGCGACGATGCTTGTGCTCGACGTACCGCCCGGCGCCGACAACGATCCGTCGGCGTGGATCGTGGCGGCCGACGCGTGGGCCGATGCCGCCGATGCAACCGGGCACCGCGCTGTGGTGGTGGCAACCATGGCGGAGTGCCTCAACGAGGAGCTACGCACCCGCATCAGCGAGCGAGGCTTGACACCGTTGCTCGGGCTCAGTGAAGGCCTGGCCGCGCTGCGAGCAGCGGCATTCGTCGGGTCGCGTTGCGACGCGACCCACGCTGCCGTTCTCGAAGCGACGAGCACTCGATTGATCGATGAAGCGGAAGCGAAGAACCGGCTGTCAGCGCTCGACATCGACGTGCCTGCGGGCAAGGTCGTGCCTGGCACGGAGGTTGTGGCAGCGGCGGTCGAGATCGGATATCCGATCACCTTGAAGAGCTTGGGAGCCGCACACAAGACCGAAACGGGTGCAGTGAAGGTCGGGGTCAGCAGCGACGAGGCCGTCGTCGAGGCGCTTGCATCGATCCCTTGCTCCGAGCGCTACCTGGTCGAAGCCACAGTGACCGACGTGGTCGCCGAAGTTCTGGTTGCCGTCCGCCGCGACCCGCCCGTCGGCTGGCTGGTATCGCTCGGGTTCGGAGGAGTGACAACAGAGCTGTGGCGCGATGTCACGCACCTGCTCGCGCCGGTGACCCCGGACGACGTTCGGCTGGCGCTGACCAAGCTACGCAGCTACCCCCTCTTGACCGGGTACCGCGGGCGGGCGGCCGCCGATATCGAGGCGCTGGTGTCGCTCGTCGTCAGGCTGACGGATGCGGTGGTCGGTTCGAATGTGGTCGAGATCGAGCTCAATCCAGTTCTGGTGGGCCGCAGCGGCGCCGTCGCCGTCGACGCCTTCCTCGTCGAGGAGGTCGTGTGACCGGATTCCACACGGAGGTGCGTGGCAGCACGGCGATCATGACGATTGATCGTCCGAAAGCCAATGCGATCGACGCTGCCACGAGCACTGCAATGGGCGAGGTCTTCGCGTCGCTCGACGCCGACCGGTCGGTGCGGGCGATCATCCTCACGGGGGCAGGTCCGAAGTTCTTCTCCGCCGGGTGGGACCTGTCTGCGGGCGAGGACTTCGACAGCGACTATGGGGTTGGCGGCTTCGGTGGATTCCCGGAGCTGCCCGATCGCTCCACGCCGGTCATTGCCGCAGTGAACGGCATGGCGGTCGGTGGTGGGTTCGAGATCGCCGTGGCAGCCGATCTCATCGTCGCGGCCGACCATGCCGAGTTCTGGCTGCCCGAGCCCGCCCTAGGGATCCTGCCGGACGCCGGCGCGGTGAAGCTCCCACGTCTGCTACCGCGCCACGTCGCGCGGGAGTTGCTGCTGACCGGCCGTCGCATGGGCGCGCAAGAAGCGCATCGCTGGGGGCTGGTCGCTCGGGTTGTCCCTGCCCAAGAACTGCTCGATGCCGCCGTCGAGTTGGCGACGGCGATCAGCGCGTCAGCGCCGTTGAGCGTCGCCGCGCTGCTCGACATCGAACGCAGAACCATCAACCTGTCGACCGACGACGCAATGGCAGCGTTGAAGTCGCTTGCCAGCTATCGAAGAGCGATCGACAGTGAGGATGCCCGGGAGGGCCAAGCCGCCTTCGCCGAGCGACGCCCTCCGACCTGGCACAGCCGCTAGCGGCTGCGAATCTGGCCGGGCCGGGCCGCTAGCGGCGGCCGAAGCCGAACAGTTGCTGAGCAACCTTGCGCATCTGGATCTCCTCGGAGCCCTCGGTGATGCGGTAGCGCCGGTGGTGTCGATAGATGTGCTCGAACGGCATGTGCCGTGAATACCCCATGCCGCCGCACGTCTGCATCGCCCGATCGGCCGCGTCGCACGCCAGCCGGTTGGCACGATAGTTGCTCATCGCCACGAGATCAGTGACCTCCATGTGGTGTTTGCGGTCCAGCATCCAAGCCGTGTAGCGCACGAGCTGGCGCAGCATCGCCGCCTCGGTGTGCAGTTCGACCAACGGGAACTGGATCCCCTGATTGGTCGACAGCTTCTTGCCCCACGTGACCCTGCTGTTGGCGTACGCGACGGCCTCGTTGATGCAGAACTGAGCTGCGCCAAGCGACGATGCGGCCTGGCGGATCCGGTTCTCGTGCACGAAGTGCTGGGCCAACTCGAGCCCACGGTCGATCGTCCCGAACACCGCGTCCGCGCCGACGCGCACGTCGGTCAGCGACACCTCGGCGTGATCGGTGGGCATGTTGAACGTCCACCAGAAGAACTCGACCTTGAAGCCGGGCGTGTCGGTCGGGACCAGGAATGCGCTGATCCCTTTCGGGTCGCCGGGCTCACCGCTGGTGCGGGCGAAGATGATGTCATGCGTTGCGTGGTGCAATCCGCTGTTCCAACGCTTCATCCCGTTCAGCACCCACTCGTCGCCGTCGCGCACAGCTGTGGTCTCCATGTAGGTCGCATCGCTGCCGTGGTTCGGTTCCGTCAGTCCGAATGCGAGCCGTCGGGTCCCGTCCAGGAAACCGGGCATCCACGCCTCGATCTGCTGCGGCGTACCGAAGTCGCGCATCATTAACACTGTTGGGAAGTTGCCGACGATCGACGACTCGTTCTGTAGATCGTTGTGCAACCCGAGTCCCTTCGTCGCCAGATGTTCGCGGATGATCGCCATCTCCAGGTTCGACGCACCACGACCGCCGAACTCAGCAGGCAAGGCGAGCCGCAGCCAGCCGGCCGCATCGGCGCGACGCCGCATCTCTCGCAGCAGCGCCTCCCAGTCGGCACGCGGGACACCCCCGTTGTCGAAATCGGTGCGCGCCCACTCGCGGCGGTGATCGAAGAAGCGGATGTTGTCGTCCTCGTACTCCAACGGCTTGATCTCACGCTCGATGAACTCGTCGAGCTGATCGAGGGTCGACTGGATGTCGTCAGGGATCGCGAAGTCCACGGGCTAGGACGTTACGAGAGCCGCGGCCCGTCGCTGCCATGGTGCCAACGCCAGCAACCCGAACGCCAGCACGAGGCCGGACCCGGCTGTGGTCCAACGCAGGCCGACGGCGTCGGCGATCTGCCCCTGGATCAACGTGCCGATCGGGAACATGATGCCCAGCACCATAAAGTTCACGGCGAGCACACGCCCGCGCATGTCGTCGGGAGCCGCTTGCTGGGCGACGCTGGCGAACGAGGTGAAGGCGTATCCGTAGCACAGCCCCACCAACGTCAACATCGTTGCGGCCACCCACAGGCGAGGAGACACCGCATACGCCACGAGTGCCGGACACAACAGCCCGACGCCACCGAACATGATGGTGCTGACGCCGAACTTCTTCGTCAACGAGCCGAGTGTGAAGGCAGCGGTTACGGCTCCGATCCCCTGCGCGGTGACCAACACCGACGTCGCCCGCGCGTCACCGTGAAGGACATTGGTCGCGACCTGCGAGACGAACGCGATGAATGGAGAGGCGATGCCGATCGTCATGACCATGACGACCAACATTCGTCGCATGACCGGATGGGCCACTGCGAAACGCAATCCATCGGCGAGTGCGGCGAAGATCGGACGGCGATCACCTTCGCGGTGAGGCACCCTGACGAGGCTGACCGCGACGATGACGGCGAGGAAGCTGACGGCGTTGCACCAGAGCGCGGCGCCTATACCGCCGACCGAAATGGCGACCGCAGCTAGCGACGGGCCGATGATCCTGCCGAGGTTCCACTGGGCGTTCGACAGTCCGACACCGGCGACGAGGTGCTCGCGGGGAACGAGGTCGGGTAGCACCGATTGGAAGGAGGGAAAGGTGAACGCGCCAATGCAGCCGGCGACGAAGCTGAGGGCGGCGATGCCCAGCGGTGTCGCTGTGCCACCACCCACCCACATCGCAAGGATCGCCGCGACCACGGCCGACAGGGCGCTGCCGACGACGAGCAGGCGACGGCGACTCCAACGGTCCGCCATCGCCGAGCCGATCGGACCGAGCACCCCGTTGGGCAGGAATCCCGCAGCCCCCACCAACGCCGACAGCGAGGCTTTTCCGGTCGTGTGGGCGACGTAGTAGCTCAGCCCCACTGCTTCCATCCACGTGCCGATGTTGGAGAGCAGCGCCCCGATCCACATCAACCTGAAATTTCTCGATCGAAACGGAGCGAGGGACGCCGAGGCCATTGTGTTTGCGACCTTACCGGTAGCATGGCGGTGGCGTGGCGGCTGGGACAGTGGTGCTCGCATCTGCATTCCCTGACAACAGAGTTTGGAACCGATGCCCACCGAACTGGCTGTCCCCACACCGGACGTGCAACTACAGGCCGTCGCCGAAGACAGCACGCTGCCACTGTTTGCCGTCCCCGCCGAGATCCGCCAATGGGGCTCGCGCGTTCGCCTGGCCGATCGCAATGCTGCGCGTGTGACGGCGATGCTGGTCGAGACCGTCGTGCTGTACGTCGGGTTCGTCATGCTCGGCCAGTGGATCGATCACTGGTTCGGTTGGGTCGTCGCCTGGGTCGGCCTCGTTCTGTGCATGATGCGAATCGACGCGGTCCATCACGAGGCCGTGCATCGCAGCCTCTACCGGCGGACTTGGGCCAACGACGTGATCGCCGGCATCAGCGGCGCGCTCGAAGGCTTCCACGGCCCCACCTATCGCAGTTTTCATCTCACGCATCACGCCCTGACCAGACGTGATCACGGTCTCTCCGATCCCGAGGCCTTCTACGACGAGGTCTTGACCCGGCCGTTCACCGTCGGTCCGCTGCGCGTGCAAGCCCGTGCCGTGTACGTCATCGGTCTCGTGATCGGTGGAGTGTCGTTCGCGCTGCAACTCATCGGCGGCGCGGTCAGCACGTTCCTCGGACGTCCTCCGGCTTACATCGGCGCGGCGTCGTTGGGGCGACACGTACGCCGTTGGGGATGGCTTCCGTTCGTCCTCTGGGCCCTCGTCATCGGGGGAGCGGTGAAGACTGGGCACAGCAGTGAGCTCTGGAATTGGTGGCTGATACCGATGCTGTTGTTCCTCTCCGGGCCCTACACGTTCTTCGCCCTGCCAGAGCACTTCGCTGCTCCGCACAACAACCCGATGGTCGCCGCGACCGGCTCTGTCCGCTCCATCCCCTTCTACCGATGGCTGACCCTCGACGGGAACTTTCACCTGGCCCATCATGTGTTCCCCACCGCGTCGTGGTGGCGTCTGCCGGATGCAGACGCGCAGCTTCGCAATATCACCACTCTTCGCTACCGCGGCTACGTCGCCTTTCACCGCGCGGTGTGGCGCGACCTGGCCGCTAGTAGTTCGTCTGGCAATGAGGTGCCGGCGAAGTCGTGAAGAAGTTGTCGGCTCGTCGCAGCACATCCTCGTCACGAGCCTGCAACCGACGACCGGCACCCAGCGTCGAGGGACGCACCCCGCCCAGGAGCAGCGCGCCCAGGGTGGCGTGGTCCATCGTCAGATCCGGCCGGCTCTTGACCCGCTTGCACGTGGCGCCCCCCGGCCCGCCGTCGATCACCCATCGCGCACCGTCAGCCTCGATGACCATTCGATCTGTCGTGCTGTAGCACCGAGTCCCGAAGCACCCGGCAACGTCTCGAACGTTTACCCACACGCCATCGTTCAACCCGGTGGTCTGGAGAGCACGAGGGTCCGTCAAGAGGAATGACAACGGATCGTCGATCGGCACCTGGCGCGACGTGATCGGGCCGACGAGGTCGACGCCCAGCAGGGTGTGCCACAGCGCGGCGTGCGCATCGCCCGTTGTGGCGACCAGTTCGACGACCAGCATGTTGTGCGCAGGCCTGCCGTCGTTCCACTGCTCCTGGATTCGATAGATGGCGTACCCGTCCCGGTGAGCCAGATGGAACGACGCACCGAACTCACCACGCGGCTTGGAGTGAACGTCGTACAGGAAGCGATGCCACGCTTCCGTGCGATCGACCTCGCCCACGTGATCGCGATGAAACCGTGACCACACATCGGAGACGTGGGCCACGGCGTCCTCGCCGTGGATGAACCGGACCGCGCCCGGCTTGGGTCGGAACTCGGGCCGGATCTGCGCCAGCCGCCGATCGATGGACGTCACCCTCAACTGCGTCGCAACTCCGAAGCCGAACCGCTCGTAGATCGCGCCTTCGCTGGCGCCGAGCATGGCGACAGGTTCGCCGCGTCGATCGATGTCGGAGAGTGTTCTCGACATCAGCTTCGTCAGCAGCCCTTGGCGACGATGAGTGGCCGCGGTCGAGACCCAGGTGAGCCCGCCCATCGGCAGTTGCGCGCCACCTGGCACGGTGACCTCTAGCGAGTAGGCACCGACGATCCCCACGATGTCCTTGCCGTCGAAGGCGAGCTCGAACCTGCTGACATCGTGGAGCGTCCGGGCGTTGACGATCTGCTCAGGGGTGTACGCGAATCCGAAGCCACGCGCGTCGGCGTGACACAGCGCCTCCCAATCACTATCTGTTGCGGTGCGGAAGGTGATCGACATCGGGCGAGTCTGGCCCGGCGGCTCGACTGCCGGCCAGGTAATTTCATTCGTATGACCACCTACCTCCCAGAACGAGTCGTGACCGACCTGCGCGCCTTGGCCGACCGGACGGGTGGCCCGGAGGGCAGTCGCCGCCTCGCCTGGACCCCGGAGTGGTTGGAAGCGCGCGCCATCCTGAGGGAATCACTGACCACACTCCCGGTCGAGGTCGACGAGGACGAAGCCGGCAACCTCTGGGCCGTGCTTCGTGGCGAACGCGACGACATGTTGGTGGTTGGCAGTCACCTCGACAGCGTTCCGAAAGGCGGATGGCTCGACGGCGCACTGGGGGTCATGTCGGGGCTCGAACTGCTGCGATCACTTGCGGCAGAGGGCACGCCGCCTGTGACGGTCGCCCTCGTCGACTGGGCCGATGAAGAGGGAGCGAGGTTCGGTCGCAGCCTGTTCGGTTCAGCTGCCAGCGTGGGCACGCTCGACATCGATCTGTTACGCGGCCTCAGCGACAAGGAGGGCAACAAGCTTCCCGACGTCCTAGCCGCCCACGGAGTCGAGATCGACAACCTCGATGGGGCACGCACTCGCATGGCCGACGTCAAGGCGTACGTGGAGGTTCACATCGAGCAAGGACCGGTCCTCGAGTCGATGGGTCGTGGCATCTGCACTGTCACTGGCACCAAGGGCATCGAGCGCGAGCGGTTGATCTTCCGAGGACAGGCGGCTCACTCCGGCACGATGCCGATGGAGATGCGGCGGGACAGCTTTCGTGCAGTGTCGCGCTTTGCGCTCGAGCTCGCAGACATCGCCGTACGTCACGAGGGCGTCACAACCGTCGGGTTCGCGCAGTGCTGGCCGGGTGTGGTGACCGCCGTCGCCGGCGAGACGCGCATCGCCATGGACATGCGCCACATCGATGCGGCTCGCCTCGAGGCGATGTTCGACGACGCCCACGACGCCGCTGATCGTGCCGCCGCCGCCGAGGGTTGCACGGTTGAATGGGAGCACGTCTTCCGCATCCCTCCGATGGCCTTCCACCCGGCGCTGCTCGACGCAGCGCGTCAGAGCGTGCGCGAGGTCGAAGGCCACGACATCGAACTGCCGAGCGGCGCCCTGCACGATGCCAGCGAGATGGCCCGCGAGTTTCCGACGGTGATGATCTTCTCGTCGTCGACCAACGGGCTCAGCCACACCAAAGAGGAAGACACGCCCGTCGACCACCTTCAAATGGCTGCCGACGCCTTCAATCGGACCTGCCGCCGGGTCATCGATCTGGTTGTCGCCGGCGAGCTCTGACTACGCCTGCGAGCGACGGGCATCGAGCAACGCGGTGACCGCTTTGCCGTCGGCTTTGCCTTGGCTGAGCTTCATCACGGCTCCGACCAACGCGCCCATGGCCTTGCCTTCACCCGCACAGAACTTTGACCACGCCTCAGCGTTCGCGGCGATCGCCTGATCGACGAGCGGGCCGAGTGTGTCAGCGGCCATCGCTTCGAAGCCCTTGGAGGCGGCGATCATCGCTGCGTCTCCCCCGCCGTTGGCGATCAACTCGGCCACCACGGTCTTGGCTTGTGTCGCGGTGAGCCGGCCGCTGACCTCCAACGTCGTCAACTTGGCAAGGTCTGCCGCAGGCACCGACGGCGAGTCGGCCCATGCCTCTTTCACGTGGACGAGTGCGCGTGCGACATCGCCGCCCGCCGCGCCGACCTGGAGGACATATTCGTCCTGGCCGCGGTCGACGACCACCATCGCTGCTTCGCTGTCCGCTGCCACACCTGTGGCGTCGGCCAGTCGGGCGCGTCTCGCCGCCGGAAGCATGGGCAGGGCGCAGCGGACCGCTGAGATCCACTCCTGCGAAGGTTCCAGCGGCACAAGATCCGGCTCGAGGAAGTACCTGTAGTCGTCGGCGTCTTCCTTGGTGCGCAAGGTGTGGGTGCGCCCGTCGGTCTCGTTCCAGTGTCTTGTCTCCTGTCGAACCTGATCCCCGGCTTCCAACAGATCGATCTGACGACGAGCTTCGTACTCGATTGCCCGCCCGATCGAGCGCACGCTGTTGACGTTCTTGATCTCACATCGGGTACCGAACGGCGTGCCGGGCTTGTGCACGCTGACGTTTGCGTCGACGCGCATGCTGCCCTCCTCCATCTTGGCGTCGGAGGCCTCGACGGCCAGGAGGATCCCGCGAAGTTCGGTGACGTACTGGCGGGCCTGTTCGGCAGTACGGATGTCCGGCCTGCTGACGATCTCGACCAACGGCACGCCGGCGCGGTTGAAGTCGATCAACGAGTAATCGCTGCCGTGGATGCGCCCACCGGCGCCGCCGGAGTGGGTGCTCTTGCCAGTGTCTTCTTCCAAGTGTGCGCGCTCGACGCCGATGCGGGTGCCGTCAGGCAGTGCCAGGAAACCATCGACGTTCAGCGGCTGGTCGTACTGGCTGATCTGATACCCCTTCGGCATGTCGGGGTAGAAGTAGTTCTTGCGGTGGAAGGTGCAGCGCTGGATCGAGCAGTTCAGTGCCAGGCCGATGCGCATGGCCAACTCGACCGCGTGCCGGTTCAACACCGGGAGCGCGCCCGGCAGGCCGAGCGTCACCGGATCGATGTTGGTGTTGGGCTCATCGCCGAAACGGTTCGGGCTCGCCGAGAACAGCTTCGTTGCGGTGGCCAGCTCGACATGCACTTCGAGGCCGACGACCAGCTGCCAGTCGCCAGGGAGGCCGTCGACCGCGCTCACGGCTGAACCTCCGCGGACACGGCTCGCTCGAGCGCCGCGGCGGCCCGGAACATCTGCGGCTCGCACAACGTGCCCGCAAGGACCTGCACGCCGACAGGCAGATCATCGGCTCCGGTTCCGAACGGCACGCTCATTCCCGGATGGCCCGAGAGGTTCGCCGGGATCGTGTAGACGTCGCACAGATACATCGCCAACGGGTTGTCGCCTTTTGCACCGAACGGAAAGGCGACGCTGGGCGACGCCGGCGTCAGCAAGACGTCGGCGTGCTGGTACGCCCGTTCGAATTCGTCGTGGATCAGCCGGCGGACCTTCAACGCCTTGCCGTAGTACGCGTCGTAGTAGCCGGCGCTGAGTGCGTAGGTGCCCAACATGATCCGGCGCTTGACCTCGTCGCCGAAGCCGGCGGCGCGGGTGAGGCCGTACATCGCGTTGGTGTCGGGGGCTTCGACCCGCAAGCCGTAGCGCACACCGTCGTACCGGGCGAGGTTGCTGCTGGCCTCGGCCGGGGCAATGAGGTAGTAGGCAGTCAACCCGAAGGTGAACGCGGGGACCTGTATGTCGACGATCGTTGCCCCGGCTGCGCGGAGCACGTCGAACGCCTGCTCAGTTCGCTCGAGCACATCGGGGTCGGCTCCTTCGGGGAGGTCGGTGATCCGCCCGACGCGCATGCCGTCGACACCTTGTTCGAGGACATCGACGAGCGAAGGGTGAGCAAGCGGGATCGATGTGGAGTCCATCGGGTCGTGGCCGCCGATGACATCGAGCAGCAAAGCTGCATCTTTGACATTGGTGGTCAACGGACCGATTTGGTCGAGGCTGCTCGCAAACGCGACCAGTCCGTAGCGGCTGACATAGCCGTACGTCGGCTTGACCCCGACTACTCCGCACAACGCTGCCGGCTGACGGATCGAGCCGCCGGTGTCGCTGCCGAGACCGATCGACGCAAAGCCGGCGGCCACAGCAGCGGCGCTGCCACCGCTGCTGCCGCCTGGCACTCGCGAAGTGTCATGAGGGTTGCGTGTCGGACCGAATGCGGAGTTCTCCGTGCTCGAGCCCATGGCGAACTCGTCCAGGTTGGTCTTGCCGATGACGACAGCGCCGGCGGCGGCGAGCTTGGTGACGACAGTCGCGTCGTACGGAGGCTTCCAACCGGCGAGGATCTTCGACGAGCAGGTGGTCGGCACGCCGTGCGTGCACATGTTGTCCTTCAAGGCGATCGGCACGCCGGCGAGCGGGCCGGGGTCTTCGCCGGCGGCGACCATCGCGTCGATCGCCCCCGCTCTGGCCCGAGCCTCGTCGCTCATCACCAGGTTGAAGGCGTGGATCTCTGGCTCGCGCGCCGCGATCCTGGCGAGGTGCTGCTCGACCACGTCGGCAGCCTTCAGGGAGCCGTCACGCACTCCAGCGGCAATCTCGATCGCGCCGGCCATCAGAGATCGAGACCGATGATCGGCGGCACCCGAAATCGTCCCTGCTCCGCCGCAGGTGCGGCCGCGAGCACCTCGTCGCGATCGAGTCCCGGAGCGACCACATCATCGCGAAACACGTTCTCCAGCGGGTACGGCTGAGCCATCGGGGCCACATCGTCGAGCTGCAACGCGTCGATGTCGGCAAAGTGCTCGAGCATGCCGGACAACTGGGCCGTGGTGCGTTCGATCTCTTCCGGAGTGAGCGCAAGTCGGGCCAGTCGGGCAACCTTCTCGACCACCGCTGCGGAAATGCGCTCGGACACAGCGTTCGATGCTAGAGGGCAGGAGTGAAGCTCAGACGACAAGATACGGTCTGATCGATGACCGTCTTCGCCGACCAGCGGATCGACCCGTACCTGGGCACGGTCGTGCACGTCGTCGGGGCGCGGCAGGCCCGTCCCAACCTGCCTTCGACCGGCTGCCCGTTCTGCGTCGGCGGCCTCGAGGCCCCCAATCCGTACGAGGTGCACTGGTTCCCCAACCGCTGGCCGGCCATGCAAGGCAACCGCTGCGAGGTGGTTCTGTACACCCCTCATCACGACGCGACCCTTTCGTCGCTCGGCATCGAAGGGGTGCGCACGGTCATCGACCTGTGGGCGGAACGAACGACCGCCCTCGGTCTGCGCGAGGACGTCGAGTTCGTTCTCGTGTTCGAGAACCGCGGTCCCGAGGTTGGTGCGACCATCGCCCATCCCCACGGTCAGATCTACGCCTACGACCATGTTCCGCAGCGGCCGGCCTCACTGCTGAACGCCGGGTGGAAGCCCGAGGCCGACTGTGGCGACAGGTTCGTGGCCAGGTCGTCGGCCACCGACGGAGACCATTGTGCCAGTTGGACCGCGTGTGTTCCCGAAGCATCGACGTTCCCCATCGCCCTCACCCTGTCACCCGACGAGCAGGTGCCGGACCTTCCGTCCCTCGGCGATGCGGGCCGCGACGCATTGGCAGCAATGCTGGTCGACATCCTCGACCGTTTGGACCGGCTCTACGACGCGCCGCTGCCCTACATGATGTGGTTGAACCAACGACCGACCGACGGCCAGGACTGGCCGCAATCGTGGTTCAACGTCGAGATCGTCTCCCCGTGGCGCAGTGCTGGCGTCGCTCGGTTCATCGCCGCTGCCGAGGTGGCCTGCGGCGAGTTCTTCAATCCCGTGATTCCCGAAGATCTGGCTGAGCAGCTTCGGTCTCTGGCTGCTCCTCATCCGAGTGCATAGGCTCATCAAACTGATCTAGCTCATCCAGTTCATCCGGCTCCTCCGCCAGATCAGGTTCATCCGGCTCCTCCAGCTGGGGACGGCGGTAATGATCAATCGCCAGATACAGCAGCGCAACCGCGCCCGCGGCGAGGGCGACCCACTGATTGAGCCGCAGGCCACCGGTCGTGTGTGCCGGGTCGATGCGCAATCCCTCGATCCAGAAACGGCCGGTGGCGTAGCCGACCACGTACATCGCGAACAATCGCCCCGGGCGCAGCTTGAACCGGCGATCGATCCACAGCAGCAGGATGCACAGCGCGAAGTTCCACAGCGATTCGTACAGGAACGTGGGGTGGAACGTGGTGCCGGGCGCAAAGCCTGGCGGGATCTTGTCGGGATCGATGCGCAATCCCCACGGCAAGGTGGTGGGCCTGCCGAACAATTCTTGGTTCCACCAGTTGCCCCAACGTCCGATGGACTGCGCGAGCGCGAGAGATGGTGCTGCTGCGCTGAGCCCGACGGCCGGGCGAATCCCGCGTCGCGTGAATGCCCATGTCGCGGCCAGCGCGCCGAAGAGGATCCCGCCCGGGATCCCGAGACCACCGCGCCACAGTTGCGGGATCCTGCCGAGGTCGTGCTCGAACGTGCTCCAATCGGTGACGACGTGATACAGCCGCGAACCGATCACTCCCGCGATCACGGCCCACACGGCAATCGCGCTGGCGTCCTCGCGAGTCCCTTCGCCGCGGACCTCCAAGCGACGCCCGAGCAACCAGACACCCGCGATGACGCCGAGCGCGATCATCAGCCCGTAGGCGTGGATCGACAGGGGGCCGACCGTCAGCGCCCCGCTGGAGGGGCTGGGGATGCTGGCGACGAACGCGACCGTCACTGGCCAGCGACCCTCGTCGCGAACTCAACCGTCGCCTTGAAGATCAGGTCCTTGTCGTAGTCCTGCGTAGCGACGTGGTAGCTGTTGTCGAGCGAGATTCGCTCCAGCGGACCTCCGTAGTTCTCAGCGAGAAAATCGCTGTTGATCGGCTCGACGACGTGGTCCTGCGGGGAGGTCAGCAGGAGCAACGGGACTCGCATCGATGGGTATTCACGACTGAGCGGCTCGATGCCGTCGACCAGGAACGACACCAAGGGCGCGACCGGCGTGTCTGGGTACGCGCTTTCCGTCGCGTCGGGATCGGCAATGTCGCTGCCGATGCCCGGCATGACCGGCGTTCCTCCGTCGACCATCCCGCGGAGCATGTCGATGATGTCTGGGACTGGCGGCTTGGTCATGGGGTTGATGCACACCAGACCGGCGACCTCGGGATGGTCGGCGCCCATCCGCAGAGTGAGGGAGCCGCCCATGCTCAGCCCGACGACGACTATGTGGTCGGCACGTGCTCGCAGTCGCGTGTAGGCAGCATCGGCCTCGGCGACCCACTCGGCCCAACGTGTCGGCAGCATGTCGTCGACCACCGTGCCGTGGCCCGGCAGCAGAGGCATCTCGATGTGGAAGCCGGCATCTGCCAGTGCCTCGGCAACGCCGCGCATCGAGCCCGGATTCCCCGTGAATCCGTGGATGACGAGCGCACCGGGGCGGCCACCACCACCACTGTCACCGGCGGCTTCGTAGGACCATGGTTCGGCACCGGCAATGATCGGAAAGGTCATGGGTCGATTATGGCAGGGACGGTTCGCAGTTCGCAGGCCGGGTTCAGGCGCGGCCTCAGGGTCCGGTTCAGACGTACGGGTCGTTGGACGTCAGTGGTTCTTCCCACCAGTCGTCCGGAACACCCGTCGACTCCCATTCTGGAAACGGGTAGATGCAGTTCACTGGGCAGGCCGGAAGGCATTTGTCGCATCCGCTGCACAGCTCAGGGATGATGATGACGTCGGGCCCATGATTGAAGATCGCCCCGAACTGAGGAGGGCAGTGCCGCAGGCAGGCGTCGCAATTGATGCACTCGAGCATCTCGATGCGCAACGGGACGTTCTGCCACTTCGGGCTTCTCGTCCTGGTTTCGACGCGATCGGTACGGGCCGCCGACATCTTGGCGAGTGTACGTCTACTCGTGCGTGGCTGAGTCGTCCGACGCCTCAACGACGGATGACGCCTCGGCTTCGTGCCGGGCGACGACCGCGACGAGTGCGTCGACGATGCGCGGCTCGAACTGCGTGCCGCTCCCCGCAACGATGTGACCGACAGCCTCGTGAGAGGACCAGGCGTGCTTGTAACGATGGACGGTGACCAGCGCGTCGTAGACATCTGCGACGGCGACGATGCGCCCGCTGAGGGGAATGTCCGTGCCGGAAGCACCAGAGGGATACCCGCTGCCGTCCCAGCGCTCGTGGTGGGACAGAGCCACCTCTGCAGCCAGCTGGATCAGTGTCGACCTGCTGCCCGCGAACACTGCCGCGCCAACTGTGGTGTGCGTCTTCATGACCTCGAACTCGGCATCGGTCAATGATCCCGGCTTCTGCAGGATCGAATCCGGTACGCCGACCTTGCCGACGTCGTGCAAGCGGCCCGCGAGGCTGAGATCCTCTGCCCAGGCGCGGTCCTCGCCCAGCTGCAGGGCGAGCTCTGCGGCGAGCTCACCGACCCTCGACGAATGCTCGCCCGAGTCCGGATCTCGGTATTCGGCGATAGCCGCCAGACGTTCGAACGCCTCGAAGTGCTGTTCCTCGAGGTCCTGCGTGCGAGCAGTGACAAGCTCCTCGAGCTCGGTCGTGCGAACCCGCAGCAACTCGGCCTGGTCGCGCGCTGCCAACGTGTCGTGCGAGATCTGGAGCGTCTTGATCCGCAGGTCCGTGTCGCGGTTGAAGATCTGCTCGTGGATCCGGGTGCATGCTTCGCGGTGCAGCAGAGCTTCTTCATAGCGCCCGAGCGACTTGAGCACTTCGGCCAACAGACCATGCGCGACCAGTTCCGTGTCGGCGAACTCGCTCTGCTGTGCAACTGTCACCGCCCGCTCGAGGGCCAGGATGGCATCGCCGTTGTCGCCGTTGGCAATGCACACGCGACCACGCGCGATCTGAACAGCGACCACTGCGGCAGCTGGGGTGCGGGTGTGCTGTGAGGCGAGGCGGCTGAGCGATTCGTCGGCCTCGTCGAGACAGGCGGCTGCTCGCGGCAGCAGGTGAAGGACTGCGTAGGCCTCGGCCAGGTTGGCGAGGATCTCGGCGACGTGGTCTGGCAGGTGTTCGCGGGCGATCTCCAAGGCGGCCTCGCCAAGGCTGACGGCGAGAAGGTTCTCTTGACGCTCGGCGCGGACCTTTGCCATGTTGGCCAATGTCATGGCGTCGAAGCCGCGGCGCGGGCTCTTCCGGTTGGCCTCGAGGGCGGCCTCGTACGTCACGAGCGCGCGGTCGGTGTCGCGCAGACTGTGATGGACGGCGGCGATCGTGTTGAGCAGGTTGCCGAGGTCCTCGAGGTCGGTCGTCGACCGGTAGATCTCCAGAGCTTGCAGCAGGCTTTCGAGGGCTTGCGAATAGTTGCCCGCCTGATGGTGGACGATCCCGACCAGGTTCAGTGCCCACACTTCGACGACCGGCGTCGCGCACCGCCGTGCCAGGTCGCGGGCCTCGAGGGCGAGCCCGAACGCCTCGTCGAGTTGACCGAGTTGATAGGTCACGCTGGCCAGGCGGTAGAGCGCCTCTGCCTCGCCTTGCTGGTCGCTGTTCGAACGCGCCAGGACCCGCGCTTGCTGCACGAGGGAGCGCGACCGGATCAGGTCCTCGGTCTCGGCAAGGCGCGCCTCATCAAGAAGGCCGCGGACGGACTTGCCGCCACCCGCCCCTTCCTTCAGAGATATCGCGGACATTGCCAACGCTCGACCAACCCTTCAGTCCTCCTCGGACCACGCCCAGACCAACGAACGCCAACACGGCGCCACACGTGGATATCGGCAGACTGTGACCAAAGCTTGACTGATGCGTACGGTGAGAAATGACCACTGGCAGTGTACGTACGGCCACGCCAATCCTTCGCCGTATCGTGGGGATGATGCGGGACGGACTGCGGTGACCAGCACTCGGCGCCGGGTCGACAGCTCCGCGGTTTCCGCCTTCTTGCCTGTCATTGCCGTCCTCCCACTGTGGCTTTTGGCGCTCTTGGTCGTTTGGCTGCCACTACGCGTGGTGTGGCACATCTCGTTCCTGGCTCTGGCGCTCGGCTACCTGGCCGCTGCACTGCTCCTTTTTCTACGACCGATCCAAGTGGCGGTCCTTGCGCCCCTGCTGGGGGCCCGGCGTCCAACCCGCCAGGAGCGGGCGACGCTCGACGTCGCCTGGCGGTCGGTGCTGCAGGCCAATCGGTTGCCGGCGCGGCGATTCGTGATCGCCGTGCTGCCGATCGACGAGCTGAACGCCTTCGCCTGCGGCGGCCATCTGGTCGTCGTCACCTCGTACGCGATCGACACCCTGCCCCGCGACGAGCTCAGCGGGGTGCTGGCCCACGAGCTCAGCCATCACCTGGGATCACACACCGTGGCCTTGACCGTCCGCCACTGGCTGAGTTTGCCGGTGCTCGTGCTGGCTCGGATCGGGTTCTTCCTGCAGAACGTGGCGACTGCGGCCACACGCACCTTCGCCAGACGGTCGTCCTCCTTGACGGTCATCGGGCAGATCGTCAGCGCGCTGCTCATGGCAATTTCGTGGATATTCCTCAGCGGCCTTCTGCTGAGCAACGCGATCGCCAATGTCGTCGGGCGCAATTCGGAGCTCCAGGCAGATCGGCGCGCCGTGACGATGGGTTTCGGACGTCCACTGGCCAGCGCCCTGCGGCGAGTCATCAACGATCGCCGAGGTGAGCGCCCGACGACGCTGCGCGAACGTCTGGCGGTGACTCATCCGTCGGCGCGGACCCGCGTTGCCCAGATAGAAGCCCTGCTGCGGTCACGGCGCGTTCGGTAGCGTCCGCATGTGAGCCCAGCGCTGCAGACACAACGCTTGACCCGCCGGTTCGGCGACAAGGTGGCTGTCGACGGCCTCGATCTCGAAGTCGCTGCAGGCGAGATCTACGGCTTCCTGGGTCCCAATGGCGCTGGGAAGAGCACAACCGTGCGAATGCTGACCACACTCCTTCTACCTTCGGCAGGAGCGGCCGCCGTCGCCGGCTTCGACGTTTGCAGCGACGCCGACATGGTGCGATTGCGCATCGGTGTCGCCCTACAAGAAGCCGCACTTGACCCAAAGCAGACGGGACGTGAGCTCCTCGATCTCCAGGGCCGTCTCTACGGGCTCAGCGCGGCGGACCGTCGACGACGGGTCAGCGAACTGCTCGTACTGGTGGACATCGGCGAGGCGATCGATGAACGAATCGGTACGTACTCCAGCGGCATGAAGCGGCGCCTAGATCTCGCCGCGGCCCTGGTGCACGAACCGGAGGTGCTGTTCCTCGACGAGCCGACCACCGGGCTCGATCCCTCCAGCCGCGCGGCGGTCTGGGACGAGGTTCGCCGCCTCAACGAGCAGCGCGGGATGACGATCTTCCTCACCACGCAATACCTGGAGGAAGCCGATGCGCTTGCTGATCGTGTTGGGATCATCGCCAGGGGCAGGATCGTGGCAGAGGGCACGCCGACAGATTTGAAGCGGTCCGTTGGCTCCGACCTCATCATCGTCAAGGGCCACGGGGGCGAGGCCGAGCAGACCAGGAAGATCCTGGAATCAGTCGACGGTGTCGGCTCGATCGAGATCGCCGGCGACGAGGTCGTGATCTCAGCGGCCTACGGTGCCAAAGCCATCACTCCGGTCGCGGTCGCACTTTCGGAGGCAGGCATCGCCGTAGAGGGCCTCACACTGCGCACACCCACGCTCGATGACGTCTTCTTGCATGTCACCGGGGAACGTATGGGCGAGGAGACATCATGAGCTCGGTTGCACCCTCCGCAGGGGGCGTTTCACCGCGCAGCGCCGGCTTCCTCGAAGACCTGCGCAGCGTTTCGCTGCGAGCAATTCGGCTCACGTGGCGCGACCCCGAGGCGTTTCTGCCGGCGCTCGTGATCCCGGTCTTCTTCTTCGTGGTCAACGTCGGAGCATTGCAGAAGTTCGTGGAAGGAAGCTTCCCAGCGGGCTTCGACTACAAAGCGTTCCAGCTACCAGTGGCCGTCGTGTTCGCGGTCACGGGCGTCAGCCGCGCCAACTCATTGGTGCTCGACATCCAGAACGGCTACTTCGACCGGTTGCTGCTCACCCCGGTCAGCCGCGGCACGCTCCTGCTGGGGCTGATGAGCGC
>JANPGV010000192.1:0-26088 GCA_031424145.1 Ilumatobacteraceae bacterium
AGTACGGCGAGATCGAGCGACGAACCGACTAGGTCATCGGTGACGACGAGCGTCCCGCTCACGACTCGGGCACACACTGCCCGCGTCCGCAAGCCGCGGGCAATGAGACCGAAGCCCTGACCGCTTCCAATCTCCCACGGCCCCGCTACGGGCCCCTCGACATCGCAGACGGTGTGTATGAGGTCGACGCCTCGCCAACGACGAACGGGGCTCGGTTGGACCGCTGGTCGCTCGATCGTCGATGCACGCATTTTGGGGACTCCTTCTTCCACGGTAGGTGTCCTCGACTATGAGCCTCGGGCGAGGCGATGGATATCGGCCAGTCGGCTGGGATTAACGAGGTATCACTGCTGGTTCAACCGGCCAGGGAGCTCGGCGCGTGACCGGATGTCGAGCTTGCGGTAGATCTTCGACAGGTTCCACTGAACGGTCTTCGGGCTGATGAAGAGCTCGGCGGCCACCTCGCGGTATGTGCGCCCGGCGGCGATCAGCTCGGCAACCTGAAGCTCCGTCGGTGTCAACCCGGCTGCAGTCGCGCGGCCACCCACACGTGCGAGCTCGGCCGTGGCCTTGTCGACCCACAGCGTCGCCCCCAGTCGGGCGAACGTCTCGTGGGCCTCGACGAGGGCCGCACGGGCGCCGCCCTTTTGGCGGTGACGACGCTGCACCGAACCGTACGCCAGCAGGGTGCGGGCGCGCTCGAACGGTTGCCCGGTGCGATCCCCGGCGAGGACGGCGGCAAGCAGATCGCAGGCGTCGCCGAGCTGGCCACGGGCGGCAAGGAGCAAGCCATTGCCGCGCCCGGCGATGACGTCCAACCACGGCCGATGTAGCGTCGCAGCGAGGCGTTCAGTCCGATCTACGAGAGTTGAGGCATCGTCGAGACGGCCCAGCGCGATCTTCGCGTCGATCGCATCACCGTGGTACCGGAAGAGGGCAGGCTCGAGGAGTCCGGAGGATTCGGCGGCGGCAGCAAGATCCGTCAACGTGCGATCGGCCTCATAGTTGCGACCAAGGGAGAGCTCGATGAACCCGCGTGTCGCCAACAATTCCAGTCGCGCTGAAACGACCCCGAACCTCTCCGCCAGCTCGAGGCCCTCGGCGATCGTCGACAAAGCTGAATCGACGGTACCGAGATGTGCCTCGACGAGTGCTTCGATCGTGCAGCCGAAGGGACGTTCGCTGGCCTGGCCGCTGGAGCGGATCGTCTCCGAGCACTCCCTCGCCCTCTCGAGGGCCGTTGTCCAGTCGCCGGACAACAACTCGGTGCGCGCCAGATGGAACAGGATGAACGGCAGCGATTGCTCGTCTCCGCGATCCGCTGCTTCCCGATAGAGGGTGAAGAACCGCTCCCTCGCCGCGAGCAGCTGGTCATCCCACGTGAGCAGCATCCCGTGCAGCCAGTCCGGTCGGACGAGGATCTCCGACCATGACGAAGCGTTGGTGCGGGCGACTCGCCCGACGGCCTCGACGGCCAGACCGCGGCCGGCAAGCGAAGCGAAGAACTCGACGTGTGTCAACGCTCGGGCAACGAGCCGCGGATCGCCCGATCCCTCGGCCAGCGCCAGAGCGCGGCGAGAATGCGGTTCTGCCTCTGCAAGACTCGATGACGAGTGCAGGCACCAGGCGAGGGCCTCCTCGACCTCGACCTCAGCGGTGACATCATCGCCCACCTCCTCGAGAGCGCGCTGGAACGCGACCGTACCCATCACGTATCCGTCGATGTGGGCGACCACCCATCCGAGGCGGATCAGCGTTCGAACGAGCGTCTGGCCTGGCGAGGCGACGCGAGAGATCTTCTCCAACACGACCCGAGAGCGCGCCACGTCGCCGGCCTCGAACAGGCAATCAGCCGCCTGTAGCCGGCGTTCCCACGCCTTCGGGGGTTGGTCTTCGGGGGTGAAGCGGGCTGCTGCTTCCCACAGCTCGGCCGCGGCGTCCGGCGCGTAACGCGCCCTGGCCCGCAGCGCAGCTGCGTCGAGGGCCGCGGCGACCACCGTGCCGGGGCGCTCTGCCGCGGCTGCGAGGTGGCGACCACGCTCCTCGACATCGTCGATCAGTTCCGCGATACGGGCGTGGAGGCGCCGCCTGTTGACTGCCGGCATCTGCGAATACGCCGCACTGGCGAGAAGCGGATGCGTGAAAACGACACGGTCTCCGTCGACCGACAACACACCGGCCGCGGCGGCCGCGGCGAGACCGTCGCGGGCGGGGCGTGTCTTGAGCACGGACTCGATCAGCGCCGTCGTCGGACGGGCCAGTGCCGAGGCAGCCTGCACAACGTCGAGAGCCGCCGCGCTTAGCGTCAACAACCGGTCCGCGACAACCTGCTGCAGCGTCGCCGGGATCAACAGACCGAGACTGTCCTCGTCGACGACTTCGCCCTCGAGGAGTGCCCTGCCCAGCTGCAGCGCCAACAGCGGGTTCCCACCCGAGCTGTGGCGAAGGCGGGACATCGACCGTCGTTCCAACCGCTCACCGAGGTGGCTCCGAAGCAAGCGCTCGACGTCATCGTCGTCGAGCGCGGAGAGTTTCAGCCGGGTGACCGGCATCCGTCCCTCGTCGACATCATTCGGGAACATTGATCCCGTCTCGGCGCGGCGAGCCAGCAGCACCCCGATCCGCTCGGTGCGAACGCGGCGAACGGCGAAGGCCAGCACTCGTTGCGACGCCTGGTCCAGCCAGTGAACATCGTCGATCCCCACGACGAGCGGGCTGGAGCGAGCGAGCGCGCCGAGCACGCCAAGGAACCCGAGAGCGACCGCTCGCGGAAAGAGCTCATCGTCCTGCGGCTCGGCCCGGAGGAGTGCCACGTCAAGGGCCCGCCGTTGGGGAATGGGGAGCTCGTCGAACACGATCTCGGGCACATCGGTCAGCAGATCCGAAAGCGCGCTGAACGCGAGCTGCGCTTCTGCCTGGGCGGGTCGACACTCGAGGATCTGGAATGAACGCCGTTCCGCCGCTTGTAGTCCTTCCCGCCACAGAGTGGTCTTCCCCAGACCGGGCTCACTCTCGAGCACCAACATCGCCGGACCACGGTCAAGGGAGTCGATGAACGTGTTCAGGGCCTCGAGCTCCGCAGCCCGACCGACGATGGGGTGCTCCTGCCCGGGCAACCGTCCACCCGTCGACACATCGGCCATGACATCCTCCCGAGGTGCTGGCCTCACAACCGTACTATTTCTCGATCAGAACGGGACCTCCTGGGTGAGGAGACCTTCGCCGGCTCCGCGACCCGAGAAGATCCGGCAGAGCTCAACAGCATCGAGTCTGATCGTCTCGCCACCCGCCCCCTGATGAAATGTGGTCCCGATGGGACCACTGAGCTCGAGGGTGAAGGGTTGACCGTGACGGCGAGCCCACTCGGCAACCGCGTCGGCGACGATGCGCCCGTCGTGCTCGGCGGTGAGCGTGAGCTCCCGTCCGGTGGCGCGGGCGATGTCGACGCGGTGCATCCATGTATCGCGGGTCAAAATCGTGTCGAGCAGGTAGCCCATCTTCCAACTCTCCGTCGTCCCGCTCAGAAGTTCCTGCTTCATCGGCATGGCACGGAACGGTGCTGGTACCCGAGCGCGGAACCGAGCCGATTTGGGCCCGGCCTCCCCGACCCGACGCAGCAACTCGGCGGTGGTCAAGTCGGCGCGCTCACGAACCTGCACTGTCGTCATCCCGTCGATGAACGAGCCCTTGCCTGCTTCCTTCTTGGCGGCGCGCATCATGTGAATGAGCCGGCCGAAGGAACAGAAGCCTTCCATGCCGCCGAGGACGTGGCCTGCGAGGTCTCGCACGTTCCAGGCCGGGCAATCGGTGGGCTTCGACCAGTCGTCGTCAGTCAGCGAGCGAAGAAGATCGAGCATTCGCTCGTTCTCCGTCGCTGCGAACAAACGGGCTTCCGATCTCTTGATCGGTCGGACGTCGTCCACTGCTATCGCGGTCATGTTCATTTCCGGGTTCTCCTCGGCTGTGTCGGTTTGTTGGTTGCGTAGTTGAAGAACATCTCGATTGCTTCGTCGACGAGCCGAGTCCACCGATCGCCGCCGGGGTCGTTGGAGATCTGCTGGTCGGTGATGCCGGTACCGATCGCTGTCAATAAATCGAGCGATCGCTCGTCGGTGATGCCCACATCGGCCAGCCGCGTCTTCAGTCGATCGAGCCCCTCGATCGAGACCGCGAACGTTCGGGGTGACGGTTGGAAGCCAGGGATGGTGCGCTGAAACATCAGTTGGTAGCGCACCGGGTCCTTCGTACAGAACTCCACGAAGAACCGCACGCCGGCCTGCAGGTCGGCGAGGGGGTCACCCGTCGAAACGACGCGCGCCTCTTCATCGAGGTAGGCAAGCGCCCCTTGGGCGAACATTGCGTCGTAGATGGCGTGCTTGGAACCGAAGTACGAGTACAGCGACGGGGCCTGCATGCCCACACGGTGGGCGAGATCGCGCATTGCCAGACCGGCCAAGCCCTCCTCGCGCACCAGCGTCCAAGCGGCATCCAGGATCTCTGCAACTGTAGCCTCACGACGTTCGGCACGTCGATCACGAATCGGTAATTCTAACATTGTTCGAAGAATAGAGCAACGTTCGGAATCGGTCAAGACCTGAACTCAGTTCCGCAGAAACCACAACGGCGGCCCAGCGTAAGAATCCTCACTTTTCTTGCAAGAATCGCACGAACACCTGGCGATGCCGCAAGGTCCCTCATAGTGTGGCGGCCGTGGCTCCTCGACTGTCTGACATCGCAGACAAGGCCGGGGTCAGCGAGGCCACCGTGAGCCGTGTTCTGAACGGAAAGCCCGGGGTTTCCACACGCACTCGGCAAAGCGTCCTCAGCGCGGTCGACATGCTCGGTTACGCCCGGCCGGCGCAATTGCGCACCGAACGCGTCCGACTCATCGGTCTCATCCTGCCCGAGTTGCAGAACCCGATCTTCCCCGCGTTCGCCGAGGTGGTCGCCGGCGCGCTGGCTCGACAGGGTTTTACGCCGGTGCTGTGCACGCGCACGTACGGAGGCATCACCGAGCCGGAGTACGTCGATCTGTTGATTTCGCAACAGGCGTCGGGGGTGGTCTTCGCTGGCGGCCTGTACGCGGAGGCCTATGCCAACCACGATCACTACGCACGCCTCGCCGAACGCAACCTCCCCGTCGTGCTCGTCAACGCCGCAGTCGACAGCTTGCCGTTCGCCACTGTTGCATGCGACGACGACAGTGCGGCCGAACAGGCCTTCAACCACCTCGTCTCGCTCGGCCACACTCGCATCGGGATGGTGCTCGGTCCGCTCGACCACGTCCCGTCGCAACGCAAGCTCTCGGCCGCGAAACGCGTCGCCTCGAGCGGCCGGCTCGAGCTCACCGACGACCGCATCGCCCGCGCCAGCTTCTCGGTCGAGGGAGGCCAGGCCGCCGCCGCGCCACTCATGCGCGGCGGTGTCACAGGCGTGATCTGTGCCAGCGATCCGCTAGCGCTCGGCGTCATCCAAGCAGCCCGTCGGGCCGGGCTCTCCGTGCCGGCCGACGTTTCAGTCGTCGGCTACGACGACTCACGTTTCATGCGCTACACCGACCCCGCGCTGACGACCGTGCGCCAACCGATCGAAGCCATGGGTCGCGCCGTCGTCGAACGCATCGTCGCTCAGATCAACGGCCGCAGCGAGTTCGGCGGGCGACTGCTCTTCGAACCCGAGCTGATCGTGCGCGCCTCCACTGCTCCGGCGCCCGGCGAACCTTCTGCCTGAAGTGCTCTCCCGTCAGCCTCTTCCAACGCCGACTCGACGAACTGGCGACACGTTTACGTCCGCCGGCATCGGGTACTTCGTCTGCAGGCAATTGCAAAGGAGAGTGAAATGGCCGATCTGTCCGCGAAGAGACGAGCGAAGGTTTCCACAAAGGACTTCGGATTGCCGGAGAAAGCAAGGACGAAAGATGCGAAGAAGGAAACCGGCAACTATCCGATGCCTGACAAGGCACACGCACAAAATGCCAAGTCACGCGCTGCGCAGCAAGAGAAGGCCGGCAACCTCACCAAGACGCAACGCGAGCGAATCGACCGCAAGGCCGACAAGATCCTCGACAAGTAACCGCCCGCGTCCTCAGGCGCGAGGAGCCTTGTTGTCCGGGTCGTAGAGCGGCTCGGAGCCGACCGTTGCGCCGACCCGTTGCCCGAAGATCTCGATCTGCAGCTTCGCTCCCGGCGAGCAGTGATCGGGTTGCACGTAGCCGAGCGCAATACTGCGGTCGAGCGTGAAGCTCCAGCCGCCTGAGGTCACGATCCCGACTCGCTCACCATTCGAGTAGATGGACGAGTTGGCTGGCGCGTCGGCGTCGCCGGGTCGATCGAGGGTGAGCGGAACAAAGCGATAGCGCGGTCCCCGGTCGCGTTCGGCGAGAAGCGCGTCGCGACCGACGAAGTGGTCTTTGCCGAAGTCGACGAATCGATCGAGCGATGCATCGAGTGGTGAGAAGCCGATCTCCAGATCGGCCTTCCACGATCGATAGCACTTGTCGAGGCGCATGCTGTCGACAGCGTAGATGCCGATGTCGCGGATGCCGTGCTGCTCCCCCGCCGCCCACAGAAGTTCGTACAGCTCGAGGAGTTGATCGGTGGCCGCGTGCAACTCCCAGCCGAGCTCGCCCACGTAGCTGACGCGCAGTGCACGCACCGAGCCGGCGGGTGTCTCGATGTCGCGGCACGTCAGCCACGGGAAGGACCCGTTGTCGAGCGAGGTGCTGGTGATCTTGCCGAGCACGTCGCGCGATCGCGGGCCGACGATCATGAGCGTGCCGAGCTCGTGCGTTCGGTTCGCAATGGTGATGGAACCGTCCATGTCGAGCGCAGACTCCAGCACGTCCAGGTCGTGCCATTCAGCGCTGGCGGCACCAACGACGTAGAAGTGATCAACACCGAGACGAGTGACCGTGAACTCGCTGAGCACAGTTCCCGTCGGGGTCAGCGCGTAGACAAGACCGAGGCGGCCGGGGCGCGGCAGCTTCGAGCAAAGAAGGTTGTCGAGATATTTCGTGGCGCAAGGACCTTGAATCTCGAACTTGGTGAAGCCGGGGAGGTCGAGTAGCGCGACCCGGTTGCGAGCGGCTTCGACTTCGGCTGCCACGACCGCACGCCAGCCGTTGGTGCGGAACAGCGTCAGCGTGTGGTCGGTGACCACCGCGTCCGTATCGATGTAAACGGGTCGTTCCCAACCACCTCGCGCGCCGAAGGCCGCGCCTTTTGCGGCCAGCGTGTCGTACAGGGGCGAGGTGTATGCGGGTCGGCCCGCGGGGCGCTCCTCGAACGGAAACCCGACGGCGTACTCGTTCTGGTAGAGCTCGACCGCCTTGGCGACGGTGTAGTCGAAGGTGGCGTACTCCTTGAAGCGACGCCTGTCGACCGGCCAGACATCGAACGATGGTTGGCCGTCGACGATCCAGTCCGCTATGGCCATACCTGCGCCGCCGCCTTGAGCGATGCCGAAGCTGAACGTGTTGCAGTGGAAGAAGTTGCGCAACCCGCGTTCGGGACCCAGGTAGGGATAGCCATCCGGTGAATATGGAATGGGCCCATTGATCACCCGGGCGATGCCTGCGTCGGCGAGGACGGGCACGCGATCGCCGGCATCGAGGATCTGCGGCTCGAGGCGATCGAGGTCGGCAGGCCAGAGCCTGTTGGCGAACTCGTCGGGGATGCCGTCGAGCCACATCGCAGTCGCCTGCCACTCGTATGGCCCGAGGATGTAACCGTTGCGTTCTTGACGGAGGTAGTACGAGGCGTCGGGATCGCGCAGTAGCGGCAACGGTGTCGCCCGTTCTGCCAACTCCGGAATCTCGTCGGTCACGAGGTACTGGTGCGAGAGGCTGACGATCGGCAGGTCGCGGCCGACCAAAGCCATCACTTCTCCAGCGCGATAGCCGGCCGCGTTGAGGACGATCTCGCACTCGATGTCGCCCTGCGGGGTCGTGACGATCCATTCGTGGTTCGGTCTCTGTTCGAGCCCAGTGACCCGCTGGCCTCGCTGTATTCGGCAACCCATCCCGCGCGCGGCGCGCGCCAAGGCCTGGGTCACTTGCGAGGGATCGATGTCACCATCGAGTGGATCCCAGAGCGCGCCGACCAGGTCGTGGGTTCGAACCAGCGGATAGCGCTCGACGAGCTCGCTCGGGGAAAGCAGGTCGTACTCCATCCCGTTGGCCCGGGCCATGGATGCGATGTGCTTGAACTCGGCCATCCGCTCCCGCGTGTGCGCGAGCCGCACCGAACCGGTGACGTGGTAGCTCACCGAGAAATCGGTGTCCTTGGCGAGCTGGCGATACAGGTCCGTCGAGTACTGCTGGAGGCGCATGACGCTCCAACTTCCCGAGAACGTCGGCACGTTTCCAGCGGCGTGCCACGTGGAGCCCGACGTCAGCTCGTCGCGCTCGAGCAGCAGCACGTCGGTCCAGCCCCGCAGGCAGAGGTGGTAAGCGGCACTTACTCCGGCGATGCCACCGCCAATGACCACCACCTGGGCGCGATCACTCATCTGTGAAATACTAGACACAAATTTCACAAGCGCTCTGGTCGCAGAGCGCTATTTCTTGCAGTTTGAACTGGGGTTTTCATGGTCACTCTTCCGGCCCACGCCGACGTCGTCATCGTCGGTGGCGGCATCGTCGGGTGCAGCGTCGCGTACCACCTCGCCAAACGCGGTTGCACCGATGTTGTGCTGCTGGAGCGGCGGCAGTTGACGTGCGGCACCACGTGGCACGCTGCCGGTCTGGTTGGTCAACTCCGGGCCACACGCAACCTGACGAAGCTTGCGCAGTACACGACCGAGTTGTTCGCGACCTTGGAGGCGGAGACCGAGCAGGCAACAGGATTCGTGCAGCGCGGATCTCTTGCCGTCGCCACCAATGAGGAACGGTTCGAAGAGCTCAAGCGCGGCGCGTCGATGGCCCGGGTCTTCGGCCTGGATGTCGAAGTGATCACCAGAGCTGACATCCACGACCTCATTCCGCTCGCGTACGTCGATGATCTCGTCGGCGGAGTGTTGCTACCGAACGATGGTCAGACGAACCCCATCGACACGACCCAGGCACTTGCCAAGGGTGCGCGCAGCCGGGGCGTGAAGATCATCGAGAACGTCAAGGTCGACAGGATCGTCGTGGAGGGCGGGCGAGCCATCGGGGTCGCCACCGATGCAGGTGATATCTGCGCAGATGCCGTCGTCAACTGCGCTGGAATGTGGGCGCGCGAGCTCGGCGACGCTGCCGGCGCGGTGGTCCCGCTTCACGCCGCTGAGCACTTCTACATCGTCACCGAGCACGTCGACGCGCTGTCACCGACGATGCCCGTGCTTCGAGATCCGGACGGCTGCGGGTACTTCAAAGAGGATGCCGGCAACCTCCTCGTCGGCTGGTTCGAGCCGGTCGCCAAACCATGGGGCATGGGCTCGATCCCCGAATCGTTCTGCTTCGACTCGCTGCCGGCTGATTTCGAGCACATCGAGCCACTCGTCGCCGCTGCAGTGCATCGCATGCCGCTCCTCGCCGAGACCGGCATCCGACTGTTCTTCAACGGTCCCGAGTCCTTCACCCCCGACGACCGCTATCTCCTCGGCGAATCGCCCGACGTCCGAGGGATGTTCGTTGCGGCCGGCTTCAACTCGATCGGGATCCAATCCGCCGGCGGTGCGGGCAAGGTCCTGGCCGATTGGATCGTCGATGGGCACCCACCGATGGATCTCTGGGACGTGGATGTTCGGCGCGTCATGCCGTTCCAGAGGAACCGTACGTACCTGCACGATCGCACGGTCGAATCACTCGGGCTGCTGTACGCGATGCATTGGCCGTACCGGCAGCCGGAGACCGCGCGTGGGGTTCGGCGATCACCGGTCCACGATCGACTCGCTGCGCGAGGCGCGTGCTTCGGCGAGACCGCGGGCTGGGAACGTGCCAACTGGTTCGCCCCCGAAGGCACGAGCCCCGCTTACGAATACAGCTACGGACGACAGAACTGGTTCGACTACTCGGCGGAAGAGCATCATGCCGTGCGCACCGACATCGGATTGTTCGACCAGACATCGTTCGCCAAGTTCCGGCTCGAGGGTCCCGACGCGGAACGCGTCCTCAACCAGATCTGCGCAAACGACGTGGCCGTCCCCGTCGGCAAGATCGTCTACACGCAATGGCTCAACGACAACGGTGGCATCGAAGCCGACCTCACCGTCACGCGCACGGCCGACGATCGATTCATGATCGTGACGGCAGCCGCCACGCAGGTGCGCGACTTCCATTGGTTGAAGGACCACATCGGCGAAGACGACCGGGCGTTGGCCGTCGACGTCACCTCCGGGTCAGCGGTGTTCAGCGTGATGGGTCCCAACTCGCGGACTTTCCTGCAGGCGCTCACGTCCTCCGATCTGTCCAACGAAGCGTTCCCCTTCGGTACATCGCAGGAGATCGATCTCGGATACGCCCGCGTTCGCGCCGGCCGCGTCACGTACGTCGGCGAGCTCGGCTGGGAGATCTATGTGCCCGCCGAGTTCGCGGCCGGCGTCTTCGACGTGCTCACAAACGGCGACTCCGATCGATCGCCGCAACTCGCCGGCTACCACGCCCTGAACTCACTTCGGATGGAAAAGGGCTACCGGCACTGGGGCCACGACATCACGCCCGACGACACCCCGCTCGAAGCGGGCCTGGGCTTTGCAGTCGCGTGGAACAAGCCCGACGGCTTCATCGGCAAGGACGCCCTCGTTCGTCGGCGCGAAGCCGGAGTCTCCCGGCGCCTCGTGCAACTCGCGCTCGAGGACTCAGACATGCTGCTGTATCACAACGAGCCGATCTGGCGCGACGGCGCGCTCGTCGGCGAAACCAGCTCGGGGATGTGGGGCCACACGCTGCAACGGTCGCTGGCGTTGGGGTATCTCGCCAACCCCAACGGAATCGCCGACGCCGCGTACATCGACTCCGGCACCTACGAGATCGAGGTGGCCGGCCAACGGCTTCCGGCGCGGGTCTCGCTACAGCCCTTCTACGACCCGAAGAGCCTTCGAGTGAAGGCCTGATCGCGATGGCGTTCCGACCCCTGCACACGGCGAGCGAACTCCACGAACCGGCCGCGGGAACAGACTTCGATCCGTCTGCTGAGATCGGCGAAGAGATCCGCGGTCTCCGTAAGGCGCACGGGCTGACCCTCAAACAGCTCGCCGCCGGCGCGGGAATCTCGGTCGGCTATCTCAGCGAGATCGAGCGGAATCTCACGCGACTTCCGATCGGTGTGCTCAAGGCGATCTGCGACGTCTTCGGAATCCACATGAACTGGTTCTTCCGCGCCGGAAAGCTCGGCCCGGCAGAGGAGCGCGACATCGTCGTGCGGGCAGCCAACCGACCCCGCCTGTCTTTCACCGGACTCGGCATCACCGAGGAGCTTCTTTCGCCGAACCTCACCGGTCCCCTCGAAATGCTGATCAGCACCATCGCACCCGGCGCCGATAGCGACAACTACTCGCATGACGGGGCCGAGGCCGGTGTGGTCCTCAGCGGAACGCTCGAGCTGTGGATCGACGACGTCCATCTCCACCTCGATGCCGGCGACAGCTTCGCCTTCACCAGCACCCGGCAGCATCGCTGCGCCAACGCCACTGACACTCCGACCAAAGTTCTCTGGGTCATCACGCCGCCGCATTACTGAACAGACGCACAGGATGAGCGCACGAGGGACGCTCGCCACTCGAATAGCCTCGTGCAAGTGTCCCCCGAATCGTCACCGCTCGAACGACTGCTCGGCCTGACCGGCCGGGGTCCGGCCTGGTCGCCTCGCTGACGCGCAACCGATCTGCGCAATGATCCACCCATGAACGAAGTACAACACGCACTGGAGACATCAGCCGCACACCTGCGCGGCCTCGTCGAGAACCTCGACACCGTGCAATTGACGACGCGGGCGTACCCGACGAAGTGGACGATTGCCGACGTGATGTCGCACATCGGTTCCGGCGCCGTGATCATGCGACGTTCGATGGAAGCGGCCGTCGATCACACCACAGTTCCTGATGGCTTCAACCAATCGGTCTGGGACGAGTGGAACGCGAAGGATCCGCAGGCCAAGGCGGTCGATTCGCTGGGCGCAGATCGGCAGCTCCTCGATCGGATTGCCGCACTGACCGATGAACAACGCAATGAGTTCCACGTGAACCTCGGTCCGATGTCGCTCGACTTCTCCCGGTACATCGGCCTGCGCCTCAACGAGCACACGCTGCACACGTGGGACATCGAGGTCGTCTTCGATCCGAGCGCGACGTTGCAAGATCAAGCGACCGCAGTGGTCATCGACAACCTCGAGGTGATCGGTCGATTCGGGGGTAAACCCGACGGCCTCGAGCGCAAGGTCATCGTCAAGACGACAGCCCCCGAGCGCGCCTACCGCATCACCACCACCAGCGACAGCGTCTCTCTCGAACCAACGAGTTCGGCGGAAGCGCCAGATGCCGAGATGCCGGCGGAGGCGTTCATCCGGCTCGTCTACGGACGGCTCGACCCGGAGCACGCTCCGGATGGCACCGAGAGCGCCACGGTGGAGTCGCTGCGAAGCGTCTTCCGCGGGATCTGATCAGCTCACCTCGTCGAGCTCGATGTTGAGTTCCATCGTTCGAATCACGCCCCAGGCGGCCTGGCGCGATGAGTCGGATCCGGTCACGGCGATCAGAAACGGCACACGCTGAATGGCCAGCAAGGATCCCGGGCAGTTGGCTGTGACAGTCGCCGTTCGGCAGACATTGGCGAGCAGCGCGACCTCACCGAAGCTGGCTCCTCGCTCGGCCGTCTTGACGCACCTGCCGGCAATGGTGACCTCGAACGATCCATCGACGACCGCATAGAACGCATCACCCTCCTCTCCTTCGGTCACCACGGCTTGACCTGCGGTTACAGACACCTCCTCCGCGGCGCGTGCCACTGCCTCCAATGCGATTGGGGGAAGCGGCGCGAACGCCGGGATGCGCCGCAGCAGCGAGATCGCAACGATCGGGATGTCAGCGCTGTCGTCGGCGACCCGCAGCGAACGCCAGGTCAGCAGAAGCAGGATCGTGAAGAAGATCCCGAGGCCGGTCAACGCGGCATCGACTCCCCCGGCGGCGATCAGCAGTTGGCTCATGATCGAACCGAGCACCATCCCGATACCCGCGAACAACTCGATTGCCCCGAAGACTGCCGCAAGCGAGTCGGGAGGCGTGGCCCGTTGCAGCAGCATGCGACTGGTCAGGTCGAGGAGGGATCTGCTGAAGCCGACAACCGCCAGCAGGACCAGCGCACTTGCCAACGTCGGCGCGAGTGCAAGACCGAACGAGACGATCCCGACACACGCGAGGGCGCCCACCAACAGCGGCGCGAGACGTTGGCGCTTGACGAGCACCGCCGAGGCGATCGCGCTGAGCAGTGCACCAACACCAATAGCGGTGGCCAGCAGCCCCGGCCCGGAGTCGCCCAGATCCAGCGCCTCATTGGCGAGGACCACCACGATGAGATCGAGCGAACCGATGAGCAGGTATTGACCGCCGGCAACGGCGAGGACACCACTTGCCCCTGGGCGTTCCCGCAATCGCCTGACGCTGCGGGTCAGCAACCTCACAGCACCCACATATTCTCCTTCGTCGAGGATGGGAGCCGGCTCACCGCGTCCTTGACCGAACGACATCACGGTGCTGACGAATACGAACGCGGCACAACCCGCCAGCGCCAACGCCGGACCCTCGGCAGCCAGCAGGGCCGTCGCCAAGATCGAGCCGCCGAGCATGCTGATGCTCTCGCAAGAACCCATCCACAAGTTGGCGACGGTCAATTCGCGGGCCGACCGGACCATGGCCGGAAGCAGCACCGCGCACGCCGGGCCCAGGAAGGTGTAAGCCGCCGCTGCGACAACACAGAAACCAATCACCACGGCCACCGGGCCCTCGGCGAAGGCGGCGGCCGCCGCAGCGCCCAACGAGATCGTCTGCAGGGCGTATGCCGCGAATCGCACACGCGATGGTCGCTGGCGATGTGCAGCCGCGGCCGCCGCAGGCGCGGCGATCGCCGTTGGTACCAGTAGCGCAACGGAGCTGAGCCCCGCAGCTCGAGAGCCCCCGTGGTCGAACGCATAGACCAGTGCACCGACGAAGAACGCCCACTCGGCCACGGTGGCCAAGAGGTGAGCGACCGTGAACCGAACGAGGAGGGGGTTTCCGAGCGCTGATTGGGTCGAATGACGAACGTGGGCTTTCATCGAGCCCTCCGCGTTCGCTCGGCCATCACGCTGTGACGCTAATTGAAGGATCTAAATGAACGTTCCACGCAGCGAGCTCGTATTCACCTGTATCAAACCTCATCGCGCTGCGTTCCTGGTGCCCACTGTTGCGTCCGCTCTCCTGCCGACGTTGCTGGCTGCCTGCGGTAGCAGTGGTTCGTCGGACGCAACCGCTGTTCCTACGGTGAACACCGCTGCCGACGGGACCGCAAACGAAGTGGTGGTGACCGGTTACAAGTTCCCGTCGATCTCATCGGCGCCAGGTGCCCCGCTGACACTCGTCGACCGCGATGACGAACCGCACACCGTCACCGCTGATGACGGCTCGTTCAGGGCGGGACCGTTCAATCCCAAGGCGCCCGCAACCCTCGTCGCTCCGACCAAACCTGGCACCTATCCGTTCCATTGCGAGATCCACCCAACCATGCACGGCGTGCTCGTCGTGCACCAGCCCTAGGAGAATGACATGTCCACTACCCGTTCCACCATCGTCGGCATCGCCGCGCTGAGCGCCTTGCTGCTCGGCGCCTGCGGCAGCGACAAGAAGACGACGTCCACGCCAACCGCCGTCACCACTGCAGCCGGCGCCTCCGGGACTGCCGCACCAGGGGCAGCCGTCACTGGCAGCCTCGATGCCGCGGATCAGACCGGCGACGGCAGTTCAATCACGGTTAAGTCTGTCAACATCACCGGAAGTGCCGGCTTCATTGCAATTCACGCCGACGCCAGCGGACAGCCCGGCCCTGTCGTCGGTCATGTGGCGATTCCGGAGGGTGACAGCAGCGACGTGGTCGTTACGCTCGATGCCAAGTCACCCACGGGTGCCTATTGGCCGATGTTGCACGTCGACGCCGGCACACCCGGGACATACGAGTTCCCCGGCCCTGATGGCCCCGTCAAGTCCGGCGCAGACATCGTGATGAAGAAGATCACGTTGACGGTTTCCTGACCGGCCCGTTCCGACCTGGCTTAGGGTCCAAGTGTGATCTTCCCGCGGTTCGCCCGATGAGCGCCAGGACACGCCTGGCGCTCGTCCGTCCGAGCTTCGCCGACGGTGACGCGATGCGCACTGCCGTCACTGCGTTCTCCGGCGAGATGTTCGGGTTCGCGCTGCGCGCCCTGGGTGACCGCGGGCAAGCTGAGGATGCGGTACAGGAGACCTTCGTTCGAGCGTGGCGGGCCATGAGACGCTTCGATCCGGCCCTCGGTTCACAACGGACATGGCTGTTCGCGATCCTGCGCAACGTGCTCATCGACGCATCCCGCAAACGGACAGCGCGACCGGTGATCATCGATGGCACTCCGGCGATCGATGCGGCGATCGAAGATCAGATCGACGGTCTGTTGCGGTCGTGGGTGATCGAAGAAGCGCTGAACCGGCTGACCGCGGAGCACCGTTACGCGGTGGTCCAGGTTTCCTATCAAGGGCGCGCCGCAGTCGATCTGGCCCTCGAACTCGGAGTACCTGAGTCCACCGTTCGCACGCGGTTGTTCTACGGTCTCAAGGCTCTGAGGCTGGCCCTCGACGAGTTGGGGTGGAACGATGCCTGAGAACTGCGGATACTGGCACGGCGTCATCGCCGAACGGGCACTCCACGAGGTCGACACCGAGACCGAGCGAGGTGTGTCCGAACACCTCTACGACTGCGTCGAAGCGCGAGCGCTCGTCGATGAATTCGCCGCCACAGCAGCAGCGCTCTCCCACGCCCGCCCTGATCGGGTTGAATCCACGTCCGCGCCAGCGCCCTCGCCCGAGCGGCTGTACGGCCAGATCGCTGGCCGGCTCGCCGCGAATAGGACCCGACGTCGTCGACGCCTCTGGTTGATCGGCGCGGCGGCCGCCGCCGTGCTGATGGGAGTGTTCGTTGCAGCGGCGGTCACCTCGTCGCCGACGAGGACCGGATCGCCACAGGTTGCCCTCGCCACTGACACCGTCGACGGTGCCGTCACGTTCGTGAACCGATCGTGGGGTACCGAGATCCATCTCCGGGCCACAGGTTTCACCCCGGGTCAGCAGTACAACGTGTGGATGGAACGTGCCGATGGTTCGCGCGTCGCCGCGGGCACGTTCACCGGGATAACCGGGCCACGCGTCAGCGTCACATTGGCGAGCGCCCTCGCCCAGTCACACGCCGTCGCCATCGGCATCTCCCAGCCCGACGGAAAACTGATCGTTCGCGCCCCGCTGACCTGATGTGATCTGACCTCTGTTCAGACATTTATGTCCGGACAGCTAGCTAGTCAACGCGCTACTCAAATGCTGGGATACTTGTAGCTGATGACCGCGCAACAACTGAGTGGGCTCGACGCCAGCTTCCTGCACATGGAGACGTCGAGGACGTTTGGACACGTCTCGAGCTTGTCGATCTACGAGCGTCCGCGCAGGAAGGACTTCGATGCGTTCGAGGCGTTGCGCGCCCAGGTTGCCAGCCGGCTGCACCTCATCGAGCCACTTCGTCGGCGACTCATCGAGGTGCCGTTCGGGCTGGATCGGCCCTACTGGATCACGGACCCCGATTTCGATCTCGACTTCCACGTACGTCATCTCGGGTTGGCCGGGCCGGGGACAGCCGAACAGCTCACCGAACAGGTTGCCCGCATCATCGCCCGTCCACTCGATCGCACCAAACCTTTGTGGGAGCTGTACGTGATCGAAGGGCTCGAGAGCGGCGACTTCGCAGTGTTGAACAAGATCCACCACGCAACCATTGACGGCGCATCGGGAGTCGAGATGATGTCGATCCTGCTCGACCACGAGGTCGACTCCGTCGCTCCGGAACCACCCGCCGACGACCGAGCTCCCGACGTGGTCCCATCGTCGCTCGAGCTGCTCGGGCGGGCATCGGTCAACATGGCCCGCAATCCGGCGCGGATCACTCGAATCACGTTGCGATCGTTGGGCGAGCTGGCCAAAGCGGCGCGACGGATCGACCTCGCCAACACGTTCGACGCGCTCCAGCGACGGTTACGGCCGCCATCCGACGAACAGCGCGACCAGCCCCCGAGACTCCCACGGATTACGGCTCCGGCAACACCGTTCAACAAGGCGATCACTGCCCACCGGCGGTTCGCAATCGGATCTGTCCCCCTCGACGACGTCAAGGCGATCAAGAATCGACTCGGCGTCTCGATCAACGATGTCGTGATGGCGGTGTGCGCCGGAGCACTGCGCACCTATCTCGACAAACACGGCGTCCTACCGGCTGAGCCGCTCGTCGCGATGGTGCCGGTGTCGACCCGAAGTGGAGACGAGGCCGACAAATGGACGAACCGCGTCTCCGCGTTGCTGGCCGAGTTGCCGACCAACGTCGACGATCCCGTGAAGCGCGTGATGGCGATGCACGAAACGATGAATGCCGCCAAGCAGCGATTCGACCTCATGCCTGCCGACCTCATCATGGACTTCACTCAACTCGCGATGCCTGCACTCGCCACGAGGGCAATACGTCTTGCGGCTGCGACGAGGATCGTGGACAGGGTCAATCCACCGATGAACCTCGTGATCTCGAACGTCCCCGGTCCTCGTCAGCCCCTCTACGCGGCAGGCGCGCGGATGAAGCACTACTACCCCGTGTCGACGATCACCGATGGCCAAGGTCTCAACATCACTGTGCAGAGCTACACCGACACGCTCGACTTCGGGCTGGTCTCGTGCCGCGAGTTGGTACCCGACGTCTGGGACCTGATGCAGTTCTGCCTCGACGAAGTGCAACAGCTCAAAGATGGCTGACAGCTCTGACTCGGGACGTACGTTCGTCGATCTCAGCCATTCGGTCACCGAGGGTTTGCAGACGTACCCGGGCCTGCCGGCTCCGCACATCTTCGAGCACCTCGACCGGGACGCGGCGCAGGCGATCTATGGCCCCGGCGTGACCTTCACCATCGGCATGATCACGATCTGTTCGAACACAGGGACCTACATGGACGTGCCTTATCACCGGTTCGCCGACGGGCATGACCTGACGGGGCTGCCGCTAGATCGGGTCGCGTCCGTGCCGGGAATCTGCATCGATTGCCTCGGCATCAACAGCATCGGCCCCGAGCACCTTGCCGATCGAGCGCTGGCCGGCCGAGCGGTGCTGTTCCGGACGGACCACAGCCGTCACTTCGCGACCCCTGCCTATCTCGATCATCATCCGCACCTGGCTGCAGCCACCGCCGAGGCGCTCGTCGAGGCAGGAGCACTGTGCGTCGGCATCGATTCGCTGAACATCGATGCCATCGACAGCCCCGACGGCGACGGCCGGCCGGTTCACACCACGTTGCTGAGGAACGACATCCCCATCATCGAGCACCTGACCGGCCTCGACGCACTGCCATCGGACGGGTTCCGGTTCACCGCCGTGCCCCCAAAGATCAAGGGACTGGGCACGTTCACCGTGCGAGCCTTCGCGACGGTCTAGACCAAATTCTCTCCTGACGAAACTTTTCGGCGAAGCGGAATAAAGCAAGCGATCACTTGCTTTAATGGTGCGATCGAGCGCCACCGCCGCCAGCGGGACGTGGAGAGGATCACCATGAGCACTTCATCGAACGTCGCATCAAAGATCGCATTGGTCACAGGGGGCTCGAAGGGTTTCGGTCTGGCACTGGCCAGCGATCTCGTCGAGGACGGTTGGACCGTCGTGATCGACGGCAGGGATCCAGCCGCGTTGGACGCTGCGGTGCGCAGATTGCAAGCAACGTCGGGCGGTAAGGCGGGTGCGAGCACCATTCGAGGCCTCGCCGGCGACGTAGCCGATCCGCGACATCGCGCTGCGCTCGTCGAGGCGGTCTCCGAGCTCGGCGGCCTCGACCTGCTGGTCAACAACGCCAGCGTCCTCGGTCCTTCACCGCAGCCGAACCTCGAGTCCTACCCACTGGACGAACTCGAACGTGTCCTGGCCGTCAACGTGGTCGCGCCCCTCGCTCTCGTCCAAGCAACGCTGCCCATGCTCAGGGCGAGCCATGGGACCGTGGTGGACATCACCTCCGACGCCGCCGTCGAGGGGTACCCGGGATGGGGCGGATACGGCTCGTCGAAGGCAGCGCTCGAGCAGTTGTCGAACGTGCTCGCTGCAGAGGAGCCTGACGTCCACGTGTACTGGTTCGACCCGGGTGACATGCGCACCGAGATGCACCAGGCAGCCTTTCCCCGTGAGGACATCTCCGATCGCCCGTTGCCGGAGACGGTCGTGCCGGCACTGCGCCGCCTGCTGCGCACGGCTCCGGCCAGCGGCAGGTTCCGCGCGAGCGAGCTAGTGGCGGAGGTGTCGTTGTGAACACCGCCACCATGACGCCTCCCTCACGCATCCCGGAGTCAGTCGCTGGATCGACGGACCGGTTGTCGTTCGAACTGCCCGCACATCTCGAGGCGGGCGAACCCGCAGAGGCACGTGGGATGACTCGCGACGCTGTGCGGATGCTCGTTGCCGAACGCAAAACCGGTCGGCTCACGCACACGACGTTCGGGACTCTCCCTTCGTTTCTCCATCCGGGCGATCTCGTCGTCGTCAACACCTCCGCTGTCGTGCCGGCCGCCGTCGCGGCTGCCTCGACAAACGGGTCGCGGTTGATCGTTCATCTCTCGACACGCTTGGACGACGGACGTTGGGTCGTAGAACCGCGGCGAATCGACGGACCGACAACTCGCCGTTGGGACGGCCCGGTTCCACCTCGCGTCGAACTCGGCTCCGACGCAACGATTACCTTTGTCGAGCCCTACCTGGACAGCGCTCGCTTGTGGGTGGCCGACCTGGACCTTCCGCAACCGGTTTTCACCTGGCTCGCTGTCCACGGCCGGCCGATCAGGTACGGCTACGTGGATCGGCCGTGGCCACTCTCCGCATACCAGAACGTGTACGCGACGGAGCCCGGCAGCGCGGAGATGCCGAGTGCAGGTCGGCCGTTCACAACCGAGGTGATCACTCGGCTCGTCGCCAAGGGGGTCGGCGTGACGCCGCTCGTGTTGCACACAGGAGTTGCCTCGCTCGAATCAACGGAACTGCCGTACCCGGAGCGTCTCCGGGTGCCGGCAACGACGGCAGAGCGTGTGAATGCGACCCGTCGCGGCGGCGGCAGGGTCATTGCGGTCGGCACGACGGTCGTACGTGGGCTGGAGACCGCTGGTGACGCCGGGGTTGTGCGGGCGATCGACGGCTGGACGGATCTGGTGATCACCCCGGAGCGAGGTGTGCATGTCGTCGACGGTCTGCTGACCGGTTGGCACGAGCCCGCGGCCTCCCATCTGCTGATGCTCGAAGCGGTCGCCGGCCGTGCCCTGCTGGAGTCGTCGTATGCCGCGAGCCTGGAGGGCGGGTATCTGTGGCACGAGTTCGGTGACATGCACCTGATCCTGCCGTAGCGCTCACAGAAGCGAGGCGATCATCGTCTCGGCCATCCAGCTCGAATACTTGTCGATGGACCACCGTCGCAGGTTGACGAGCAGGTCGTAGGTGTCGGGTGCCGTGAGGAGCCACATGACGTCGCGTGCGTCCCGCTTGGTGACACCTGGTCGCAGGTGGCCGGAGTCGGCGAGAGACGCGGCGTTGTCGCCCATGCGTTTCAGTCGCTTGGCGTCGAGTTCGCGGTAGAGGGCAGCGGCACCAGCATCGAGACGACCGGCCTCGCGCAGCCAAAGCAGCAGTGGCGAGATGCGAGGCGACACCTCGCTGGCCAGACGACCCCATCCCTCGACCACATCTCGCGGATCCGGGGCCGATCGCAGGGCGTTGGAACGCTCCTCGGCATGGACGGGCCCGGCGCCGGCGAGAGCTCGGTCGCACAGGGCGCGCACGAGTCCGGCCTTGCCTCCGTATGTCTTGTAGATCGTCGCCGCGGAAACTCCAGCGGCTTCGGCAATCGATTCCACGGTTGTCGCCGAGTAACCCTGCCGGCGGAACTTCTGTTGGGCGATGTCCAGTGTCGCAGCGCGCAATTCTCTGGCCCGTTCCTGGCGCACTGTCGCGTCATACATCCTTGTCTGCTTGACCGGGTGCTTTCCGAGGGCCATACTCAATTCATTCTAGCCAGCTGGAACAGAACTGAGAGATGATCGTGAACGATGAGAAGAATGTTGAGAACAAGATTCAGAGCACACTGCCCCAGCGCCTCGTGAGCGCGGTCAACGACCACGATCTCGATGCACTCGTCGAGTGCTTCGCCGCCGACTACCGCAACGAGACTCCAGCGCATCCCGGTCGCGGGTTTGTTGGGCGATCACAGGTCCGGGAAAACTGGGCACGGATCTTCGCCGGCGTGCCGGACATCACTGCCGACGTGTTGCGCACCTCTTTCGGCGATGGTGACGACGATGATGCAATTTGGTCGGAATGGGAGATGCGCGGGACTCGCCCCGACGGCGCAGAGCACCTCATGCGCGGCGTCATCATCTTCGGCGTCGAGGGCGAACAGGCCACGTGGGCACGCTTCTATCTCGAGCCGGTCGATCCCGGTGAGGGAGGCGTCGCCGCGGCGATCGGCCACATCGTCGAACCGCAACGGCAATGAGTGCCGTCGTTCGGGACGCTCGTCCACCTGGGATCGTTATCCGCGTCCTGAACCCACTGATGCGTGCCCTGCTCGGATCACGCGCCGGGCGACGGATGAAGAACGTTGCGCTCATCGAGTTCAACGGTCGTCGTAGCGGGCGCCAGTACCGGATACCGGTCGGGTGGCATCACGCAGCGGGAACCTCATTCGTGCTCACTCCCGCATCTTGGCGAACGAACTTCACGGGCGGCAGATCGGCGACTGTGCGTCAACGCGGGCAGGTCCAACCGATGGTCGGCACCCTGGTGACCGATGCAGCAGAGGTGGCCGATGCAGTCCAGGCTGTGCTGGACAACGGCACGCCAGGGCGTCATCTGGGCCTGCGCATCCCCACTGGGCACCGTGTTGTGCCCGCTGACATCGCGGCGGTCGACCGAGCCATCATCCGTTTCGAGGGCTCGGGAACCGCTTGACCTTCAAGCGGACTTGATGGTTTACGCTGAGCGGGTGAGCTCTCCGTACAAGATCAAAGAAGTCGCCGATCGCAGCGGCTTCAGCGCGGCGACATTGCGCTACTACGAGGAGATCGGCCTGCTCCCCCAGGCCGGACGCACACCCGCCGGCTACCGGATGTACGACGAAAGCACGCTCGAGCGTCTCGCGTTCATCGCCCGGGCCAAGCAACTCGGCTGCAGCCTCGATGAGATCGCAGACCTCGCCCTCGCATGGGACGGTGGCAAGTGCGGCGCCGTGCAGGACCGTCTGCGCAGAGTCGTTGCCGACAAGCTGGGCAGCGCACAGCAGCAGATCGTCGAACTGATGACTCTCAGCTCCGAGCTTCAACGTGCTGCGGTCAGTCTCGAGCTCCACCGACCCGACGGGCCGTGCGATGAGCAGTGCGGTTGCATCACGGACAACACCGAGCGGCAGGCAGTCACACTCGTGTTGAAACGGATCAACGGCAACGATGAGGTTCCGATTGCATGCACCTTGGCTGCGCCGGCGATCTCGGGCCGCCTCGACGAGTGGGGGGATCTCCTCGCGCATGTCGCCGGCCGCGAGGCGATCAACGGCGGCGTTCGGGCAACGTTCGGGTCAACGGTGCCGCTCGACGAGCTCATTCGCCTCGCCGCCGCCGAACAGGACTGCTGTCAGTTCTTCGGCTTCGCCATCACCGTCGACGCGCGGGGCATCGCCCTCGAGGTCCGTGCTCCCGACGACGCTCTCCCGATCGTCGAAGCTCTCTTCGGCGCGGGACAAGGCACGCGTCGATGAGCACCCGGAAGGAGGGCGCAGCCCTTGTCGGCGTCGGTGCAATCGCGTGTGCGGCATGCTGCGCGGGGCCCATCGTCGGGTTCCTCGCGGCTATCGGGCTTGGCACGGCTGCCGGAGTCGCGCTGTTCGGCACGATCGCATTGGTCTTCGGAGCGATCGCGTTGACGTTCGTCCTCGGACATCGTCGCCGATCACTCCGCGCCACGTGCGAGCCACGTCCCGTCCCCGTCGACGTGACGCTGCAACGACTGGAACGACGGTCGGAAGAACGTCAACCCGGCTGAGTTTTGCCTAGCGTCCTACGGCTCGCTCCAGTTGAGCCTTGGTCATCTTTGACCGGCCCTTGACACCTTTGTCCTTGGCTTCGTTGTACAACTGATCCCTAGTGCGGCCACCCGGACCGCTGTGAGAGCGGAGGCCACCGCGTCGACCGGACGAGATGTCTTCGATCGAGCTCTTGCTCGCCTCTTTTGCCTCGCCGGCGCGAGCCCGCTCCTTGTTGACTGTCCGAGCCGCAATCTCCTCGGCGGTGTCCTCGTCCTCGCCTCTCTTCTCCAGGCCCTCTTTGATGTGTTCGTACTGGCGCTCGCGCTTCGCGCTCCAAGCTTCTGGTGGCATTGCTTGCTCGCTTTCGTCAAGAGACAATCGAGATGGGTGGTGTTTACGCCTACCCCGGACTTCCAACTGCCAAACGGTCCGTAGCGTTCATCGGCCCCGTGCCGCCTCGAATTCGTCCCGGTTGCGGTGGGGCCTCAGGCCAACCGTAATCGCCACCGTCGAAATTTGACCGTGGGATCCCACCCACGCAACGTCGTCGAGTGGTCGGTCGCGTTTGTCAGTGATGAGATCGGGGTATACGCGGCCCATGCCCAACAAACGAGAGCTCATTGAACCCACCAAGGGCGACAAGCGATACATCCGCCGAGACGAGTCCGGCAAGATCACCGAGAGCGTGGACGTGTCACGATCGCTCGCCCAGGATGTTCGCAAGAGCGCCAAGGCAGTCGCAAAGCCCGGTCAGGGCGACAAGGGCGACCGCAAAAAGTAAGAGTCGAACGTAACTCACACTCCACCGTCGCCGGCCAAATGCTTGTAGAAGACGGTCGTGTCCACGAATCCTCCGCTCGGCCACAACGCGTACGAGGGAATGATTCCGACGCGCTGCCATCCAAGCCGGTCGTAGATGCGTTCAGCGTCACCGCTGCTGGTGTCCAGCACCAGTAACGATTTGCCAGCGTCGAGCGCTGCTGTCTCGGCGGCGCGCATCAATGCCTCCGCCACGCCGCGACGTCGCGCACTTCGGTGCACCAACATCTTCGCGATCTCGCCACGATGCATTTGGTTCTCCGGCGTTGTGAGGACCACCTGCACAGTTCCCACGACCTGGCCTGTGCCGTCCTCCTCGGCGACCAAGATTATCCGCTCGCCGCGAGCCGCACTTTCGAGAGCTTCGATCCAGAAGTTCTCTGCTCGATGCGTATCGAGCGGCAACATGAAGCTCACGGACGCCCCGCCCTCGACACAGTCGATCAGCACTTCCGCCAGGCCGCGGGCAAGACCCGGCTCGGGACCTGCCGTTCGGACATTGACACGACCGCTGGCACCGCCGCTCTGCATGTCGTGAAACGTCCTCCTGCTTCAGGTTTCATGTCCACCCGCCGACCGGCGCCTGGAGCAAACCGATGATATTCCCGTCGGCGTCTTTCACAGTCGCGATCAGCTTGCCGCCGCCGCCGACGTTCACATCCTCGTGCTTTTGAGCGCCGGCGTCGAGCAGAGCTTGCAGGGCCTCGTTCCCGATGTCATGTCCGGGCTCCTTGCAGATTGGTGTCTGGTTCTGGTGTGTTACGTCGACCGTGTTGGGATCGTCAGTGGTATGACGGACTGCAACAGAAAAAGGTGACAAGACGGTGACAACGGACGAACACGACTGGCTTGCCGAGCGATTCGAAGAGCAGCGTCCCCATCTGCGTTCTGTTGCTATCAGGATGCTCGGCTCGGTGACCGACGCCGATGACGCAGTGCAGGAGGCGTGGCTGCGTCTCAGCCGTTCCGACGCGAGCGGCATCGACAATCTCGGCGGATGGCTGACGACCGTCGTCGCCAGGGTCTCGCTCGACATGTTGCGCTCGCGCTCGTCGCGGCGAGACCGGACGGCATCAATCGATGCGACCGATGCGGCCGGAACGATTGCGGCCCTTTCCAACGGAGATGATCCCGAGTACGAAGCACTCCTCGCAGAGTCCCTCGGCCCCGCGCTGCTCGTGGTGCTCGGCGTGTTGGCACCTGCTGAACGTCTGGCGTTCGTGCTCCACGACATGTTCGCGGTGCCGTTCGAGGAGATCGCGACGATCCTCGGGCGCTCCCCCAACGCGGTCAAGCAACTCGCCAGTCGGGCACGGCGTCGCGTGCGCGGATCGCCTCTTGTTCCGAACGCAGACGTGACCCGCCAGCGTGCCGTGGTCGACGCCTTCCTCGCTGCGTCGCGCAGCGGCAACTTCGAGGCTCTTGTCGCTCTGCTCGATCCTGCAGTCGTGCTGCGGGCGGACGCCACGGGGGTGCAGATGGGCTCGCCGGCAGAAGTTCGTGGCGCAGAAGCCGTCGCTGCCGTGTTCTCGGGTCGTGCGCTCGCGGCTCAGCCTGCGCTGATCGACGGAATCGTTGGCATCGTGTGGGCTCCCAGCGGACAGCCGAAGGTCGTGTGGGACGTCACTTCGGAGAATGGCAAGATCGTGCAACTCGACATGATCGCCGCGAACGAGAGCCTCGCCGAGCTCGATCTGCTGATCTTCGGCGGACTGCCTGAGTAGTCGACCGTGTCGCGTGACGCGTTGAGCATCGACGTGGCCGAGCCGCACCGTCGAGCCGTCGATGTGATGGCCTCGGGTACTCTGTGGCACCCCTTTGCGAGGATGGGTAGATGAAGGTCAGCGAGGTCCAAGAGCTGGTGGGGCGGGTGGCGGCGGTCGATGCTGGCTGTGCTGATTGGGCTGTGTTGCAGGCTGCGGTTGGCGAGTTGCGCCGGTTGAAATCGTGGGTCGACGGGCGCGAGGTGATGTTGGCCCGGTTGGTCGCTGAGGTGTCGTCGTTCCCG
>JANPGV010000193.1:0-12792 GCA_031424145.1 Ilumatobacteraceae bacterium
AGCAGGGCCCGCAGGGCCAGCTCCAACGTTGGGTGTTGGAACTCGTAACCGCTGCGTTGGAGCGCGGTCGGCAGCACTCGCTGACCGCTGAGCAGCAGCGTCTCGACCAGCTCGCCGCCGAGGAGGATCTTCGGCGCGAACAACGGAACGCGCAACGCGGCGGGCCGACGGAGGACCTTGGCCAGCGTCGCCGTGAAATCGCTGTTGGTCACGGGCTCCGGCGCCGTCACGTTGACTGCTCCGCACATCTCTGCAGACAGCAGGTGAACAATTGCACCGACCTCGTCGTCGATTGATATCCAGCTCTGCCACTGATGGCCGTTGCCGAATCGACCGCCGAGCCCGAGCTTGAACAGCGGCAGCTGCTTCTTCAACGCCCCGCCCTTCGCGGACAGCACGATGCCGGTGCGCAGATGCACCGTGCGGATGCCCTCCTTCTCGGCAGCGACCGTCGCCCCCTCCCACTGCTGGCAGAGATCGCCGAGGAAGTCGGTCCCCGGTGCCGATAGTTCGTCGAGCTTCTCGTCGCCGCGATCGCCGTAATAACCGACCGCGGAGCCGGAGATGAACACGGATGGCTTGCGATCGAGCGTCGCCATCGTCGTAGCGAGCAGCTCGGTTGCTCGTACCCGGCTCGACAGCAACTCGGCTTTGTAATCGTCGGTCCACCGCTTGTCGCCGATGCCGGCCCCCGAGAGGTTGATGACAGCATCGCAGTCGTCGAAGGCCGCTGGATCGAGCGTGCCGGCAGCCGGATCCCACGTCAGCTCGCCCTCCTTCGCGGAGCGTCGTACGAGTCGCAAAACTGTGTGGCCGTCTGCTGAGAGTCGCCGGGTGAGAGCTGAGCCGATCAGGCCACTGCCGCCCGACATGAGGATGCGCATCCGCACAGGGTATGTCGCGCGAGAGGGGGTGTTGAGCAAAGTCCTCAGGTCGGCGCTGAACGAGCCGATACCGATATGAACCAGTTGCGGCGAAAGGTAATCCTGTGGACACCAACGACGACGGCACGCGCTTCGACCCACCACGGCCGGAGGCTCCGCTCGCCGCGGGTCCGCCGCTGTCGTCACCCGTACCGCCGCCACCGTCCAATGTGTATGCGCCGCCGTTCCAACCGGTCGCGTTCGGCTCGCAGGACAGCGGTCCGACCGCCCTAGTCGTGCCGACCGGCACCGCCGGCAAGCGGAGCCGAGGCAAGGTCGTCGGCGGCCTCATCGCGGTGGTTGCGCTCTTCGGCGCCGGTGGATTCGCAATCACCAGGATCGTCGCGGGCAACGACGGCGGGGCAGCGACCCCGACAGAGGTCGGAACTCGCCTGATGGATTCGCTCGCCGCCGAGGACGCTCTCGGAGTCGTCGACCTGCTGCTCCCTGGTGAGCGCGACATGATGCGGCAGCCGCTGATCGACATCGTCGACAACCTCAAGCGATTGAAAGTCGTCGACGGCACGGCCAGCCTCGACAAGGTCGGGGGACTCGACATCGCCTTCACCGACGTGCAGGTCGACCCCACAGCGACGAACGTCGACGATGTGACAGACATCCGGATCACAGCCACTGGTACAGCCTCTGTGGACGGTGCCGCGGTGCCGATCGGGGACCTACTGATCGACGAGGCCTTCGGTGGTGATCGACCGACGCTCGACAGCCCGCCGCAGAGCTCCGACATCGACTGGAAGCTCGCGGCCGTCAAGCGCGATGGTCGTTGGTACCTCAGCGCCTTGTACTCGCTCGCCGAGAACTCTCGAGTAGAGGGTCAGCAGATACCAGAGACTCCCATCGTCGCCAGGGGCTCCGACACCCCAGAAGGTGCGGTGCAGGCGATCTTCGATGCCGTCGACGATCTCGACTATGAGGCACTCATCGCCGCCCTCAATCCGAACGAGGCAGAAGCTCTCCAGCGCTACGGGCCGATATTCGTGGACGACTCGCAGAAGAGCCTCGACGCACTCGGCTTGAAGATCGCGTTCTCGGACATCAAGTTCTCGGTCACCGGCAGCGGCGACCGACGAACGGTGGCGATCGACGGGTTCACAATGAACGCGAGCAGCAACGACACCGACGTGACCGTTGAGAGCAAGGGTGGATGCGTGGTCATGACGACCACGGACTCGAGCATCGATACGTGCGAGGGTGGCAGCGCAGTCGACTCAGCAGTAAAGGCGCTCGGCCTCGAGGACAACGAGGACCTGAAGTCGTTCGTCAAGACCGTGCAAAACGCGTTTGCCGACATGCGGCCCGTCGGGATCACCGTGCAACAGGTCAATGGCAAGTGGTTCGTCAGTCCGGTCGGAAGCATCGCCGATCTCTTCTTGGCCGAGTTGTCAGCACTCGACAACGGTGAGCTGACCGACATCATCGATGGCGCCAAGAAGGTTGCCGAATCTATCTTCATCGGCGGGATCTTCAGCGCCGGTTCGGGGACGTCGATCGGTGGGATCGGCACCGACGGCGCGATCGGCAACGACGGTGGTGACACGAGTGGTGACAGCGGGCTCGTCGCCTGCTTCGCGGAGAGCATCTACTCGGCCTACGCCGATTGCATCAAGGCCGGGATCGAAAACGGGTCGATCGATCCATCGTCCGTGTCCCCGTATTACAGGTTCGACGAGTGTGGAGTCGGTGACTTGTACTTCAACGGCGACGTATATGCCATGGAAGACGAAGCGTTCACTGCATTCGCGATCGGCGTCGCCCCATGCTTCCAGAAGTACGTCGCTGACGGAACGATCTCCGAATTCGAATTGCCATACGAGTTGGCGCGGCCGGAGTGCCTCGAAGGCCGCAACTGGTACAACGTGACCGATCAGGATTACATGGATCGGGTTTTCGCCTGCGTCAGTTAGTCGTCGCCCGCTAGTCGCCGACCGCTTTTGCCAGCGCGGTGTCGAGCGTCGATTCCTCGACAGCGCCCAGAGTCAGCTGCACCGTCCCCGCGGCGTCGATGATCGCCATCGCCGGCTGGTATGGCACTCCGAATCTCGCGAACACAACGCCGGAGTCATCGCTGATCTGGGGGAAGCTCAGTCCGTACTTGTCGACGAATCCTTGAAAGGAAGTGTCGTCGCCGGACCACGCGACGCCGACGAACTGCACCTTCCCCGCCCACCTCTTGCTCGCCGCTTCGACCGAAGGGGCTTCATGGTTGCAGGTCACTCAAGTCGGTGCCCAGAACCACAACAGCACGGGCTTGCCGGCGTAGTCGGACATATCGACCGTGCCACCGCCGACCCGAGGTGCGGAGAAGGCCAGCGAATCGGGTACCAGTCGTTGCCCGGAGGACGGGGCCGGTGCGGCCGTGGCTACCGCGGCCGATGCGGCCGGCTGGGCAGCGGGGTCGATCTGCGTGCTCGGGTCGCCGCATGCGGAGAGTGCAACGATGCCGATGACACACCACACGAGACGCCGCACGTCCGCACGCTAACGGCCATAGCCTGGCGAGTCCATGCGCACCAGGACACTGCTGTTGCTCGCGATCGGATGCGGCCTGGTCATCCTGCTCGCCGGCGGCATTCAGTTGTTGCGCGTCGGGGGTCAACAGCAATCGGCGAAACTGCTGAAAGTCGGCGAGCCGGGAAAGGCCGGTGATGTGATGGTCGAGCTCGTCTCCTCGTCGCTTCGGGATGACAGCGTCGTCGCGGTCGTTCGAATCGGGGGGGTCGACGACCCACGAGGTCTCGACGGCTTCACCCTCGTCGGTCCGGGCAGAGTGTTGGCGGTGACGTCGTCGGATTGCACCGGAATCGCCGTCGATCCCGTCGACTGCGCGCTCACGTTCACAACGATCGGCGTGAAAGGGACGTCGCGGCAACTGATCTTCCATCGTGCCGATGCGCAGCTTCGGTGGGTGCTCGCTCAAGGCGCGTAGGCGCTACCGTTGGCCACGAATTTCACAGACATCTTGGCCGATCCACCCGACCGTCACGGAGCCACCATGGAGCCCGCAAGCGAATTCGATCTCGTCGTGATCGGCGGAGGCCCCGGCGGATACGGCGCAGCGCTGTATGCCACGTCCTCCGGCCTCAACGTTGCCCTCGTCGAAATGGCCGAGATGGGTGGAACCTGTCTCAACCGTGGCTGCATCCCGGCGAAGGCTTTTCTGGAGACAGCGGCGGTCCAGCGGCACGTGGCGCACGCGGCCGAATTCGGAATCGAATCCAGCGCGCCGGTCGTGAACTTCGTCACGGCGCAAGCCCGGAAGCAGAAGATCGTCGACGGTTTGGTGAAGAGCCTTACCGGCTTCATGAAGTCGAAGAAGATCACGATCTACGACGGAGTCGGAACCCTCGGCGCAGATCGCACCGTCACGGTCACCGGTCCCGACGGCACGACCACCACCGTCGTTGGAAAGAACGTGGTGTTGGCAGCCGGGTCCGTGCCACGCACGATCCCCGGCTTCGAGCCCTCCGGTCCCGTGATGACGAGCGACGAGGTGTTGATGCTCGACCACGTGCCGCCCCGCGTCGTCGTGATCGGTGGAGGTGCCATCGGCTGCGAGTTCGCCAGCACGTTCGCCGATCTCGGTTCGCAGGTGACAATTCTCGAAGGACTGCCGAAGATCCTGCCCGGGCTCGACACCGACGTTGCCAACGTCGTGGTTCGCAGTTTCAAGAAGAAGAACATCGACATCCGCACGTCCATCAAGGTGCTCGGCCACACCCCTACGGCCGAAGGCGGAACCACCGTGCATTGTGTGGGCGGCGACGGCGGTGAGGTCGACAACATCGAGGTCGATGTCGTCGTGGTCAGCATTGGGCGCCGGCCGTTTGCCGACAAGCTCGGCCTGTCGGGCACCGCGGTCAAGGTCAGCGACCGTGGGCACATCGAGGTCGACGAGTACTGCCGCACCGGCGAGCCGGGCGTGTACGCAATCGGCGACATCATCGACACCCCACAGTTGGCCCATGTCGGTTATGCGGAAGCCATTCTGGTGACGAAGCACATCCTTGGCGAGCATCCCAAGCCTGTCGCCTACGACCGTGTTCCGTGGGCGATCTATTGCCATCCCGAAGTCGCGTTCTCCGGGCCCAGCGAAGAGGCTGCCCGCGAAGGCGGGCACGACGTCGTCGTCGCCAAGCATCAGTTTCGTGCCAACAGCCGAGCACAGATCCTGGGCGAGCTCGACGGCCTGGTGAAGATCATCGCCAAGAAGCAACCCGACGGCAGCGCCGGCCAGATCCTCGGAGTTCACATGGTTGGTCCGTGGGTCACCGAGCAGTTGAGCGGCGGCTACCTTGCCGTCAACTGGGAAGCCACAGCAGCCGAGGTCGCCGAGTTCATCCAGCCGCACCCCAGCCTCACCGAGCTGTTCGGGGAGACCGTATTGTCCCTCACGGGCCGCAGCCTCAACGCCTGATCCAATCGAAGAGAGAGACCACACCATGGCCGATGTCACGTTGCCACAACTCGGTGAAACCGTCACCGAGGGCACGATTACCCGATGGTTCAAGAAGGTCGGTGACAGCGTCGCTGCTGACGAGCCGCTCTTCGAGGTCAGCACCGACAAGGTCGACACCGAGGTGCCGTCGCCGATCGCTGGAACCGTCACCGAGATTCGTGTTCAAGAGGGCGACACCGTGCCGGTCGGTGCGGTGATCGCCGTCGTCGGCGAAGGCGCCGCTTCGCCGGCCGCGGCTCCATCCGAACCCGCCGAGGCGGAACCTGCGCAGGCGGACGCTGCCGCGCCCCCCGTCGACGCCGCCGCGCCACCGGCCCCGGCGCCTGAAACTGTTGCGCCTGAGGAACCGCCCGTGAAACCGGCTGCCGCCGAGGCACCACCTGCGGAAATGCCACCGCCACCAGCGGCCGCGCCGGCACCCGCCGCTCAGCCGGCGCAAGCCGCTCCCACCGCACCGCCTGCGCAGCAAGCACCGGCTGACGACGCCGACACACCGTCCGACAATCGCCTGCTGTCCCCGGTCGTGCGCAGGCTCGTCGCCGAACACAACATCAACGTCGATGAGGTCAAGGGCACCGGCCCAGGTGGACGAATCACGCGCGACGACGTCTTGGACCACATCGACAAGGTCGCGTCTCATGCTCCGCAACCCGCCGCAGCTGCCGCGCCCGCAGCTGCCGCGCCTGCAGCGACTGCACCCGCGCCGGCTGCCGCAGCAGCAGCACCGGCACCGGCCGCACCCGCAGCGTCGCCCGCCGCCGTCGCGCCGGGCGAACGCGATTCGACGGTGCGACTGTCGAAGATCCGCAAGCTCACGGGCAACCACATGGTCATGAGCAAAGGCGTCAGCCCGCACGCCTTCAGCGTCGTCGAGGTCGACTTCGCGAACGTCGATCTCGCCCGCAATCAGGTCAAGGCCGAATGGAAGGCGGCCGAAGGGTTCGGGCTGACGTACCTGCCGTTCATCACTCGCGCTGTGGTCGAGGCGTTGGCCGAGTTCCCGCATCTCAACGCCAGCGTCTCTGATGAGGATCTGATTGTGCACAACTTCGTCGACATCGGGATCGCTGTCGATCTCGATTACGAGGGTCTGCTGGTCCCCGTGATACGTGCCGCCGAGACCAAGCGCCTCCGCGCAATCGCCCGTGAGATCAACGACCTCGCCCGGCGGGCCCGCAGCCGCAAGCTCGGCCCCGACGAGATCAGTGGAGGCACGTTCACGATCTCGAACAACGGCTCGGCCGGCAGTGTGCTGACTATGCCCATCATCAACCAGCCTCAGGTCGCGATCCTGTCGACGGACGCCATCGTCCGCAAGCCAGTCGTCGTGCGCACAACCGATGGCGGCGAGGGCATCGCCATCCATCCGGTGGGCAACCTGGCGATGTCCTGGGACCACCGGGCGTTCGATGGCGCATACGCGGCCGGGTTCCTCGTGAAGATGAAGGAGACGCTCGAGACCCGCGACTGGTCCGCCGAGCTGTGACATGACCCTTCGCGTTCGCTGGCTCGGCAGGGTTGCCTACCGCGAGGCGCTCGCGGTTCAAGAGGCCCTGTTCAGCCACGGCCACGAAGATCATCTGCTGCTGCTCGAGCATCCTCACGTCTTCACCCACGGACCCCGTGCCGACCTTGCCGCCAACGTCCTTGTCGACCCGGACTCCGTCGGTGCCGAGCTCGTACCGGTGAAGCGCGGCGGTGATGTGACCTATCACGGCCCCGGGCAACTTGTCGGCTACCCAATCGTCAACGTGTCGAACGCGATCGGCGCAGCAGATCACGTCTGCGCGATTCAACGCGTGATCGTGGCCAGCCTCACCGAGCTCGGGCTCGACGATGTCGGCTGCCTCGATGAATATCCCGGGGTCTGGGTCGGTGTCAACGGGCCTTATCCACGCAAGATTTGTGCGATCGGTGTTCGCCTGGCGCGTGGTCGAACCATGCACGGTTTTGCCCTCAACGTCGCGCCCGACATGCGCTACATGCGGCAGTACATCGTGCCCTGCGGGATCCCCGACAAGCCGGTCACGTCATTGTCCGAGGAGGGGATCGACACCACGCTCGAGCATGTCGCCGAGGTGGTCGCCCGCCACGCTGCTGTGGCCTGGGGACGCGGCGCGATGGAGCGCCAAGACGTGGCCTGGAAGCACCGGCCGGACGACCTCTCGGCCTTCTCGCGCGGCGAAGGGCCGGGCGCGGTAGTGCGTCGACTCGCCCAGGTCGGTGTCGTCGACGGCCTGTCGATCTCCACCCGCAAGCCGGAGTGGTTGCGGCCGAAGGTGGTCCACGGTCCCGAGGTGATCGCCTTGAAGAAGACAGTGCGCAACCTGGGTCTGGTCACCGTCTGCGAGGAGGCCGGCTGCCCGAACCTCAGCGACTGTTGGGCCGACGGCACAGCCACGTTCATGGTCCTGGGCGAGCGGTGCACGCGCGCCTGTGGGTTCTGCCTCATCGATACGCGCAAGCCTTTGGCGCCTTCAGAAGACGAGCCCGCCCGTGTCGCCGACGCCGTTGCCAGCATGGGCCTGGCCCATGCGGTGCTGACGATGGTCGCCCGCGACGACATGCCCGACGGAGGCATGGCACACGTTGCTCGCTGTGTCGAAGCCATTCGCCAGCGATGCCCCGAGACACGCGTCGAGACCCTGATCTCCGACGCGAAGGGCGACGATTCATCGCTGGCCCTGCTGTTCGCGGTTCGCCCGGACGTCTTGAACCACAACATCGAGACGGTCGCAAGGCTGCAGCGCGCGGTTCGTCCATCGGCGGGATATGCGCGCAGCCTTTCTGTGCTGGCCCGGGCCAAGGCAGCGGGTCTGACGACGAAGTCGGGATTGATCGTCGGAATGGGGGAGAGACCCGAAGAAGTAGTCGGCTGCCTAGCGGACCTGGCCGCCGTGGGTGTCGACATCGTGACGATCGGCCAGTACCTGCGTCCCACCACGCACCATCTTCCGGTCGATCGATGGGTCGAGCCCGCTGAGTTCACCGAGTGGAAGCGGCTGGGCGAATCGCTGGGCATCGGCCACGTCGAGGCCAGCCCGTTGACACGCAGCAGCTACCACGCACGGCAAGCCGCTGACGCGGTGATGATCGGCGACGCGGTGTCGTTGTCGTTCGTCTGAGCAAGAATGATGTGATGAGCGCCGCTTCCTCCTCAGCCACCTTTATCGATCGAATCGATCGGGCGCGGCAACGGATGGCCGAGGCCGACATCGATGCGCTGTTGGTGTCGGTCGGGCGAGATCTCCCGTACCTCACCGGGTACGAGGCAATGCCCCTGGAGCGCCTGACGATGCTCGTCGTACCGAAAGACGACGCAGCAACGCTCGTCGTGCCGAGACTCGAGGCACCACGCGTCGTCGATCGTCCCGAGGTGTTCAAGCTGCTGCCGTGGAACGAGACCGAGGATCCGATCGCCATTGTTGCCGGTCTCGTCGGTCAACCGAGGACCGTCGCCATCGGTGACACGATGTGGGCGAGGTTCCTCGTCGATCTTGTCGGCCACTGGTCTTCGTCATCGACCCAATACCTTCGGTCCACGACCGTGATGAACGCGCTGCGGATGCGCAAGGACGATTCCGAGATTGCCGCGCTGGCCGCGGCAGGTGCGGCGGTGGACCGGATCGCAGCCGAGCTGCAGGCCGGCCGCATCCCCCTTGTCGGCCGCACGGAGGCCGATGTCAGCGCTGATCTCGGAGCGCGCATCATCGCCGAGGGACATCAACGGGTCAACTTCGCCATCGTGGCGGCCGGCGAAAATGCCGCGTCGCCGCACCATCACGCCGGCGATCGCGTGATCAACGAAGGCGAGATCGTGCTCTGCGACTTCGGCGGCACGATGGACGGTTACTGCAGCGACATCACGCGTTGCGTGTTTCTCGGCGAGCCGCCCGCCGAAGTGGCCGAGGCATACGCGGTGCTGCACGAGGCACAGGCCGCGGCAGTCCTGGCCGGAACGGTCGGTACACCCTGCGAAGAAGTCGACCGAGTCGCCCGAGGCATCATCGCCGCGGCCGGGTACGGCGATTACTTCATCCATCGCACCGGCCACGGCATCGGCATGGAGGAACACGAGGACCCCTACATGGTCGAGGGCAATCATCTGCCGCTCGAGGCAGGACATGCCTTCAGCGTCGAGCCGGGCATCTACCTGCCGGGCCGCTGGGGCATGCGTCTCGAGGACATCGTCGTGGCGACCGACGCCGGGCCTCGCGCGGTCAACGACGCCGACCACGAACTGGTCAGCGTCAGCGGCTGAGGTCTACCCGGTCGCCGCCGATGGAGCGGTCGTCGAGAAGAGCGACTCGTCGACGGCCGCTACGTACTGAGTGAGGTTGACCGAGACAGCACCGTCGTCGAGGCGCGCCAGGGGTCCGTTGGTGAGGGCACAGAACACGGAGGTACCCCCCGGCACGGGCACGTCGACGCACGTAGCTGCCTGACCGGCCATCTGCTCGGTATGCGACACCGGGGCTCCGATTCGAGCCACCGCGCTGCGTCTGAGCCGCTTCGCAGCGTCGGCAGCGTAGAAGTCGGGCGTGATCTGCGTATCGCTGATTCGAGCCGGATCGATCGACGACGAGCATGGATTGGTCGCGTCGAGAACGCACGTGCGCGACGAGCCGGTCTCGCTGAGGAACCGCACGTTGCCGACGGTCACCGATCGACGCGACGGCGCCACAGCCACGCTGGCGGGCCGCGTCGTGTTGCCGAACTTCGTCAGGACGGTGTAGTCGGCGGTGTATGGCCCTTCGTTGACGGCGTCGAGTTGGGCCAGGACCTGGTCGATCGCCGGGTCACCGCTTGTGGATCCCGGAGGGAACGGGTCGTTCGAAAACGACGGCCGTGAACCGGTGAAGCATCCGCTGAGCACGGCCAGCAGGGCCACGGTTGCACGGCTGTGTCGCACTCCCCGAATGTACGTCATCACGACGTTGGTCAGCAGGTTGCGGCGACACGAAAACAAACGAACCCTCAAAGCCGGGACGGTGGCCATGAGGGTTCGTATTGGAGCTCTCCGGCGGCGCCGGCTTCACGCGGCGGGCGATAGCTTCATCGATTCGCGGGACGGGTGCTCGTCGACGAAGTGGGACCGGCGCCAGCCGGAGAGACTTCCTGTCGTGGACGAACCCATATGAGACCGTCCACTGAGTTCAATTGTACAAAGCTGACACGATCCGTAAACCAAAAGGTTTTACAATTGAAAAGAATTTCTCGACGGTTGGGGCGTCCGGTCGTCGAGCCGCCCGGTTGGTTAGCCTGCCCGGCGTGATCCGCCTCGATGCCGCATCCGTGCTGCTCCAGTGGGCGGTCGGCGGGCTGGCATTTCTGTGGTTCACCACCCGGCGTCACGAGGTCGGTCTCGGGTACGGATGGCTGCTGCGAGGCATCTACCTGCTCATGGCGGTCGCAGCGGTCGTCGTGGGGGCGAGCTTCGGTGTGGTCTGGGTCCGCGAGATCAGTGCAGCTGCCGTGGCCGGTGCAGCCCTGTTCGCGTTGGCCGTCTCGATCTACCACCGACGGGCCGGCGTTTCCGGCCAATCCGACGAGCACGACCGCCGCTCGCAACGGGTGGCCGAGATGACGGGCATCGAACGCCAGCCCAAGCGGCCGCTCGCCGGCCGTGAGTTCCCACCGGCGGTCGATCTGCTGGCGCCTCTCGTAGGGATCGTCGGCCTGGTCGCGGCGGCGATCGATGCCGGTGGCAACGTGGCCGTCTCGCTCCTGCGAACCTTCGCCGGGGCGGCCTTTCTCGGCTCGGTCACCGATGCGATGCTGCTCGGCCACTGGTACCTCGTACAGCCCGGCTTGCCCCGGCGGCACCTCAACGAGCTGGTGCAGGCAGTCGGCTGGGTCTGGCCGCTGGAGGTCGGCGCGCTGTTGTTGCCCACTGGGATGATCTCTGTGTGGACCGGTGCCGTCGATGACGGGTGGAACGGGACTCTCGGCTGGTTCTGGGGGGCCTGCGCCGTGGCGACGATCGTGTTGGTCTTCGTGACCAAGGCGGCGTTGCGGGAGCGGTACTACTCGGCCGTGATGGCGGCGACCGGCCTGCTCTATCTGGCCATCCTGACCGCCTTCGGAACCGATCTCGTCGCCCGCGCAGTTCTGGCAAGTTGACCCAGGCCTGGTCAAACGGCGAATTTCCGGGCAGACTTACAGGTATGCCGAGGCCAGTGTGGAGCGGGACGATCAGTTTCGGACTCGTAGCCATCCCCATCAAGATGTTCCATGCCGTCAGCAAGAAGAGCGTTTCGTTCAACCAACTCGACGAGCGCACGATGAGCCGGATCCGCCTGAAGAAGGTGTCAGCCGATACCGGTGAGGACGTCCCCGACGAGAACATCGTCAAGGGCTACGAGATCAGCAAGGGCCAGTACGTCATCGTCGACCCCGATGAGCTCGAGCCGTTCATTCCTTCGGCCACACGAAGCATCGACCTGGAAGAGTTCGTCGACCTCGAAGAGATCGACCCTGTGTACTTCGACTCTCCGTACATCCTCGCTCCCGACAAGACCCCGAAGCCGTACGCCTTGCTGGCTCAGGCGATGGAGTCAGCGGGCAAGGTCGCCATCGGCCGATTCGTGATGCGCAACAAGCAGTACGTCGCAGCCGTCCGGGCGTCAGAAGGCACCCTGCTGATGAGCACGATGGTCTTTGCCGACGAGATCGTCCCTGTCGAGTCGATCGACGAGTTGGGTGTCCTCGATTCGATCGAGGTCAGCCCGAAGGAAGTCAAGATGGCAGAGGCGTTGGTCGAATCGCTGTCGACCGACTTCGATCCTTCGAAGTACCGCGACGGATACCGGGAACAGGTCCTCGATCTGATCGAACGCAAAGCGGCAGGTGAGCTGTTCGAGACGCCCGCTCCTGTAGCAGCCGCGCCGCAGGTCGTCGATCTCATGGCTGCCCTCGAGGCCAGCGTCAAGGCTGCAAAGGCAGCGCGTGGCCGTCATCCTGCAGCTGGTCCGGACCTCGAGGTGGTGGGTGCCACCAAGGCGCCGGCCAAGCCGAGGCGAGTCCGCAAGTCCGCGTGAGCCGGCACGCCTTCGGCAGATCTCTCATCGCGTAGGGTCGGGGGATGGCCGGTGGGACAGTGGTGAGGGTGGGGGAACGCGAACTGTCGCTGTCGAACCTCGACAAGGTGCTGTACCCCGATACCGGCACGACCAAGGGTGAGGCCATCGAGTACTACGCCCGCATCGCGCCGGTGATGGTTCCTCACCTTGCCGGTCGTTGCATCACGTTGAAGCGGTTCCCCAACGGGGTCCAAACGACGGGCTTCTTCGAGAAACGCTGCCCGAAGCACCGACCCTCGTGGATTCCGACTGCTCCTGGCCCCGGAGACAGCGGTGGTGACATCGGATACTGCCGGTTCGACGAGCCCGCCGC
>JANPGV010000194.1:0-11458 GCA_031424145.1 Ilumatobacteraceae bacterium
GAGGAATTCGACGATTCCGACGCCTTTGTGCGCAGCACGAACGGCTATGTCGGCGACGCCGAAACCCTTCTTCGACGGGCGATCGATATCATCGCGTCCGCGCCGACGATGCCGCTGTCGTCGTCCCCACGCATCGACCGCGACGAGATCATCGAGCTCCTCGAAGAGTCACTGCACCGCCTGCCCGACGAGATGCGCCAGGCCAGGTGGATGATCAAGGAGCGCCAGGAATTCGTCTCCAAGACCCGACGCGAGGCCGACGAGTTGCTCGAGGCGGCCCGGGTCCAGGCCGAGCGTATGGTTCAGCGCACCGAAGTCGTGCGGGCGGCCGAGCAGCGAGCCCGGCAGATCAGCGAGGCGGCCGATGCCGACTCGCGCCGCCTGCGTCACGAGACCGAAGACTTCCTCGATCAGCGCCTCGGCAGCTTCGAGATCCTGCTCGACAAGTTGCAGAAGACCGTTCACGCCGGGCGCTCGCGGCTGTCGATCGGCGCCCATCGCAGCGAGGAAGTCGTCGAAGAAGAGGATCCGACGAAGGGCTTCTTCGACCAGGATCGCTGATCTGCCCCTGCCGTTAACCTGGGGTACATGCCCAACTCGATGCTGATCAACGCCGCCGAACTGCTGCGCCGACCGGGATCCGAGCGGCGAATCGATCTGGAGCCGACAATTGCCGAGCTCGGCATTCACGATTCGAAGTTCGATCCGGGATCGACTGTTGCCGTATCGCTGCGGTTGGAGTCGCTGACGGATGGAATCGTCGTCGATGGAGAGTTGCGGGCCCCGTGGTCCGACTCGTGCCGGCGGTGTCTCGCTCGCGCCACAGGCGAAGTCGTGTGCGACGTCCATGAGTTGTATCAACACGTGGTCACCGACCCGGACGCCTTCGAGATCGTCGGTGATCAGATCGACCTGGCCAGGATGATCAGGGAGAACGTGCTCCTCGATGCGCCGATAGCGCCCCTGTGCCGCCCGGATTGCGCCGGATTGTGCCCCACATGCGGGATCGACCTCAACCTCGGCACGTGCGATTGCGTCGTCGCCGCTGTCGATCCAAGATGGGATGCGTTGAGCCAGCTCAAGGCGAATCTGCCCGAGCAGTAGCCGCAACCGCCGCCTGTCCCGCTAACCTCTCGTAGCTCGTTTCGTCAAGGAAGACTGCCGTGGCCGTTCCCAAGAAGAAGAAGTCGAAGATGAAGACGCGTAGCCATCGTGCCGGCGCGTGGAAGCTCTCGGCACCGTCGCGCAGCGTGTGCCCCCGATGCGCCGCCGCCAAGTTGCCGCACACGGTGTGCCCTGCATGCGGCTGGTACAAAGACCGCGTCGCCATCGACGTCGGCTGATCAACACGCCCTCGATGTTGCCGATCGCCGTTGATGCGATGGGTGGTGACCGGGCCCCTGGCGAGATCCTCGCCGGTGCTCACGCTGCAGCTGCACTCGGTATCCCGGTCGTGCTCGTCGGCCCAGCGGAGCTGGAAGGGCGTGGCGACCTCGAACTGATCGTCGCCTCCGAGGTCATCAGCATGGATGACGACGCCGCTCACGGCGTCCGCCGCAAGAAGGATTCGACCTTGGTCCGCGCGGCCGAGGCGGTGCGCGACGGCAAGGCCTCCGCCATGGTTTCGGCGGGCAACACCGGCGCGACCATGGCGTCTGCCCTGTTGCGGATGGGTCGCATCAAAGGTGTCAACCGCCCGGCCATCGCCACGCCGATCCCGGTTCCCGGCCACGCTCCCAACATCCTTCTGGATGCCGGGGCCAACGCCGAGGTGCAACCCGAATGGTTGGTGCAGTTCGGGCAGATGGGTTCGGTCTACGCCCGTCACCGGTTCGGGATCGACAGTCCCTCGGTCGGCCTGTTGTCGATCGGCGAGGAGCCCGGCAAGGGCGACACGCTTCGCAAGGAGGCGTACGAGTTGCTGTCGAACGCCAGCGGCATCCGTTTCATCGGCAACGTCGAGGGACGCGACGTGATGAAGAAGACCGCAGATGTCATCGTGACCGACGGCTTCACGGGCAACGTCGTGTTGAAGGCCCTCGAGGGCAGCCTGCGGGTGATCCTCAACGCGTTGCTCGAGGCATTCGCCGCCGAGCCGCACTACAAACCGCATGCGGACGCGCTACTGCCGGCGCTGCTGCCGCTCTATGCGCAAGTCAGCCCTGATACGTACGGCGGGGCAATGCTGCTCGGTGTCGACGGTGTGTGCATCATCAGCCACGGTTCGTCCACCTCGCAGGCGATGCTCAACGCCATCAAGCTGGCTCACGAGATGGTCGAACATCGTCTCGTCGAGGAGATCCGCGTTGCTATCGCGGCGCACGAGCCGACAGCTTTTGACTCATCCAACCCCAGCTGAGGCGCTAGGCTGCCGCGCTGTTTAACAACACCGAGGAGTGTTCCACCTGTGCCTGCCGAGACCGATGTCGAACAGGGTCCGCTCGACCGCAATGAAGTCTTCGAGATCGTCCGCGCCAACCTCGCCGACATCCTTGAAATCGAGCCGTCGACCATCTCCGAGGGGCAGTCGTTCGTGGATGACCTCGACGCTGATTCTCTGGCGCTGATCGAGCTGGTCGAGGCACTGGAGGAGGACCTCAGCGAGCGCTCCGTCGGGTTTCGGATCGAAGACGAGGATCTCGTCGATCTGAAGACGGTCCGCGACGCTGTCGACTACGTCTATGACCGCGTCCGGGAAGCGTGAGCATCACAGACGTAACGGGCGGCCTCGAGACGCTCAGCCGACGACTTGCCTATGAATTCTCTGATCTGACCCTGCTTCGGCGGGCCTTGGCCCATCGGTCGTGGTGCGCCGAGGTCGGAGGGCTGCCGTCGAACGAGCGGCTCGAGTTCCTCGGCGACGCGGTGCTCGGGTGGGTCGTGGCCGAGATCGCCTACCGGCGTCATGGCGACCTCCCCGAGGGCAAGCTCACCGATCTTCGCAAGAGTGTGGTCAACGCAGCCGCCTTGGCGGAGGTTGCCGAGACGATCGGTCTCGGCCAATGGCTTCTGCTGGGCAAGGGCGAGGATGCCGCCGGCGGTCGTCAGAAGCCCTCGATACTCTCCGATGCGTTCGAGGCGGTGCTCGGCGCGGTGTACCTCGATGGGGGGGTCGACGCAGCCAAATCGCTGGTGTCGCGGCTGTTCAGCCAGCGGCTCGAGATTGCCGCCGGTCAGCTCGATCGGCTGGATCACAAGACCGTGCTGCAGGAGCTCACCGCCCGGCTCTACGACACAGCGCCGGTCTACATCCTGACGGAGTCCGGTCCCGACCACTCCAAGACGTTCAAGGCATCGGTGCTGGTCGACGGGATTGCGCTCGGCGCCGGCGAAGGCAAGTCGAAGAAGCTGGCCGAGCAACAGGCGGCATCGCAGGCCTACGACGTGCTGTCCGCCGAGAGTTAGTCGTGCCCGAACTGCCCGAGGTCGAGACCGTTCGGCGCGGGATGGTCTCGTTCGTGGTCGGTCGCCGCATCGAACGGGTCGAGGTCGGGCGGGAGCGAACGGTTCGCCGTACGTCACGGCAGGCATTGATCGACGGTCTGACCGGTTCCACGATCACGTCGATCGGGCGTCGGGGCAAGTACATCGTCTGTTCGCTCGACACCGGCGACTCGCTGATGATCCACCTGCGGATGAGTGGTCGCGTGCTCGTCAGCGAAACCGGGTCCCACCGTCCTGATCACACCCACGTCGTACTGCACCTCGCCGGCGAGCCGACCCAGGAGCTGTGGTTCGTCGATCCGCGCACGTTCGGAGAGATGGTCGTGTTCGATCCCGACCACGTCGAAGTTGAACTGCCCGAGCTGGCACGCCTGGGCATCGACCCGATCACCGATGGGTTGTCCGTCGCCCAGCTCAAGGCCATTCTGGGAGGTCGAGCCCGGCAGCTGAAGCCGTTGTTGCTCGACCAACACGTGATCGCTGGGATCGGCAACATCTACTGCGACGAGATCCTGCATCGTGCTCGATTGCGGCCGGACCGTCTGTCGAACACGTTGAAGCCCGCCGAGATCCGCCGTCTTCACGAGGCGATCCACTCGATCCTCGAAACGGCCATCCAGGCTGGCGGCAGCACCCTGTCGGACACGCAGTACGTCGACGTGATGGGCGACGGCGGCAGCTTCCAACTCGACCACCGCGTCTACGACCGCGCCGGACAGCGCTGCCTCACCTGTGGCAAGGCCGACATCGTGCGGATCGTCTCAGGTGGCCGTTCTACCTGCTTCTGCCCCCGCTGTCAGAAGTAACCCGCGCCAACTGCCTCGCCCGCCCGCACGAGCCTCCCGGGTCGAAAACGATCTGGGCGCCAAGCTCATCTCACACGTCCTGGTGCCCGCCCTTGACTGGCGCCCAGATCGTGCGCCCAGGTGAAAGTTCCAGCCTTGGCCGTTCGGTGTGGATCCATGGTTATGGACCTACAACGTGTGGATCGCTACGCAAGCCGGCATCGAGGTCTGGTGTCGTTCGAGGTGTCGGGCTTAACCCGTCAGCAATGGAACGCTGCGGTCGCCGCAGGCGACGTGGATCCGAAACATCGGAACGTGATGAGGCTGTTCGGTGCACCGACGACCATGGAAATGAGGATCGAGGCCGCGGTCATGGCTGCAGGGATCGATGCGCTTGCCTCGCATCGGTCGGCCTCTTTGTTGTGGGGAGTCGAGAGACCTCCGAACGATCCGATCGACATCATGTTGCCCGGGCGCACCAGGCAAGCGCGGATCTCGGATGTCGTGGTCCATCGACCTCGGGACATGAAGCAGTTGCGGCCGGTCTGGCGACTCGGCATCCGCACGACCGATCCCTTACGGACACTGCTCGACCTGGGTGCGGTCGATCCTCTGGGCGTCTATCCCGCACTCGTCAGGCTCGTTGTCGATGGTTTGGTAACACCTCGCGCCGTTCGGGCTCTTGTCGTGCGGCACTCGCAGCACGGTCGTCATGGCGTAGTTGCGTTGCGCCGCGCATTGGATCAGTGGTCCCTCGACGATCAGCCTGCCGACAGCGATTTGGAGGCTCTGATGGGCGAGATCCTCACCAACTTCCACCTTCCCACAGCTGAGTTCCATGCGCGCATTGGTCGATACGAGGTCGACTTCTGGATCATGGACAGCAAGGTGGTCGTCGAGTGCGACGGTTGGGCTGTGCACGGTGCTGACCGGAACCAGTTCGAGTTCGACCGCATCCGTAACGCAGAGCTGTTGGCCATGGGGTTCATCACCATCCGAGTCACCTGGCGCCAAATGGTCAGCACTCCTCGCGCTGTCGCGAATCGCATCGCGGCTGCTCTTCAACAGTGGTCCCCCGAGGTTCTCGGCTTACCTCGCTGAGCCTCACCAAACGATCTGGGCGCCACGCACGAGCCGGGAGGCCGACTTTGACGCGCACTTGGCGCCCAGATCGTTGCTGCTGTGGTGGCCAACTGGGATCTGGGTGCCAAACGAATCCGGCCACCAGGCGCGACGGGGGAGCGTGGCGCCCAGATCGTCGGGGAGCGGGTGATGGGTGGAACTGCCGGGCTGCGAGGATGCCGTTACTCGTGGTCGAGGCGGGTCGGGGAGGCGAGTTTGTGAGTGTCTCAGGGTCCGCGAGCTCGCGCGGCTATGGTCGTGGTGCCGTGTTCTTGAAGTCGCTGACCCTCAAAGGATTCAAGTCGTTCGCCGACGCAACCACCCTCCAGCTGGAGCCTGGGGTCACGGTGGTCGTCGGGCCGAACGGTTCCGGCAAGTCCAACGTGGTGGATGCCATCGCCTGGGTTCTGGGTGCCCAAGCCCCCAGCGCGGTGCGCAGCCAGAAGATGGACGACGTCATCTTCGCGGGTACGGCCAAGCGGCCGGCTCTTGGTCGGGCAGAGGTGACGCTGACGATCGACAACTCGGCCGGGCTGTTGCCGATCGAGTTCACCGAGGTCACGGTGGCGCGCATCCTGTTCCGAACCGGCGATAGCGAGTACTCGATCAACGGCGTCGCGTGTCGGTTGCTCGACGTGCAGGAACTGTTGAGCGACGCGGGCGTCGGCCGTCAGCAACACGTCATCGTCAGCCAGGGACAGATCGATTCGGTCCTCAACGCCCGGCCGGAGGAGCGTCGCTCGATCATCGAGGAAGCAGCGGGCGTGTTGAAGTTCCGACGTCGCAAGGAACGGGCCGAGCGTCGCCTCGATGCGACCGAAGCCAGCCTGCTGCGCGTGCAGGATCTGCTTCGCGAAGTTCGGCGCCAGTTGCGACCGTTAGAGCGTCAGGCTGATGCAGCGCGCCGGCACGGCGATCTAGTCGCAGAGCTGAGCGCGCTGCAGATCCACTTGCGCGGGCGGGAGATCGCGTCGCAGCGGATGCGTCTTGCGGCGCTATCGGGGGAGAAGGTCACGCTTCACGCGGCCGAACAGGAGCTGCGCGCCGAATTGTCGGCGCTCGATGTCCGCGTGATGGCCGCAGAGGCGGAGCTGACTGCGCGAGGAGATCTCGACCTGTCGGACGAGATGGTGCGCGTCGAGCAACTGCGCGAGCGCGCGAGGGGCATCGCCGCCGTGCTGGTGGAGCGCCGCCGTTCGATGGAGCGTGATCGTGGCCAGTTGATGGACAGTGGTGTTGTCGCCAGTCTCGAGGCCGACGCAAACAACCTGCGACTCGAGTTGCAGCGCGTGGCCGAGGACTTGCAGCAACTCGGCCCTGAGGCTGACCAGTTGGCCACCGAGGAACAGGAGTTCGGAGCGGAACGTGAGCAGGCGCTGCTGAAGATCGACAACGTCGTGCCGGCCAGCTCTGCCGCCAGCGCTGCCGCCGAGGTTCGCGGGGAACTGCGGTCGCTGCGGGCCGGTGCCGAGCGGGCGGGGGGCGAGCTGCAACGACTTCGAACCCGACTAGATGCACTGACGCAGCGAATGGCTCGTCTCGATGCCGACACGGAGCGTCTGCGCGTGGAGTGTGGTCACGCCCAGACCGTCGAAGCAGACTTGGTGGCCGAGCTTGGAGCTGCCGAGACTCGTCGGGTGGCCGCGGAACGTGGCCACGAATCTGCCAACGCGGCCCGCCAGAGCGCGGCCGACGACGCCTCGCGATGGGGTGCCCGTCACGAGGCGCTGCATCTCGCTCTCGAGAGTGCCCGGGCTCGTGCGGGGGCGGAGCACCTAGCCGGGGTCGAGGACGTGCTCGGCACCTTGTTGGACCTGATCGACATCGACAGCGGTTGGGAACCGGCAGTCGAAGCCGCGCTCGGTGAAGCCCTCGAGGCCGTGGTTGTGGCGTCGCCGCAAGCGGGTCGTCGCGCGCTCGATTCGCTGCGAGCATCCAACGTGCATGGCGCCGTCATCGCACTCGGTGCCGCCCAGCCTTCGCAGACGGTCCAACCTGCGCACGGGTTGCCCGTGCGACCGCACGTGCGCAGCGCGCAAACCGGCGTTTCCGATCTGTTGGATGCGACCATCGGCTCGGCTGTCCGCGTTTCGAGTTGGACGGATGCGATCGACTTGGCCATCGCCAACCCCAACGCGGTTGTGGTCACCGACGACGGCGACCGTTTCGGTCCAACTGGCTGGCGAGTCGGCGCAACCAGCGGTGGGGCCACGGCGTCCGCCTTGGAAGAGGCACAAGAACGACTTGGCATTGCCAATGCCGAGCTCGAGGCACGTACGCGCGGCGAGCAGGCGGCACGCCTCGAGCTCGAGAATGCCCGCAACCGCGAAGCCGAGTTGAGCGCCCAGTTGGACACACATGACGCCGGTTTCTCGGCCAGTTCGAATGCTCTCGCACGCGTACAGACCGAACGGCGCGATACCCACGCCGAGCTCGAAACACTCGAACATGCCGTGGCTGAAGCCGTCGAGCGGCTGGATCACGAACGTAGCCGCATAGCCGAGCTCGAGGCCCTCGTCCCTGCACTCGAGGCAGGTGAAGTAGCTGAGGCCGAGGCCGCCAAGGCGCGTGGCGAAGCAAGGGCACGGCTCGATGCTCGCGCCGCGCAGCTGGCCAACCGCCGGCAAGATCTGGAGGTCCGCAACGCGGGCTTGTTCGAGCGACAACAGTTCCTGGAGAGCCGTCTGCAGGAGACCGAGCGCCGTCTCGAAGTCGATGCCGGCGCGCGCGCAGACGCGGTGCAACGGCGCCTCGAAGTCGAGCGTTCGCTGGTTGCCGTCGAGAACCTCTCCGCGCTGGTCGATCGATACCGACTTGTCATCGAGACGCGCCACCAGGAACTGACCGAGCTTCGTCGAAAGCAGAGCGCTGAGGTGCGTGGCATCGCCCAACGTCTCGACGAAGCGCGCAGCCTGCGCGGTTCCGCGGAAAAAGAACTCGACGAGAACCGCGAACGGTCGCGCCGTGTCGACATCGACGAGGCCGAAGTACGAATGCGTCTGGAGGGCGTGGTCGAGGCGTTGCGACGCGACCACGACCTCGAACCCGAGGCTGCGGAGGTCGCGGGTCTACCAGCTCTCCCCGAAGGCATCAGCGCCGCGGCACGTGTTCGCGATCTCGAGCGCGAGCTTCGTCTCATGGGCCCGATCAACCCGTTGGCGCTGGAGGAGTTCAATGAACTGCAGGCGCGCCACAAGTTCCTCGAGGAGCAGTTGGAGGATGTGCGCAACACGCGCCGGGATCTGATGCGGGTGGTCAAGGCCGTCGATCTCGAGATCCAAACCGTGTTCTCAGCTGCGTTCGTCGATGTCAGCAGGCACTTTACGGAACTGTTCTCGATGCTGTTCCCGGGCGGCGTCGGCAATCTCGTGCTCACCACGCCGGATGATCTGCTCAACACCGGTATCGAAGTCGAGGCCAAGCCCAGCGGCAAGAACGTCAAGAAGCTCTCGTTGTTGTCAGGCGGCGAGCGCTCGCTCACGGCTCTTGCGTACCTGTTCGCTGTGTTCCGTAGCCGCCCCTCGCCTTTCTACGTCATGGACGAGGTCGAAGCTGCGCTCGACGACGTCAACCTGCACCGCTTCCTCGCGTTGATCCACGAGTTCCGCCAAGAGGCGCAACTGCTGGTCGTCAGCCACCAGAAGCGCACCATGGAGGCCGGTGACAGTTTGCTCGGCATCACGATGCAGCCGGGCGGGTCGTCGAAGGTGGTCACCGAGCGGGTTTCGGCGACGACCTGAATGGTCGGATGCCAATCCTCCAGCGACTAACGTTGCCCCGGTTGGCCGCGACGTAAAGCGGGGGGAGAAGCAGCACATCGTGAGTGAAACCGTGGCAATGGGCGCCCGAAACGACGAATCGCGCCGTGCCACGCCTGCGATCCAACTGGTCAGGCTGCGCAAGACGTTCGGCGACGTGGTCGCTGTGGACGACATCGACCTGGAGATCTTCGAAGGCGAGTTCTTCTCGTTGCTGGGCCCGTCGGGCAGTGGCAAAACGACCGTGCTGCGAATGATCGCCGGGTTCGAACTGCCCACCTCCGGCGCCGTCCTGCTGCAGGGCACCGACGTCACCCAGCTGGCCCCGTACGATCGCGACGTCAACACCGTCTTCCAGGATTACGCGCTGTTCCCTCACATGAGCGTCCTCGAGAACATCGAGTACGGGTTGAAGGTGAAGAAGGTCGGCAAGACCGATCGTCGCCGCCGTGCGGTCGAGATGCTCGAGGCCGTGCGCCTCGCGGACTACGGCCAGCGCCGCCCCAATCAGTTGAGCGGTGGCCAGCGGCAGCGGATCGCACTTGCCCGGGCTCTCGTCAATCACCCGAAGGTGCTGCTGCTCGACGAGCCATTGGGTGCCCTCGATCTGAAGTTGCGTGAGGAGATGCAGGTCGAGTTGAAGTCGATTCAACGCGACGTCGGGATCACGTTCGTGTTCGTCACACACGATCAGGGAGAGGCGCTGTCGATGAGCAATCGCATCGCTGTCTTCAACAACGGCCGCGTCGAGCAGGTGGGTACGCCGCGCGAGATCTACGACCATCCGGCTACGGCGTTCGTCGCCGGCTTCGTCGGGATCTCCAACGTCCTCAGTGCCGATCGTTCGCAGGAACTGTTCGGTGTCGCCGAACCTCACTCGATTCGCCCGGAGCGGATGCGAGTCGTGCAACACGAGACAGCCCAGGGCGAGATCTCTGTCGCCGGCCTGGTCAGTGACATCCAATATCTCGGTGCCGATTGCCGAGTCCGAGTGCAACTCGACGACGGCACCAACATGATCGCCAGCGTGCCGAGCGACGGGCTCGCTGGTGTTGCCATTGGTGGACACGTCCGCCTGGCCTGGCCGCGCTACGCGGCTTTTCCCGTCGCCAACACAGATATCTCCAAAGGGGAAGATTCATGAGAACAGCCCGGTACTGCGGCGCTCTGGTGGCTATCACGCTGCTGGCGTCGGCTTGCGGTGATGACAAGAAGGCATCAGGTGGTGATGCGCTGAAGGCGATCGGTGATGGCGAGAAGGCGCTGAACCTGATCGTTTGGGCGGGTTATGCCGAGGACGGCAGCACTCTTCCCGACTACGACTGGGTGCATCCGTTCCAGGAACAGACGGGATGTGTGGTCAAGTCGAAGATCGCCGCAACATCCGACGAGATGTTCCAACTGATGAGCACCAACCAGTACGACGGCGTTTCGGCATCGGGCGACTCGAGTGTTCGCCTGATCGACGCCGGGCTGGTCGCCCCGGTCAACACCGCACTGATCAAGAACTACGCGGACCTGTCGCCCTTCCTCAAGGACCAGAAGTACAACTCCAGCGACGGCAAGAACTACGGCATCCCCCATGGATGGGGCGCCAACTATCTGATGTGGCGCACGGATGTCGTCTCCACACCTCCTGACAGTTGGAGCGTCGTGTTCGATAAGTCATCGCCTTACGCCGGAAAAGTCACGGCATACGACGCACCCATCTACATCGCCGACGCAGCCCTGTACCTGAAGACCGCCCAACCCGATCTGGGAATCGACGATCCCTACTCCTTGAACCAGAAGCAGTTCGACGCGGTTGTCGCGCTCCTGAAGGATCAGCACTCGATCATCGGTGAGTACTGGAACGACTACACCAAGACCCAGAGCGCGTTCGAGCAGGGGTCGACCGTGATCGGCACGACGTGGCAGGTCATCAAGAACCTCGCCACGACCAATGGTGCTCCCCTGGAGACCGTGGTTCCGAAGGAAGGCTCTACCGGATGGAGCGATACGTGGATGATCTCGTCCAAGGCTGCTCACCCCAACTGCATGTACATGTGGATGGACTACATCACCAGCCCGAAGGTGCAGGCACAGGTGGCGTACTACTTCGGCGAGGCCCCGGCCAACCCGAAGGCATGCGCTGAGATAGCCACGCTGTATTCGGACACGACCCACTGCGACGTGTTCAAGGCAACCGACGAGAGTTTCGCCAAGTCGATCTCCTTCTGGGCAACGCCGCGCAAGTCGTGCCTGAATGGCAAGGGCAATGACTGCGTGCCCTTCGTCGACTGGATCAAGGCCTGGACCGAGATAAAGGGCTGACCAACGCTTCTCGGTCGGGCGCGGTCGTGATGACGG
>JANPGV010000195.1:0-3049 GCA_031424145.1 Ilumatobacteraceae bacterium
GACCGACACGATCGTTGCTTCTTCGATGCTGTCCTTTCCGAGACCGACACCGAACGCGACACCCGGGCGATACTTCGGGTCGATGCGACTGAGCGTGATCGACGTCGCTCCCTGGGCCGCAGCTACGGCCAACTTGGTGTCTTCGATTGTGTAGGGCCGGATCGAATGTTCGAAGCTGTAACCGATCGAGGTGCCGTCCGAGCCCTGTGGATCGAACTGCACGTGGTGGATGTGCATCTCCACCTTCGCGAAGCCGCCGAACGATGCTTTGTCAGTCTCCTCCGAAGTCAGAGTGACCGCTCCGCAATCGCCGACGTTCATGCGTATCGCCAACGGCTCCTTCTTCATTTGGCCGGCGAGCAACTTGTCCTTGTTCTCCGCCAACGTGAACAGCAGACCTTGAGGATCGCTCAGGCGGGTCGTCACATCGACAGGCGTTTGGACTGCGACCACGTTGAAGTTCTTGACCGGCGCGTACGCCGGGCACAGGCCGTCGGGGCGCGCCAGCCACGGGTTGGCCGACGTCGGGTCGGCCGGGCGGTCGGCTGTGTCGCCGAGCCATGGACTTCCGGAGTGAAGGTTGGGTGAGAACGGCGGCCGCCGATCGAGGTGAGGTCGCATCATCGGCCACGCCGGTCTGCCGTTCTCAGGATCGAACAGGATCGCTGGTCTGTTGCCGAAGAACTGATCACCCGGTCTGGAACCGAAATGACCCGCGACACCTTCGGTGTAGTTGGGCGTCTCGGCGGTCACTGCTTCCGGCTCGCCTAGATACAGCGGATGGTCGGGATCGGTGGCGTCGACGGTCCAATCCCAGACGGCCGGATCCTGGCTGCCGATTGCGATTCCCTGCGGCGGCAGTTGGGCCTTGATCCATGTCGCCAGGTTGTCGTTCGTCAGGACCGTGCCGTTGGGCATGGTCTTACCGATCAGCTCGGCCGATGTGACTGCTGCGGCGGGCGCTACGCGGTCCGGCAGCGCTGCCAGGTCAGTCTGCAACGTGTCGAAGACGCGCCACAGGCCCCACATTCCCGCTGGGTAGTGCTCGGCGATGTGACAGTGGAACAAGAAGTCGCCAGCAGCCTGCTGCACGCCACCGGCGCCACCCTCGATCTCGGCGTTGAAGCTCTCGCCGGGGCCGGTGTTGACCGCGTCGACACGGTCGGAGGTGGAGACCTCGACCGGTTCCTTGTGCAAACCGGTGTTGTAGTAGTAGTTGCCGGTATCGCTCTCGGGGTTGGTGCGCCAGCGGTCGCCGCCACCATGCAGGTGATAGATGTGGAACAACTCGGCTCCACCGTGAACGACACGGAACTTGGTGGGATCGCCGACGTAGCCCTGCGGGATGATCGTGGCCGGGTCACCGAACATGCTCGAGCTGTACGCGTGTGACTTCTCGTGTTGGTCGAGCCTGAGCCGATCCATGAAAGGCTCTGACCGGTAGTTGATGCCGCGACTGCCGGGCCTGTACGCCTCGGTGATCGGATCGATGGTCGGCAGTGGCAGGTTGTTCTTGTCGTAGACGACCTCCTTCTCGTTGCCGATCTCGTGCAGGATCTGCACGTCTTCGCGGAACGACGGCTCACTGGGCGGCCAGATGATCGCTTCCCAACCGGACTGGATCGGCGAGACGGCATCCTTCGGCGACAGCCACAGGGAGTTCGGTGGCTCGACCGACAGCACCCCGAAGAGTCCGTGATCGATCGCAGCGCGATGGCCGGCTCCCGGGCTCATGTAGTGGGAACCCTCGAGCGCCGGGTCGTTGGGCACGTAGTAACGGAAGACAGCTGTTTGTCCGCCCGGCACCTCGCCGCTGAAGTTCTTGCCGACCTTGTCCCCGGGACGATCGAACGGCAGTCCGTCGATGGCCAATCCATAGGTTCCACCGGAGGCGCCGTTCTTCACGGTGATCTCGACGCATTCGCCTTCGTTGGCGCGGATCACCAGCGGCTGGATGGGATCGTCGCGCAGACCGAGCGACACCTCGCGACTGGCTTCTTCGGCGCGAATCGCCGGTATCTGACTGTTGAGCGCGTACATCTTTCCTTTCGGGTCGTGGTCGCCCCAGCGGTTCAATGGAATGTCGACATCGATCATGGTCAGCGCGTAGCTGCGGGTCACGCTGCCCGCAGGGCACACGCTGGGAGGTGTGACCGCGCTGGCCTGAGACGTCGGGATCGAGATGATGCCCACGGCGAACAAGGCGGCCATTGCCAGCGAAATGCGCTCGCGGCGACGCAACGCGCGGTGCGCCGGCCAGGGGACCGCAGCAATCCCGAGAACCGCTGCCGTGATCAACAAGGCGGCGGGCAGGTCGATCAGGAACTCGGCGAGCATCGACACCGGCAACGGTGGAACGACGCCGTGATGAGCGGCGTGCCCGAAGATGCCGGCGTGCACCGGCACACCCAGCGCAAGCGCCGCGGATACAGCGGTTGCAACGGAGGCGGCAGTGTGCACCGTCCTCGCCCGCCTGCCCAAGGCCATCGCGGCGACGAGGACCGCCAACAAGATCAACGGAACCGACAATGTCGAGTCGCGGAGCCAGTGCTGCCAGAACGTCACGTCGTGCGCTTCTCTCGCACCGCTGCGCCAGTGCACGGCATGCGTCCACAGTCCGACTCCGTACGCGGCTGTTGTCGCGATCATGACGGTACGTCGGTCAAGCCATACGGACCTCGAGCTACCCGTCCGGCGGTTCATCTCTGAACCCTCCCTTTTCTGTTGTCCTTGCTGTGGTCAGGGGTATCCAGTCCCGAACCACAGCGCGTATTGCGAACTAGTTGTGCGTGTGATCTTCCTTCGGCGTTGCTGTGCACCCGCCTGCGACAGGCAGCGGCAGCCCGGCGCCGCTTTGTACGGTGCAGCCCACATCACCGAGATCGATCAGAAGTGCTTCGTTCGTCAACGGATCGACGAATCGAACTTTGAACGGACGCGCATCGGTGGTTGTCACGAAGTCGACCAGGACGTCGATTGCGGCAAACGGCTGCAGCTCCCCGGGTAGCTGCGGGGCCCTTGACATGGGCACCGCGGCACCGGAGTTGTC
>JANPGV010000196.1:0-20912 GCA_031424145.1 Ilumatobacteraceae bacterium
GAGGTTCTTCGGTCGCTCGTGGACTCGCCATCGGATCTGGATTCCACCCTTCACGTCATCCTGGGCAATGCGGTCCGTCTGGCACATACGGACCGCGGCTTCATCTATCTGAGAGATGGTGACGTATTTCGGCATGTGGCCGATGTTGGCGCTTCTGCTGAGGTTGTCGAATTCAACAGAGCCAATCCGATTCGCCCTGGTCGAGGGACGTCAACCGGTCGAGCCGTGTTGGAGCGTCGCCCTGTACACATCCCCGACGTCGAACTGGACGATGAGTACGAACATCGAGAAGCCCAGCGTCTAGGCGGTTTCAAGTCGTTGCTGAGTGTCCCGATGTTCCTCAGAGACGAGGTGATCGGTGTGTTGTCGGTCTTCCGTAGCGAACCGCTCCCGTTCACCCAAGCCGAGGTGGATCGACTGTCGATGTTCGCGGAGCAGGCTGCGTTGGCGACTGTGACCAGCCAGCTCGCCGCATCGGTGGAGAGCCAGCGCGTGGAGCTCGCTCGCTTTCTTCCCAAGCAGGTCGCGGATCTGATCTCCTCGCCAGGCGAGCGGAAGCTCCTCGAGGGCCACCGGTCGGAAGTCACCGTCGTGTTCGTGGACATCCGAGGATTCACGGAGTTCTCTGCCATGGCCGAACCCGAAGAGGTCATCTCCGTCCTCGGGGAGTACCACACAGAGATGGGACGACACGTCACCGAGCACGAGGGAACGCTCGGCGGTTTCCAAGGTGACGGCCTCATGGTCTACTTCAATGACCCGCATCCAGCTCCTGACCACGCTTCGAGAGCAGTCGCCATGGCCCGGGAAATGCAGGCTGGGTTCGGCCCTCTTGCAGCGAGTTGGCTGAAACGAGGAATTCAGCTCGGCCTAGGAATCGGGATCGCCACTGGATACGCCACGCTGGGACGAATCGGCTACGAGGGTCGCTACGACTACACGCCGATCGGAACCACCGTCAACCTCGCATCGCGTCTCTGCGACCGAGCCGAACCCGGAGCGATCCTCGCAAGCCAGCGCACGATCGCCGGTGCCGACATCGAAGCCACGCTGATGACCGATCCGCTGCAACTGAAGGGCATTCCACAGCCGGTACCCGCCTACGTCGTGGAACAGTATCGCAGCTGATAGCGGCAGCGACGACCGATGCCAGGTCGACACGCGATCCTCGGTTGAAATCGATCCTGTCGGTCCCACGACTTCTGGCCGCTCATATCTGTCGTCCGGCGCTAGCCGCCGATGAACTGGGCAGCCCCAGCTTGCTACGTACCGTTCCGGGGCTGCCCGCCTCCCCCGAAGCGGTTGGTTGCAGGCTGCCGACGTCCAGATCGGCCGATCTGTCTGCGCCGACGCGACTACACGAATCATCTGTGGGCGCGTACACGCTCCGCGCCTCTGTTCGCTCACGTTCACCGACAACTGGCAACGCAGGGCGCGAAACGGGCCGTATTGGCACATTTTGGTGCCAGCGATGGTCCCTGCGCGGTGGTGTCATAACTGCCTGGCTAAGCGCGGGAGACAAGGTCAATTCGACAACACGACACGCTCATCTGTCGGCCCGCGAGGTGAGCCTGTCGCGCTAGAAAAGTGGATGTATGTCAGCGAACTCGGACCACTCGATCGCAACATTTGGGCTGGGGATTTTGCTGAGTTGTGCTCCGCTTATCTCACCTTGCTGCCGTGACCTGAGTTTGGGACCTCAGTCCGGGCATGGTTGTGTCGGCGGTGCCACGTCGTAGCCGTTCACGCCGACCGGAAGCTCGACGACGGCCGCTGGTTGACGCAGGTCCGTGTACTTCTCGAGCAACGGCTTCGCCTCGGCGGGAAGCGTAGGAGCGAACGCCAGGGCGGTATGCCCCCACCTGGTGAACAGCAGCGGGCGAAGTTCGAGCTGTCCGGTCGTGCACAACACCTTCAGCAGTTGGTTCTCGAGCTGATCGGACCGCTTGATCTCCTCGGGCGACCGCACGTCGAACGACGCTCGCACGACGGCGCCGGGCAAGGTCGAGAACGCGTCGATCACCGGTGCGCTGGCGACGAACCACAGCGTGCTTTCGGCATTTTCATCAGTGACGACCCTGAACGGCATGACGCCGGCCCCGCCCCACGGACCGACACCGGCGTGAAGACCGTGGCGTTCGAGATCCAGTGCCAATCCGAACGCGACAGATCCAAGCGCAACCGGATCGAACTCGTTTATCTGGTAGTGCGTCGCACGGTCGAGCGATCGTTGAAGCTGTCCTGACAACTGGCCGGTCATCGCGCTGTCGCGCTCATACGGCACCTCGGCGGTGACTGCTCGGCCCACTCCGATGGCTGTCACCACGAGAGTGCAGGCGACCCCGACTGCCGACGCGGTCAGCAGGGCGCGGTCGTCGCCGTGGCTCGGGGCGCGGGCCCGCCATGTCAGCCAGCAGGACCACAGGCTGGTCGCGATCCACATCGCGACCAATGGCGACATCCAACGAACCACGTACTCGAAGAACGTTCCGAAGATCCGTGTCGTCGAGACGAACCCGAGCACGGTGGCGGCGGCGAGAACCGCGTACAACGACAGTTCCACGCGTTCTCGACGAGCCCATGCCCATCGCAGCGAGACCGCGACCAACGCCACGAACAGGACGAACCCGAGGTAGTTGGGAGCGCTGCGCGGGTCCTTGTGTGCGTCGCTGATCCATGGGCCGAACAGGTTGAAGCGGCCGACCATCGCTTTGAGGGCCGCGGCGGTTCCGACGAAGGGGGCTCCGGGGTCGCTGAACTGGTGGTACAGCTTGCGCAGGTTGCCGGTGCCCGGGTGGAGCTGCTCGATCACCGGGGGCAGCCAGGCGACGATCATCGTCGCGGTCGCGATCAACAGCCATCGAAGTGGATGTTTCCCGTCCAGGCGATCGGTACGCCACCACAGCAACGCCAACCAGACCATCGCTCCTCCGAGCAAACCGGCCACCAGCCCGGTGTAGCTGACGTGGGTCTGTACGCAGTGAGTGCCGACCGCGACGGTGATCGGCAGGAGAGCGAGGTGCTCGCAGACGAGCCCCCAGATCAGGATGAGGAAGAACGCGAATGCGAACACCGGCACCCAAACGTTCCAGGGCTCGAGGAAGAATCGAGGTGCGACCGCAACCGTGGTTGCGGTCAGGCTGAGCGCAGTCAATGCCGCAATCGACGTGCCGCCCACTCGTTTGGCCACAACGACGGAACCGGCGATCGCGGCCAGATGGAGCACGTTCACCGCGGCCGCCAACCCGAACGCCGACGACCCGAGCAGCTTGTAGAAGGGAAAGAGGAGGTAGGCCATGCTGGGTCCCGGCGTCGAACCCTGCTCCTGGACCCTGGCGGCGACGCCGATCAATGGAGGATGACGAGGGATCGCACGCACGAGGAACTCGGTGTGGGCGAAGTCCCCCGTCAAGTACCAGTGCGATCCTGCGACTGCGATGAGAGCCACGATCATGACGAGGGCAGCGGGTGCGGCCATCACGATGGCATGGCTCCGGCACCAGGCCAGGAGTCGGGTCACGGCAGCTGGGCGACGATCAGGCGAGCGACTCGGTCGCCTCCTTCCGCCGTCAAGAGACCGTCGGCTGTGCGCACTGCGACCGTGCCGTCTGCAGTGCACGTCTCCCACCATTGGCAGGGCATGGCAGTGGCATTCAACTGATCACCGACGAAGCCGCTCGGATCGATCACTGTTGCCCCAGCCTGCGTGGCCGCGCTCTCGACACCACTGCGACCCGGTTGGGCCACCACCAGCACCGCGTGACCTGTGGCGGCCCGCACGGCCTTTGTCACAGCGTCGCCGTCGCAGCCGTCCGCCGAGCCGAAGGACAGGACGATTGCGGCGGGATCGGCTTCGGCCTCGATCTTTCGGACGGCGTCGGCGGCGTCACACCATGACGTGGCCTCGGAATCCCAACGAAGGCTGCGCCCATCCTCGTGGATTCGATAGGTCACCGGACGTTCGGTCGATGTCAGGAATCCATCGGTCAGCAACACGACATCGGTCCGCGAATCCTGGCCATTGATGGTGGGCCACTGCCACCACAGGAGGCCCGCCACAACAGCGACGACGGCGACGATCCTGGCCGGCGAGGAGACGAGCTCTCTTATCCAACGACGTGCGGGACTCACCAGGTGGCGAGGGTAGCAGGCGACTATGGTCGGCAGCCGTGGGAGACTGGTCTGCAACGCGATGGCCGCTGCGCGCCGGTGTGATCGCAGCCATTGCCTCCACGGCCCTGCTCATGCAACGTGTGGGTATAGCCGGCAACAGGCTGGCTTCAGGGCGGAGCGGTGCGGCGTTGGCCAGATTCGACCTCGCCGTGCCGCTGTTGATCGCGCTGGTCGCGTTCGTCGCTGCACGTCGTGCGATTGCGGGCACCAGCGTCGGGCAGGGCATGCGGATCCTCCCGGCCATGTACGTCGGCTGGGCACTGACGATCCTGTTCGCGAAGGCAGCGCTCCACGTGCAGGCTTCGCCTGGTCGCCTATTGACGACGTTCTTGTTCTTCCGGGGCACGGGCGCACCCCTGCTCGGCCTCGGCGCCGGGCCCTTGCTCCTGACCATCGCGCTGACGATCGTGTTGATGCCTGTGGTGGTCGGCATTGGCCGAAGTCGATCGGTCGGCCCGCTGCCGTGGGTCATTCCTGCCGGTCTGCTTGTCGTTGCCCTCGTCTACCGGACGTGGTGCACGGTGTCGGGCCACACCGCGCTCTTCGGTCCGTTGAGTTGGTTTCCCAACCACCTCGACCTCGTCGGCCTCGGGCTCGCGCTCGCGCTCGTCGACCACGCGGTCGTCAACGAGCACGACCGCCGACGAATCCGGATCGGCGGTCTCGTGGTGGCGGCGGTCTCATTCGCGGCTGCGGCTGCCGGTCTCGGTCTGCCGCGGTCACCTCGACTGTCGTCTGCAATCGATGTGCACCTGTACGCACTGGTTGCTCTGGTGTTCGCGGCCGGCGTGTTGTGTGCCGCATGCATGCTTCCGCCGTCCTTCGTTCGCCGCGGGGCACCCAGACTGGCCACCGCCTTGGCTGTGTCCGCGCCAGGAATCCTGCTGGCCGGCGAACCGGCATTCGTGCTCGTTGCGCGCCAATATCACGAACGAGTCTTCGAATTCGATGGTGGAACGTTTCTTCGTGGCAATGTCGTCGCACCGTTCATCTGGTCGCTCCTGATCGCTTGCGCGTTCGGGTGCGTGATCGTTGCCGTCGTCGGGTCGGTCGACCTGGCGCGTCGCAACGAGTGGCGGGCAATCGTCCGATCGCGGATGGCTCTTCCGGCAGTCGTTGCAACTGGTTTCTTCGTTCGCGTCATCACGCTGCTGACTGTCGCTCCGGAGCGCACCGACGGCGGCGACCCGCTCTTCTACCACACGACCGCGAACGTCCTCGCTCGTGGACGCGGCTTTCCCGAGCCGTTGAACTGGATCGCGTTCGAAGCTCATCGACCCAGCGCGTTCCACGGTCCGCTCTACCCCGTCGTGCTGTCGATCAGCTCTCGATTCGGGGGCACGAGCTACTTCGACCACAAGATGATGTCGATCGTGATTGGTACGGCGGTCGTGCTGGCCGCTGGAATCCTCGGTCGCAGGCTCGGTGGACCTGTGGTCGGCTTGGCCGCGGCCGGGTTCGCTGCGATCTATCCGAACTTGTGGCTGATCGACGGCCTGCTGTACCCCGAAGGCTTGATGGCCTTGCTCGTGACGGTGACGATGATTCTCGCGTACCGGTGGCGGGATCAACCACGCCTGAGGACCGCGGCGCTGTTCGGTGCGGTCATCGCCCTGGCCGCGTTGGCTCGCGGCGAAGGTGTCTTGTTGCTGCCTCTGCTGGCGCTGCCGTGGATCCTGCTGACCCGCTCGTTGTCGCTTCGGACACGGCTCAAGCATCTCGTGGTGACGGCCGTGGCCTGCGCCGCCGTGCTGGCTCCATGGATGATCCGCAATGCGACCACGTTCGAGAAGTTCGTGCCCTTATCGACGAACGGCAACGAGGTGATGGTCTATGCCAACTGCGCCTCGGCATACAACGGCCAGTTCGCCGGCTACTGGGACTTCCAATGCCAGCAGCGTGTTCGCGAAGCCGAAGGAGATCCTCCCGGCGACGAATCGCAGACTGCGCTGTATTGGCGTTCACTCGGATTCGACTACGCCCGCGATCACATCGGCGAACTGCCTCGAGTGATGACACTTCGTGTGCTGCGCCAGTGGGAGCTGTTCCGACCGTTGCAGAACGTGACGCTCGGTGGCATCGAAGGCCGCAATCGCGATGCCAGCAGCATGGGGCTGCTGATGTTCTACGGCCTGGCGGGGTTGTCGATCGTCGGTGCCGTCTCGATGCGTCGCCGCGGCGTCGCGCTGTTGCCGCTGGGTGCACAGTTCCTCAGCGTGACCATCACTTCCGCGTACACGTATGGAACCGTGCGGTTCCGTGCTCCGGCTGAGCCGGCACTGTGTGTTCTCGGCGCGGTGGGTCTGGTTCCGGTCGTCGCCCTGGCCCGTCGATGGCTGGCGCGCGGTTCCAGTGATGACGACGCCGTGCCAGAGCTCGACGGCGCACCGTTCGTGCTCGGAGGCTCGAGAGGTCTCCGGCCGCGACTTGCCGGGGCGTGGCAGCGCGGTGCCCTCGCTACGTGGGCGGCGATGGGATCGGTTCTGGCCGTGATCGCACTCCCGCTTCGGGGGCTGTACCACACCACTGGCGGCACCATGGAGGAAGGCTTCATGATGGTGTTCCCGGAGCGGATGTTGAAAGGCGACTTGCCCAACCGCGACTTCCTTCACCTCTACGGCCCTGGCGCGCTGCAGGTGTTGATTGGCTGGTACAAGGTCATGGGCGTCTCGTTGGAATCCGAGCGCACGTTCGGGCTCATCCAACACATGGCGATCATCTTCGCCCTGTTCGCGTTGGCGCGGCCGTGGGGCCGGATGGCCGCGGCGTGCGTCGCCGGTCTCGCCGTGTTCTACGTTCTGACTCCCATCGGCCTGACGGCGATGGCGTGGAACGGAGGGTTGGCACTTTGCCTGTGGAGCATCGTGTTTGCGCTGCGCGCTCGTACGGTCAGCAAACCGCGCCGATCGCTGATCGCGGCCGGGCTTCTGGCCGGTCTGGCGCTGACGTATCGCCCTGACCTCGCGCTGGCGCTTGCGCTCGTCTACGGGTGGTATCTCTGGCGCAATCCGCGCTGGCGGACCTTCGTGCTCGCAGTCGTGGTCGGTCTGCTACCCATCTGGGTGCACGTCGCGTTGGTCGGACCCAGCACTGCGTTCCGTGGCATGGTCATCGACCCCGTGTTCAAACTGCGTGCCGGCCGCGAGTTGCCACGACCACCGTCGTGGAGTCACCTCGACGGATCGTTGCAGGCGATCGCCGAGCTCGTGCCGCCCTGGTGGAAGCTGCCGGCGCTCTCCGCTCCAAAGTCGTTGTTCTTGTGGTTCTTCGCGATGCTGATCGTGCCAATACTGCTGGTGTGGATCGCGGTCCGCTTGTGGCGCCGCTCCCCCACGCCTCGCGCTGCGACCCTGTTGTGTGGGGCGCTGTTCAGTGTTGGCGTGGCACCGCAGGCGTTGCAACGACCGGACTCGACGCACCTGTCGTGGGTCACGTGCATCTCGTTCCCGCTGTTGATACTCGCTGTAGTCGAGTACGTCAGGGATCGCTGGCCGCGAGCAACGCAACGCCAGCGAGTCACAGCCGGTGTGGCCACAGCGGTTGTTCTCACCCTGCTCGTCGCCCCACTGTTCACGTTCCGCTACTACCTCCTGCACACGCGCGTTAGCGTCGGCAATGTGCAGACACCGTTCCCGGTGTCACGTCACGGTCGCCGCTTCTACCTCGGCGACTTCGGGCCGTACCTTGCCAGCCGGGATGTGATCGCCGACCTCGACGCGATGTCGAAGCCCGGCGAGCGGCTGCTGGTCGGTCCCAGCGATCTGCGGCGCACGTGGTACAGCGACGCCTTCTTCTACTACCTGTTCCCCGAACTGACACCGGCCACGTATTTCATCGAGATGGATCCCGGTTTGGCCAACGCTCCCGGCTCGCGTCTGGCGTCCGAGGTCGCATCTTCTGACTGGGTGATCCTGACCGGCTTCTGGGATGGTTGGCGCGAGCCAAACAGCTCCATGGACTTCGGATCGGGCGTTCCGAACCAGGTGTTGGCCAGAGACTTCTGCGAAGTGCGCAGCTATCAGGACGACCTGGTCCGGCTGTTCCATCGGTGCAAGTCATGAGCACCGTTTCCCGCCTGCGGTCGTTCCATCGACGGCGGATCAGCATCCCGGTCGACTCCGCAGCGCTGGTCCTCGATGTCGGCAGTGGTGACAAACCGCATTGGCGAGCGGACGTGCTGCTGGATCATTACCTCGGCGATGAGCACGGCGGCCAACGATCGGGCGCCTCGGCCGCTCGCGTGAACCGGCCGCTGTTCGACGCCGATGCGGCGGACATGCCGTTCGCCGACAAGGTCTTCGATTTCGCCATCTGCTCTCACGTGCTCGAGCACGTCGAGCACCCCGACTGGGTGATCTCCGAGCTGACGCGGGTTGCCAAGGCTGGCTACATCGAGGTGCCCAGTGCAGCGAGCGCCAAGATCGTCGACTTCCCCAGCCACCTGTGGTGGGTCACGTTGGAGGATGAGGTGCTGGTCTTCACTGCGAAGACCGAGGCATATTTCGATGCCGACATCGACACCTATCTCACCGAAAGCGGTATGCGCCAACCTCTCGCCGATCTCCTCGACAAGCACCTCAACCATCGTGTCATCGAGCTGCCCTGGCGCGGCACGGTGACTTGCCGCGTCGTGGGTTCACCTTCCGCAGACCTTGTCGCAGCCGCGCATCAGGTCGATGCCCACCATCGCGGCGGCGAAACCCTGGTCTCGCGTGCCTTGACTGCGGTGCTGACCCTGCCCCTGCGTCGCCGCAAACATCGCGGCCACATCCTCTACGACGACATCGTCCGCCCTGACCTGCGCACCGGTACCCCCGAGCCCCTGACCCCCAAGATCTACCGAACCCCGTGACGCTCGCTCACGCCACCTCCAAGGGTGCGTTTGGCGCCTGGGGATCCATAGCGGGTCCCGCGGTTACAAACGCTGCTCGCTGGATCCGTTCGGGTGGTGGCGATGGGTGCGGTCGAAGAGGCCCCACTTGGTCACGAGGAGCATGGACTCGGCGATGATCCGAGCCGACATCTTCGACACCCCGAACTGACGATCGCGGAAGACAATCGGGGTCTCGACGATCGTTGATCCAGCGGCGATCAACTTACGAACCAACTCAGTCAGGAACGCGTAGCCCTCGGCGGTGGTGGACGCGGGATCGATGGCGCGCAGTGCATCGGCGCGGTATGCGCGGAAGCCGGACGTGCAATCACGAACAGGAAGTTGCAGAACGACGGCGGTGTACCGGTTGCCCCATTTCGACAGCAATCGACGGTGTAGCGGCCAGTCGACGGTCGATCCCCCCGGTACATACCGGGAGCCGACCACGGCGTCGGCGCCGTCGGCGACCAGTTGCAGCATGGTCGGGATGGTCGCAGGATCATGCGAGAAGTCGGAATCCATCGAGACGATCGCCTCGTAGCCCTCGTCGAAGGCGGTGGTGAAGCCGTGGCGGTACGCCGCGCCCAGTCCTTGCTTGCCTGCACGGTGCAGCACCTTGATCCGCCCAAGCTCGGATGCCGTCTCTTCGGCCAGGCCCGCTGTCCCATCGGGACTGTTGTCGTCGACCACGAGCACGTCCACCTCGGGCACCGCCTGACGCACTGCGCGGAGGAACCCGACGATGTTCTCCGCCTCGTTGTAGGTCGGCAACACCACGACGGTACGCACGGGGTGCGAGCGTAGTCGCAGCCTCGTCCGCGGCGACCCTCAGCCTCTCCGCAATTCGCCATGCGAAGCTAACCTGACCGGCTCGCATGGCCTCGGATTCGCGTCACCTTCAGCTCTATGGAATCGTCGGCCCTTTCGCAGACGTGTTGCTCGCCGCGGATCTGCCGCTGCTGCCGGTCGATCGCCGCGTCGAAGCGGTGCGGTTCGTCCAGCGGCGTGTGGCCGTGATTCCCAGTTTCACCCGGTTCGGAGTAACGGTCATCGGGCTGCTCTACCGAGGATTGCTCGCGGCTCCATACGGAGCGTCGGTCGCCAGGTTCCTGTCATCCAAGCCCCTCCCCGTGCTGGGCGAGTATCCGCGGCTGATCCGCTCGCTGGGCTACGCCTACATCTGGGAACGCTGGCCGGACACGATGCCCAACGGAGCAACTCAGTGATTGCGAGGGCTGCATCGGCGACGATGGACGCCGAGGTGCTGATTATCGGCTCGGGTGCCGGCGGAGCGACCACCGCCGCAGTTCTTGCCGAGGCCGGCTTCGATGTGTTGGTCGTCGAGGAGGGCGAATGGGTCGAGCAGGGCTCCGTCGTTCCATTCTCGTTGGATCAGATGGAGCAGCAATATCGCTCGGGTGGGGTCACCGTTGCGCTCGGATTGCCGTCGATCGCGTACACCGAGGGACGCTGCGCCGGCGGCGGCACGGAGATCAACAGCGGCCTCTACCGGCGCCCACCTGACGACGTGCTGCAGAGGTGGGCTGTCGACTACAAGATCGCCGACCTCGACCACCACGAGGTGCTCGCGATCGCGATAGAGGTCGAGCAGACGATCAGCGTAACGACCGTGCCAGGCCCGCCGAGCGCGCCGAGCGCGGTCCTGCAGCGTGGCGCCGAGCGCCTCGGCTGGGAGAACAGTGAGATACCGAGGTGGATGAAGTACGCGAACGGCGATCCGCAGAGTGGCCAGAGGCAGAGCATGACGCGCACCTATCTTCCGCGAGCCGTGGCGGCCGGGGCGCGGCTGGCGACTGGATGTCGCATCGATGCTCTGGAAATGACCGGTCGCAACGCCCACCGCGCCACCACAACCCTGCCCGACGGCGGCCACGGAACGATCACCTTTCGACATGTGTTCGTCTGCGGTGGGGCTATCCAGACGCCTGCGCTGCTGCAGCGCTCGCGCATCACAGGTCACATCGGGCGCTCGCTGGCCGTACATCCAACCGTGAAGCTGGCCGCTCGCTTCGCCGATGAGCTGAACGTCCCGGACGATGTGCCGGTCCATCAGGTCAAGGAGTTCGCACCTGACCTTTCGTTCGGCGGTTCGGCCAGCCAGCCCGGCCTCGTGGCGTTGGCGCTCAGCGACCAATGGGACACCTTCGCGCGGGCGATCACGGACTGGCGGCGCATCAGCGTGTATTACGCCGCGATCACCAGCGAAGGGCGTGGCCGTGTGCGGGCTGTGCGTGGACTGCGCGACCCGATCGTCACCTACGGGCTGACACGTCGAGACCGGGCCTTGCTGGGCAGCGGTCTCGCCCGGCTGGCGTTGCTCATGCTCGAAGCAGGAGCGGACGAGGTCTATCCCTCGTTCCGCGGTGCTCCTCTCGTGCGCAAGCGCAGCGACCTGGCCGCGATGCACTCTCGGTTTTCCGCAGCCAAGGCGAGTGTCATGACTGTTCATCTGTGCTCGACGGTGCCGATGGGCGAAGACACCACCAAATGCGGAGCGAACTCGTTCGGCCGGGTGCACGGCACCACCAACGTTTGGGTCAACGACGCCTCACTCTTGCCCACCGCTCCCGGAGTCAACCCGCAGGGCACGGTTATGGCGTTGGCAATTCGCAACGCCCGCAGGTTCGCGTCCACGGAGCGCGCGCATGGTTGAGCGCCGCGACCCTCCTGAGATCACCGTGATCACCGGAGCGACAGGATGGTTGGGACGCGCCCTGGTGGCGCGCCTCCTGGCCGACCCAGCGCGCCGACGACTGAGACTGCTCGCTCGCACCACGGCCGAGGGCCACGAGCTGGAGTCGCTCGGCGCCGTCGAGATCGTGATCGGCGACATCGCCAAGCCCGACGCGCTCCCCCGCCTCCTGCACGGCACCGGAAAACAGGCCGACCTGATCCACACCGCCGGGATCATCCATCCGCGCACGACCAGAGAGTTCTTCGAGATCAACGCCAACGGTACGAGAAACCTCGCCGAGGCCGCGCTCGATCATGGCGTGCGCCGCCTGGTGCACGTCTCGTCCAACAGCCCGTTCGGGACCAACCCGCAACCGAACGACACGTTCCGGGCAAACGAGCCGTACAACCCGTACTACGGCTACGGCCGTTCCAAGATGGAGGGTGAGTTGGCAGTGTTCGAGGTGATCGAGCAAGGCCTCGACGCGGTCATCGTTCGGCCACCGTGGTTCTACGGACCGTTTCAACCACCGCGGCAGACGACGTTCTTCCGATTGGTACGCGCCGGCAAGTTTCCGGTCGTCGGCGATGGGATGCAGCGACGGTCGATGGTGTACATCGAGAACCTCGTCGACGGTGTGATCGCTGCCGAGTTGACGTGCGCAGCGCGAGGGAAGGGATATTGGGTCGCCGATGATCATGCCTACACCGTCAACGAGATCGTCGCGACTGTCGGCCGCGCGCTGACGGACGAGGGTTTCGACGTGAAGGCACCGTCCACCCGCTTGCCCGCGGTCGCCGGCCGCGTTGCCGAGCTGGGCGACCGTATCGTTCAACGTCTTGGGCGGTACCAGCAGCAACTGCACGTGCTCGGTGAGATGAACCACACGATCGCCTGCGACATCTCGGTGACTCGCCGCGAGCTCGGCTACGAGCCACGCGTCGAGTTGTATGAGGGAATGCGGAGCAGCATTCGATGGTGCCTCGAGCAGGGGCACGAGCTGTGAGCAATCAAGCAAGAGCGGCCACCCTGGTCACAGGCGGCAGCGGATACTTCGGATCGCTGCTCGTGCAGCGCCTCGCGGCCGCCGGTCATCACGTCCGAGTGCTCGACCTCCACGACGCCGATGATCGGCCAGCTGACGTCGAAATGGTGATCGGGGACGTTCGCGATGACACGACCGTTGGACGAGCTGTTGAAGGTTGCGATGTCGTCTTCAACAGCGTTGCCCAGGTGCCGCTGGCAAGAGATGAGCAGTTGCTGCGATCGGTCAACGTGGATGGCACGGCAATGCTGCTGCACCACGCGGCAAACCTCGGGGTGCGCAAGGTCGTGCACATCTCGTCGAGCGCGGTGTTCGGCGTTCCGGCATCGAATCCGGTCCTGCCTTCGACAGTGCCCTTCCCGGTCGAGGCCTATGGTCACGCCAAGCTGGCTGCCGAATGGGCGTGCCTCGAGGCGGCGTCGATGGGACTGGATGTGACCATCATCCGGCCGCGCACCATCCTCGGTCACGGCCGCCTCGGCATCTTCGGGATCCTGTTCGAATGGGTCGCCGACGGCGCCGACGTCTTCGTGCTTGGAAACGGCGACAATCGCTATCAGTTCATTCACGCCGACGATCTCGCAGACGTCTGCATGCTCGCCGCCAACGCTCCTGGCGCTGCAGTGTTCAACGCGGGCACCGACCGGTTCGGCACGATGCGCGAGTCGTTGGAGTCATTGTGCATTCACGCCGGCACTGGGTCGCACGTCAGATCGCTTCCCGTCCGGCCGGCCGCGGCGATGATGAAGGCCGCGGCCACCGCTCGTCTCGCACCGTTCGCCCCGTATCACTGGCTGATGTACTCGAAGTCGCTGTGGTTCGACATCGGCCACGTCCGCGACGCATTGGGGTGGCAGCCGAAGTGGTCGAACGAGGAGATGCTCGCCGACAGTTACGACTGGTTCCTGGGCAATCGTGGCGACGCCGCCGGTCTCGGACGTTCGCAGCACCGCACGATCGCCAAGCAGGGTGCGCTGCGGCTGCTGAAGGTAGCTACCAAACTGCTGCCGGGTTAGCCGCGCTTCGAACGTCAACTGACCTGTGTGCGTAACGCGGCAAGGATCCCGCGGGCGGAGGCATCCCAGGTCAATGTCCGAGCCCGCGCCAGTGCGGCCGCGGCGAGTGCGTTGCGTCGTGGATTGTCGGTGAGGACGTCGGCCAACCTGTCGCCGAGACGGTCGAGGGGGGTCAGCACTCCGGTGACCCCGTCGATGACGCTGCTGCGATGGCCACTGACATCAGTTGCGACAGCAGGAGTACCGCACGCCGCGGCCTCTGTGACCGTCAGGCCCCAACCTTCGGCAAGCGATGCACTGCTGACCAGCCAAGCGCGCTGGTACTGGGCTACGAGCTCGGCGTGCGACAACTTCCCCGCGAACGTGATCCACTCGCCGGCACCGTGTGCTGCAACCCGCGCCTCGAGCGCCGGCCGCAAAGGGCCGATACCCACGATCGACAACCGAAGGTCGGGCACGCGCCGCCGAGCGATCACCGCTGCCTCGATCAACTCTTGTTGTCGCTTCACCGGCGCGAGCCGACCGACCGACAGCACCAGGGGCACAGGGCTGCGTTCGCCGCCTGGCTGAAACATCCGGTCGACGCCGTTGTTCACGGCGACGACACGATCACTTCGGAACCCGAGACCGAGAAGGTCCTCGCGTGTCGCCTCCGACGGCGTCAGCGTCAGCGTGTTGCGGTAGAAGGGCGGTGCGAACCGGGCTTCGAGCGCACGGCCGACACCGGCCAGCGGCTTTGGGAGCAACTGGTCCCACATCGGTCCGTGCACGTGGTGGAGGAAGGTTATGTGCGGCCGCCGGCACCACAACGGGCTCATCCACGGCACTCCGTTCCAAACCTCCACGAGGGCGTCGTATGGCCCCATCCGCCCTACCCATTCGCTGCCGACAGCACGCGGGAAGACGGAGTACCTGCTGCCGCGTCGGATCACCCGGTAGCCGTTGCGCGTCGCGACCGATGGCTGGCCGGCCGCGGCCGACGTCCGGTGGGTGATGTCGAGCCCTGTTGCCGCCCACCGCCGCATGAACTCATCGGCATGCACTTCCGACCCACCGGCATCGGGATCGTCGAGGTCGCGCCACGCCAGCACATGAACGCGGCGCACGTGGCGATCGATCATCTCGTCGGCCAGCTGCTGAATGGTGGGGACCGCATCAACCAAGGGGGAGCCGTCTCCACACTGGACCGGGCAGATGACGGAGCACGGAGAACACATAGCGAAGCGTCCCCGGAACCCACACGGTGCGGCGCTTGGCCGTCAATGCCTTCACCGTCGCGTCGGCAACCTTCTCCGGGGTGGTGGCGAACGGTGCGGGTTTCAATCCTGTCGTCATCTGCGAGATGACGAACCCCGGCCGGACGATCAACATGTGCACCCCATCAGCCGCAAGGGCGTCACCGAGGCCCTGGGCGAAGCCATCGACACCCGCCTTCGTGCCGCCGTAGACAGGGTTGGCGCGACGAACACGTTCGCCGGCGACGCTGCTGAGCATGACGATCGACCCGTGGCCCTGCAGGCGCATCTGATTCGCGATCGTGATGGTGCTCGACACGATCCCGGTGAAGTTCACCTGAGCGATCTCCACCGCAGCAGCGGGGTCGACGGAGGTCACTTCGCCGACGCCGAGCAGCGCGAACGCCATGATCGCCACATCGATGTCGCCGTACTTCTCGGAGAGCGTGCGAGCGAGATCCGCGTGTGTTTCGGTCGCTTTGGCGTCGAACTCGACAACGTCGACGGTCAGCGAGTCGTGCCGCAGACCGGCGGCAGCGCGTTCGCCTTTCTCAGTGTCCCGGCACGCCAACACCGCAGTCCTCGTCGTCGGGTTCAGCAACTTGCGCACGATCGCCAGGCCGATCTCGCTGGTACCACCGAACAGGACGATGGTCTGGGGTTGGCCGAGTGCGTTTTCCATGGGGCTCCAGTGTGTCGACGAATGACGTGTCGCGTCAGATCAGTCCGAGGCGGCGGCCGAGGTCGCTCTGCCAAACTCGGTGAGGGTCGACCTCGTCGCGGATTGCCTTCCACTCGTCGAGTCGGGGGTAGCTGCGCCGCACCGCGTCTGGCGTCATGTGCGAGTCCTTGGCGAAGTAGTGGCGACCCCCGGCGTCGAGCACGACCCGGTCGAGGCCGTGCAGGAGATCACCAAGGCCGCGTGAAGCACCCGGCAGATCGAGCGCAAGCGTCCAACCGGCCCGTGGGAAGCTCAGCGGGCCCGGGTTGGCTTCGCCGAAACGCTTCAGCACCGCGAGGAAACTCGGCGCTCCACTGGCCGAGAGTCTCTCGACGACCGTGCGCATGGCGTGCTCCTGACCGAACGGAACGACGAACTGATATTGGAGCATGCCGCGTTTGCCGTACAGACGGTTCCACGATCCGACGAAATCGAGCGGATGAAAGAAGGTGCCGATCCCCTGGATCTCTCCGGTGCGCAACTTCGGAGCCTTGCGGTACCAGACCTCGTTGAATGCAGCGATCGACGCGTGGTTTAGAACCCCGACCGATGGCACGATCGGCGGGACCGCGACGATCTGGTGCGGCCCATAGGCGAATGGATCGACGGCTTGCCGCGCGTCGAGGTCGCCGAGGCGCGCATGGTCACCTCGGCTCAACACGCTCCGACCGAGGTGCCGGCCCTTGGCGACGAGATCGATCCAAGCCACGCTGTATCGCACGTCGTCGTCGCCGCTGCTCATCGTCGCCAGCAACGTGTCGAGGTCGGGAACGCGCGACGTGTCGACTCGCATTCGGCTGGTCTCGATCGGAAGGAGGCGAATGGTGGCATCGAGCATGATCCCGGTCAGACCCATTCCGCCCGTGGTCGCCCAGAACAGCGCCGGGTTGTCGCGTGGGCCGACGAGGGTTGTCGAACCATCGGCCAGCATCATCGTGATCGAGTCGATGTAGTTGGCGATGGACCCGTCGACGTGGTGGTTCTTGCCATGGATGTCGCTGGCGATCGCCCCACCGATGGTCACGAACCGCGTGCCGGGCGTGACGGGTACGAAGAAGCCGCGCGGCACGATGACTCGGAGGAGTTGATCGACGCTGACACCGGCGCCCACCGTGGCCCGTCCCGTCGCCGCGTCGAGAACCACGTCGCCTGCGCCCGCCGCGAGGCGAAGAACCAGACCGCCACCGTTCTGTGCTGCATCGCCATAGCTGCGGCCCAGGCCTCTGGCGAGTGCGCCGCGCGGGCCGGCCTCCTTCAACGCTGCCGCTACGCCGCCGGCGGTTACGGTCACCTCTTCGGCAACCGTTGGGTTGGTGCGGCCCCATCCCCAGAGTTGGGCGCGGGACGGGTTCGGCACGGAGCGTGATCCTATCCGTCGCCTGTGGTCGTTGACCGACCTGTCAGGCCTGCGATGCCTCTTCGAACGTCTCCTCGGAGCGATGATCGGTGAAGCGTTCGACCGGTGTCTTTCCGCTGTCGACCTCGTCATATGTCCAGTCGGGCTGCTTGTCGGCGAACGAGCTGTCGACCACCGCACCCTGTTCAGCGATGTCCAGCAAGGCGGCGACGAGATGTACTTCGACCGGCGTCGCACCGGGCTCGAACCTGGCGGAGACGTCCTGAGCAAAGGTGTTCAAGAGACTCCCGACGACCGCCGGTTGTTGCGACGCCAGGCTGCATCGTGCGCCGTCCGCGACTGTCGCGAGGCGATCCTTGATCGTCGCCAGGTCGTCTGGAGTGGCTTCGCCTGCGGCAGCGACCGCCAACAGCCTGGCGATCTCTTCGCCATCCTGCTTGCAAGGCGTGCACTGGCCACACGACTCGATGGCGAGGAATCGTGAGACGCCGGCGGCGATGCTGACCGGGTCGGTGTTGTCGGCCAGCACGATGAAGCCCGCGGATCCGAGCCCACTGCCGATCGCCGACATCGCTTCATAGCTCAACTCCGTGTCGAGCAGGTCGGCCGTCAGCACGGCGCTGGAGACGCCGACGAGGACCGTGCCGACGCTCGATCCACGCAACACGCCACCAGCACCGGTATCGATCGCTACTCGCAGCGGTGTGCCCATGGGTAGCTCGACTACGCCGGGGTGGGTCACGTCGCCGGTGAAGGTGCACACGATCGTGCCGGGCGATTTCGCGGTGCCGACAGTCCTGAACCATTTCGCGCCCCTGGCGATGATCGCAGGCACGTTGGCCATCGTCTCGACGTTGTTGACGAGCACCGGTGGTGCCGCGCTGTCGTCTTCCGTTCCGGCCATCTGGACGCCTGCCGACAGTCCGCTACCGGACTCGGCGTCGCCCTCGGACTCCACGACTTCGACGACGCCGCGCCGGTACGGCGGAGCGATGCGCGGGAACGGAGGCCGACCATCGATCACTTCGAGCAACGCCGTCTCTTCGCCGTACAGGTACTCCGATGGTCCTTCGACGATTCCGATCTCGACCTCACCGAGCCAACCGGCGGCTTCGACTTCCGCGATGGCTGCGCGCAGGCGGACAACCTCGTCAGTGAAGGACTGCTTCGTCGCGATGGTGACGGAAAGCGCATCCATCGCCCTGGCGGCGATCAGCGCTCCTTCGATGACTGCATAGGGATTCGATCGGATGATCGTGCGGTCCTTGAACGTCCCCGGCTCGCCCTCTGCCGCATTGACGACGACAGAGGTGCGCAGCAATGGCGATGCGAACGATTTGATCGTGCGCCACTTCTGGCCCGTCGGAAAACCGGCTCCGCCACGACCACGTAGACCCGACGCTGCCAGCTCCTCGATGATCGTCTCTGGTTCGACTGCCTTCGCGGCGGTGAGGCCTTTGCCGCCGCCAGCAGCGACGTACTCGGCCAGCGACTCATAGGGCTTGGGAGGCAACACCCTGAACGTGTCCTCACCCACCGGATCGGTCATCGAAACCTCCACGCGAAAGTGCAGTCGCGACTACGGCTGGCACCGTTGGTCTGAGTACCCATCGGCCAACGCCGCCAAACCAAGGACGAGGGCATCGAGCCGTCTCGTGATCCCCGTGATCGCCTCGGCATTGCCGCAGACTTGGGGTCACCGCATCAACAAGAGGTGAGGGCTGCAAGACTGTCGCCATGCTGAGTGTCGGGACGGTCGTGATCGGTGTCCACGATCTGCACAGAGCGGTGGCTTTCTGGACGCAGGCCCTGAACTACGTCCCCAAGCGGGAGATCACGCCCGACGACGACTTCATGATCCTCGTGCCGACGACCGGGCAAGGTACACATCTGGCGCTGGACGTCAGCGAGACCCCGGTTCAGCCATACCCCCGGATCCATCTGGATCTCTATGCGGGCGATGCGGCGGATCAAGCTGCTGAGGTGGAACGCCTCGTTTCACTCGGTGCGACGCGGGTCGACTGGGATCGCTACCCCGAACATCCCGACTTCGTGGTACTTGCAGACACGGAGGAAAACCGCTTCTGCGTGATCGATACGAGCCAGTGATGGATGTCTCCGCGGCACCACCAATCGGGCGAGTCGGTGTCGTCATTGTGGACGGCATGCTGCGGCTTTCGCTGGACCATGGACGAGAGATCGACGTTCCCCTCATCGCACTACGCGATCAATGCGGATGCGCAGCCTGCCGGCACCCCAGCGGACAACGTCTTCTCGACCCGGCCACCATCCCCGGTGACTTAGAAGGCGCCGCTATCCGAGTCGACGGCGACACCATCCGCATTACATGGATGCCGGAGCAGCACGCGAGCGCGTATGCCATCAGCGATCTCTTCGCCCCAATTGGTGGGCGACGAACAGCAACGCTGTGGGAGGGCGGGGCCGAGCGCGGTCTACCCATCGCACGACACCCGACGATCATCTCCAACGACTTCGCCGGACGCGACGCTCTGCTGCGCTGGTTGGAAGGGGTGCAGGCGATGGGCTGCGGCCTGCTCCACGATGTGCCGACCATTGACGGCGAGGTCACACGTGTCGCCGAGCTGTTCGGTCATGTTCGGGAGACGAACTACGGCCGATGGTTCGACGTGCGTTCGGTGGTCGATCCCAGCAACCTTGCCAACACGTCGCTCGGCTTGGCAGCGCACACCGACAATCCGTATCGCGACCCTGTTCCGACGATGCAGTTACTCCACTGCCTCGAGTCCACAGCCGCAGGCGGTGACAACATGCTCGTTGACGGATGGCGGGTGGCCAACGAGGTCCGCGAGTTGAACCCGACCGGTTTCGATCTGCTCGTTCGACGGGACATCACCTTCGCGTATCGGGACGACACCACCGACCTGAGCGCTCACGCGCCGCTGGTCGAGCTCGACGGCGATGAGATGGTCTGCGGCGTGCGGTTCAATCCGCGATCTATGCAGCAACCGTCGATGCCATCCGCGGAGCTCGCCGTTTGGTACGACGCATACCTGCTGTTCGCCCGGCTCCTTGCCGATCCCAAGTTTCAGATTCGCTTCCGCCTCGATCCCGGTGACCTTTTCATCGTCGACAACCGTCGCGTTCTCCATGGTCGGTCCGCATTCGAGGCGGCCTCGGGGTCGCGTCACCTGCAGGGTTGCTACGCCGATATCGACGCCCTGCACTCGACGATCTCAGTGTTGCAACGCCAGGGACCGGCGTGAGCTCCACCGTCGACGAGATCGCCGCCATCTTCCTCGAGCGCGGGAGTCAGGCGTACCTCGGCGAGCGCGTATCGATCGCTGAGCACATGTTGCAGACCGCCCACGCCGCAGAGAACGAAGGTGCCCCGTCAGCGCTCGTTGTCGCAGCACTGCTCCACGATGTCGGTCACCTCGTTCATGAGATGGCGGACAACTCCGCCGACTTCGGCATCGATACCGTTCACGAGGAGGCCGGGGCACGATGGCTGTCTCGTGCGTTCGGAGCAAACGTGGTGGAGCCGGTCAGGTTGCACGTTGCCGCCAAGCGATACCTCTGTGCGACAACGCCTGCGTATACGGAGATGCTTTCTCCGGCCTCCGTCCACAGCCTGATGCTCCAAGGTGGCCCGTTCTCGACCGCTGATGCCGAGGCGTTCGCCGCGCTCCCCCACGCCGCCGATGCGGTGCGGGTGCGCCGGTGGGACGATATCGGAAAGGTGGCCGGTGAGGTCACGCATCCCTTCGATCACTACCGTCCGTTGCTCGAGGCGTGCCTCGCTGTCGCTTGAGTTC
>JANPGV010000197.1:0-9299 GCA_031424145.1 Ilumatobacteraceae bacterium
GACGAGTTCATCACCGTCCTCAATCAAGTCGGTCGATCCATCCCTTCCGAATCGTCCGTGACGAAACTCCCGGCGATCTTCGGACGGTCTGGGCGCCAGCCTCCGGCGGGGACGTGGCAGAGGAGACGAGCGTGGCGCCCAGATCGTCTCGACGATCGCCGGGAGTTTCGTCACGGACGATTCGGAAGGGATGGATCGACCGACTTGATTGAGGACGGTGATGAACTCGTCGGACCCGATCACCGGTAACCGATGTCTCGTTCGCCTATAGCGGCTCCGTGGCGGCAGACTTGTCGGACCTTCGAACATCAAATTGGGGACCGAACATGGAGAACACACCGAACTGGTACACGGATCCAACTGGCGCGCACGAGTTGCGCTATTGGGACGGCAGCGTCTGGACCGCTCACGTCTCCGATGCCGGGGTCGTCGCCGTCGAATCACCATTCTCCGCACCGCCGACCCCGACCACCGAGCAGGCCGCACCCACGCCTCAGGCATCGCCGGTGTCACCGGCGGTCGCGCCATCGTCGGAGGCGCCGGCACGCAAGAGATTGCTTCGTCGCCCACTCCTGTGGATCCTCGTCGTGGTCGCGGTCGTCATCGTCTCCGTCGTGGCGGCCAACAGCGGAAGCGACAAGAAGACGTTCCAGATCAGCGGTCCGGTTGCCATTGCCATCACCAGCGGGTCCTTCTTCAACCCGGACCTGGCAGACCTGGGAACTGGCCTCGAGAACGGTGGAGCGACGGTCTGCTCGGCCGATGTCGCTCTGTCTCAGTTCAGAGGCGCCGATGCGGGTTGGCCGGCTGTGGTCAAGGTGCCGTTCGAACGGGTCATCAAGGACCTCCAAGACGAGGCAGATGCCTGCCTCAACAACGACCTGGAGGCCTTCAACAGGATCAACACGAAGGCAGCCGCTGACCTCGTCGCTGCCGGCAAGGCTTGGGACTCGCATTGCACGATCACGGACGTGTTCGCCGACCCCGTGACTGCAACCTGTAGCGGTTGAGCGCTGACGGCTCAGCGACCCTCGAGCCACGCAGGTAGGTCGGCCAGCGAAGCCAGTTCAACGAAGTGCTGGTCGTGGTCGACCTGCTCGAGATCCCAGAGAATGGGGTAGGGCACGTGCACCCCGTGCCCGCCGAGAGCCAGCACGGGCAGGATGTCGCTGCGAACGCTGTTGCCGACCATGCAGAACCTGGTCGGATCGATGTTCAACCGCGACAGCACAGCGGCGTACGTTTCGGGATCTTTCTCCAACACGATCTCGACGTGTTCGAAGTGATGCGCCAATCCGCTCGTCGTGACCTTGTGCGTCTGATGGATGAGATCGCCCTTCGTGATGAGGATCAGCCGGCGCCCCGCACCGACTTCGGCGAGGACTTCGGGAACGTGTTCGAGCAGGCGCACCGGCTCCTCCAACTGTGTCCTGACCATCTCGACCATTTCGGCCACCACCGTCGAGGGAACACGACCGCCACTGATCGTCACGGCGGCTTCGACCATCGACAGACCGAACGACTTGACGCCGTACCCGAAGGCGCCGAGGTTCTTGCGCTCCGTGGCGGTCAGTGCGGCCTTGACCTCGACACCCTCGGGCGCGTACGGCGCGAGCAGTTCGACGAACCGTTCTTCGTTGGCGCGAAAGCCGTCCTCGCTGTGCCACAGGGTGTCGTCGGCGTCGAAACCGATGACATCGAACTCGCTCACGAGCGAAGCTGGAACGCGATGGTCCGGGTCATCGGTGCAGGGCGTTGAGGTAGTTGTAGACAGTGATGCGGCTGACCCCCATCGCGTCGGCAACGTCTTCGACCGCTCGCCGAAGTGTGAAGGCGCCCCGCTCGTCGAGCAATCTGATGGCACGTTGCTTGTCTTCGCGTGCCAATGAGGGCAATGACGCCCCGAACTCGCGCTCGACGGCATCGATCAAACGGTCGAGCGCGCCATGCAGGGGGGCCATGCGCACCGCCGCAATGATCGAGCCCTCCCACTTCAATGGCATGTCGCCCGGCTCGCGCTCGTCCGCGGGCACGAGCGTCGCTCCCAGGGCCTCGACCACAGGTTTGACCGCCAACACAAACGGATGGCGGGGCAGCCCACTCATGAAATCTCCGTGAGGCGCTCGGCATGCAGGCTGATGTGCGTCGCGCCGTTTGCGAATGCTGCCTCAACGACAGCTTTGACGACCTCGCCGGCGTCTGCCGCCGGCACGCTGCAGCTGGATCCGAACGGCCCGAAGTCGATTTCGAAGCCGAGTGCCTGGGCGGCCGTGACGGCGGAGATGACGTGCGGACCTGGTTCGCCCTCGACGAACGGTTCGATGGTGAACTCGAGCAGCAGCACGCGGATGCACTGTAGCGAACGACGCAGCGGCGCCGGCCCGGGGACAGGTAGGGAGGCCGGGCCGGCGGGCTGTGAGGGTCAGCGCATGCCCATCACCCGCTGCAGATCCGAACTGCGGTTGATGCAGTCGGTTCCGGCCACCTCGAACGCCTCGGTGAGTCGATTGAGCGCACTCTTGAACGTCGTGTTCCAGTCGCTCTCGAACTGCTGGCGCGCCGGGCCCTCCCACACGGTGCCGGCCAGCGCCGAGCTGACCCCACCGATCACCCCGTCGATCGCCACTTTCTGTTGCTTCATCGACCGGCCGAGGCCGTTCAACTGTTCAGGATTGGCCCCGTACATGGTCATGATTCCTCCTCGAGAGCAGAGTTGCTCACCACAGAGAGGCACACCGGACGCCGAAAAGCGGAAGGGTCGGCTCGGAGGCCTCAACGGGTGAGGAGGGGCAGCAGCAGGGCGATGCTGTCGGGGACGAAGTCGTGGTCGGTGCGCATCGCATCGAGCTCGGCCAGGGAGACCCAGCGCACCTCGACCACCTCGCCGTCGTCGAACGTGAACGGTCCGTCGTCCACGACCCGGTAACAGCGGCCGACCTCAGCCACATTCCCATCGCTGTACCGGCCCTCGCCGAGGTATTCGAGTTCGGCATCGAAGACACCGAGCTCTTCGGCGAGCTCGCGCCGCGCCGCAACCTCGAAGGTCTCTCCCGCGGCGACGACTCCGCCGGCAGCGATGTCCCAACACCCTGGCCAGATGTCCTTTTCCGGGCTGCGACGATGGACCAAGAGGCGACCGTCGGTCGACATCACCGCAACGCCGACCGAGCGATGCTGCAGGCGCTTGGCGCGCATCTCGGCGCGGGTCACGGTGGCAACGACGTTGCCCGCGTCATCGACGATCTCGACCAGTTCGTCGGTCATCGAGCCAGGTCTACCATTCGGCGATGGAACTCGACACGCTGCGCGACGCCGCCCACGACCTGCTGCCCGAGATGATCGCCCTGCGCCGCACCCTCCACGAATGGCCGGAGATCGGCAACGACTTGCCGATCACCCGCGAGAACGTCTTGGAGGCGCTCGACGGACTCCCTGTCGATGTCACCCTTCACGAAACCACCAGTGGGATCGCGGCGTTGCTCGACGGCGGAAAACCCGGTCCGACCGTCCTCCTGCGCGGCGACATGGATGCGCTGCCTCTGACCGAGGACACGGGTCTCGATTTCGTGTCGCGCAGCGAAGGAACCATGCACGCGTGCGGACACGACACTCATACCTCGATGTTGGTAGGCGCGGCGAAGCTGTTGAGTGCCGAGCGGGCCGACATCGCCGGCCGAGTTCTGTTCATGTTCCAGCCGGGCGAGGAGGGCAACCACGGTGCCAGATTCATGCTCGAAGAAGGCTTGCTCGAACTTCCCCCACGCGCTGATGGTTCCGACTCACCCGTCACAGGCGCGTTCGCGCTGCACATCACGTCGTCGTTGCCGACAGGTTGGTTGAGCAGCCGCGGAGGTTCGATCATGGCCGCTGCCGACACGTTGTTCATCACTGTCAAAGGACGCGGCGGCCATGCGAGCGAGCCGTACCGAGCTCTCGATCCCATCCCGATCGCGTGTGAGATCGTCCAGGCGTTGCAGACCATGATCACCCGGCGCATCGACGTCTTCGACCCGGCCGTCGTGACGGTCGGCAAGATCGTCGCGGGCACGGTCAACAACATCATTCCCGAGACGGCGGAGATCGCAGGCACCATCCGTACGGTCAGCGAAAACACACGCCGTCGGGTGCACGACGGTATTCGCCGCGTGGCCGAGGGCATCGCCGCTGCCCATGACGCCGAGGTCTCCGTAGAGCTGGTCGATGGTTACCCGGTCACGATCAACGACAAGGCCCAAGCCGATGCGGTGCTCGGCCTGGCCGGCGACCTCGTCGGCGCCGACAAGGTCCTGCGCCTGCCGAACCCGATCATGGGTGCAGAGGACTTCAGCTACGTGCTGGAGCAGATTCCCGGAGCGATGGTCTTCCTCGGCGGCACGCACACCGACCGGAGTCTTGCGTCGGCAGCACCGAACCACTCCAACCGCGTCGTGTTCGACGAGGACGCGATGGTCACCGGCACCGCGATGTACGCCGCGATGGCCCTCAACCACCTGGGCGTGTGACAGGGCGCCTTCGCCTAAGCGGGGCGCGTCTCGTGTATCCCCTGAGTAAGCCGCAGGGTGACGAGCTCGAACGGTCGCAGCGTCAGCGACACGATTCCGTCGCTGCACTCGATCGCGGATGTCGGCTCTTCCAGGAGGTTGCAGCGAAGCGCACCACGACATGGCGCGGGTGTTCGCAGGGTTACGAGGGAGCGGTCGCCGCACGCCTCGTGGAGCCGCACGATCAGGTCAGCCGAACCATCGTCCGCGTGCTTCACGCTGCTGATCTGCACGCCACGATGATCGACGCTGACGACCGGTCCTGCAGCCGAGGTGGCCTGGCCAGTGACGATCTGAAGCGGCATGTTCAGCGCCTCGGCCTCGTGCAATACGTCGTACAGCCCGGGCCCGTGCGGCAGCACGCTGATGGTCACTTGGTGTCGTCCGTGATCAGCGTCGGGATCCGGATACTTCGCGGCGCGCAGCAGCGAAACGCTGACGCCACCGCCCTGCACACCGTGGCCGTAGCGGCCGTCGTTGAGCACCGCCACCCCGAAGGAGGGCTCGCTGATGTCGACGAACCGGTGAGCGCACACCTCGTACTTCGCGGCGTCCCACGAGCTGCTGACGTGGGTCGGGCGCCTCACGTGGCCGAACTGGATGTCGCAGACGGCCTCCCGGGCGTTCACGTCGATCGGTACCGACAGCGACAGGAGTTTTTCGTCCTCGTGCCAGTCGATGTCGAAGGTGATGTCGAGCCGTGGCGAGCAGGCGCGCATCCTGTAGGTCTGGATCAGTGTCGATCGTCCGAACTCGCGCCGCACCACCAATTCAGCGAGCAGGTGGTGATTGGCGACGAGCTCGACCGACACGGTCGAGGTGATCGACGAACCGAGCGAACGCGTCCATGACTCGACGTCCCATGCGTCATAGACGACCGGATGATCCGGGGCCAGCTCGAGCGTGATCCGTCCACCCTCAGGCAACAGCTGACGACTGCGCACGACATCGATGATCGAAGTGATCTCGCCGTCGAGGTTCCAGGACACCGCGATGAGCCCGTTGTTCATCGAGTGGTCGGTGACCACGACGCCGCGCTCGACGGGCATCGATGTGAATGGCGAGATTCCGCAACCGGGGACCTCGACCATCGATGGTTCCCCGTCGACGACGAGGACCTCGCGTCGATCGTGTGTCGCTGCGTTGGCTACCGATACGCCGGCCGGAGCGATCAAAGTCATTGCATCGGAGATGATCTCTTCGAGGCGAGCGGCGACTCGGGTGTGCGCGGCTTCGGCATCAGCAGCGACCCAGGCGATCGATGAGCCGGGGATGATGTCGTGGAACTGCTGTAGCAGCACGTCCTTCCACAGATCTTGGATCTCGGCGGCGAGGTCTGGCGATGCGCCACCGGCAGCAACCCACCACAACTCGGCCTCGCGAAGCAGCCTCTCGCACAGCCTGTTCCCGACCTTCGTCGCGGATTGCGACGTCAACGTCCCTCGGTGCATCTCGAAGTACAGCTCACCCGTCCACACCGGAACGGGTGCTCCTGTTGTCGCCTCGGCTTCGACGTGAGCGAAGAACTCTTCGGGGGTGCCGACCGAGATTCGCGAAACGCCGTCGACGTCGGCCATGCGCCTGGCGCGTTCCATCATCTCGCGCGTCGGCCCACCTCCGCCGTTTCCGTGACCGAACGGCATCAACGACCACGAGCTCCACCCATGATCTTTGAAGTTGCGTTCCGCGTGGACGACTTCGGCCGGAGTGATCTCGGCGTTGTACGTGTCGACCGGTGGGAAGTGTGTGAGGATCCGCGATCCGTCGAGCCCCTCCCACCAGAACGTCGAGTGCGGGAAGACGTTCTGTTTGTTCCAGCTGAGCTTCTGAGTGACGAACCGCGAGCACCCGCCCTGTCGAAAGATCTGCGGCAACGTGGCTGGGTAGCCGAACACGTCGGGTATCCAGATCACCGTGCTGCGCAGACCGAAGCGCGATTCGAAGTAGCGCTGCCCGTACACCAGTTGGCGCACGATGCTCTCGCCGCTCGGCAGGTTCATGTCGGGCTCGACCCACATGCCGCCGACAGGGTGCCATTGCCCGGCGCTGATCTTGGCGCGGATCGCATCGAACAGCGTCGGATGACTGCGTTCGATCCAGTCGTACTGCACAGCCTGCGAGCACGTGAAGTGGTAGTCGGGATAGTCGTCCATCAGCCGAACGGCGGACGCGAACGTGCGCGCGCACTTTCGTTGCGTCTCACGAATCGGCCACAGCCACGCTGAATCGATGTGCGCATGACCGACGGCGACGACTCGATGCCCGCCGGCGCGCGCCGTGAGACCGAGCGCCGGCCGCAGCAGTCGTCGCGCGGCACCTGCGGTGATGGCGACGGCTTCGAGATCGAGAACGTTGAAGGCAGTCTCCAACGCGCGCAGCACGCGGATTCGTCGGGGTTCGTCGAGTGGGAGAGCCCGCGCCAACCCCAACAGCACGTCGGCATCGACGAGTAGCCCGAACACGGTGTCGTCGCGCAGCGCCAAGCCCGCCTTCCGCAAGCGGTACAGCGCCTTGTTACCTGCCGTAGCGAGCGAGCCGAGCCGTGACGGCCTGTAGCCCGGGAACGCCGGGTTCGACGCCGCCTCGACGAAGAACTGCAGCGAGCCCTGGCCGACCTCGGGCAGGGGAACGCCGGTTCGTCGGGGATGGATCCCCTGAAGCGGACTGCCGTCCATCCACACCAGGCCCTCGGATTGAAACCCTGCGGCGTCCTGATGAAATCCCAGATCGATGACCGCTTCGAGATTTGGGCCGACCATCGTGGGCGGGACATCGACCGTGAAACGGAACCACGTCGTGCCCCACGGCCTGCTCCAATGATCACCGATCGCGAACGGCCGGTACTCGCCGAGCATCGCCTCGTCGAACGACACCGGTTCGCCCGGGGCATCCCACGCCGCCACAGTCAACGGGATCGCGGCGCTGTACACGGCCGGCAGCACCCGCTCGTACAACTCGCGTTCGATGCGAGCTTCCACAAGCTTGAGGTCGTCATGCACGATGCGAGGCTAGTGATCGCGGCAATTACCCTTGCCACATGACCAATCGTCCGCTCGACGGCATCCGTGTGCTCGACTTCACGCGTGTGCTCAGCGGACCGCACGCCACACGCATGCTGTGCGACCTCGGCGCCGAGGTCATCAAGGTCGAGCCGCCCGAGGGCGACATCACCCGGATGACCAATCCGCGCGTCAACGGTCTCGCCACGTATTTCGTGCAACAGAACGTCGGCAAGCGAAACATCAGCCTCGATATCCGCAAGCCCGAGGCAGTCGATCTGCTGCTGCGCCTCGCTGCCCAGTGCGACGTCATCGTGGAGAACTTCCGACCGGGCGTGATGGACCGGATTGGACTGGGATACGACGCGGTCGCTGCGCACAGCCCCCGGGTCATCTATGCGTCGATCAACGGCTACGGCTCGACTGGTCCGTGGTCGAGGCGTCGCGCCTATGCCCCCGTTGTCGGTGCGGAGACCGGTATCACCAAGGCGCAAGGCGATGCGCGCGGCGGTCAATATGCCAACGACCCGTTCAGCCACGCCGACGTGTACACCTCGCTCGAAACCGCGTCGGCCATCCTCGCCGCGCTGTTCAACCGCGAGCGCACGGGTCGCGGCGACCGCGTCGAGGTGTCGATGGCGGAAACCATGCTCTACGTCAACGAGCATGCTCACGACCAGCTGTGGGACGGTGAGGTCGAGCCCGAGTGGATCCGCAGCTTCGGGCCGGGTGCGTATCCGGTCCTGACAGCTGCCAATGGCGAGCAGGTGATGATCAGCGGCCACCCCGCAGAACGCGGCACGTTCGACAGGTACATGCGGGCCATCGACAGGACCGATCTCGTCGATGATCCGCGCTTCGTCAACGTGCAATCGCGAGTGGCCCACTTCGAAGAGATCGTGGATGTGCTGCGCGCGTGGGCGGCGAAGGTCGCCACGCCGCAGATCATCGAGGCCGCCATGGGCGAGCACGGTCTGGCCACCGGCACACTCCGGTCCCTTCGCGAGGTTTGCGACACGGACTGGGCGAAGGCGCGCGACGTGGTCGTCGACGTCAGCGATCGAGGAAGCGGCACGATTCGGATACCCAACTCGCCGTGGCATTTCGCGAGCACCGATGTCGGACTGCGCGGCAAGCCCCGTTATCGAGGCGAAGACAATCGTGCAGTGCTGGGCGACCTGCTCGAGCTCGACGACGCCGAGCTCGATCGGCTCGAGGCGGACGGCGTGGTCTCGGCCAGATTGCCACGGCGATGACACTGCGATACCCCGTCGCACCGATGAAAGCCGCCATCGGCACCCTGCCACATGATGACGAGAACTGGGCCTACGAGCTCAAGTACGACGGCTACCGCACGCTGGCATTTGTCGACGGCGGCGCGACACGCTGGCAGAGCAGCAACCTGATCGACGTCACCGCGAAGTACCCCGAGCTGTCCGACTTCTCCTTGTCGGTCAACGCCACATCGGCGATCGTCGACGGTGAGCTCGTGGTGCTGGACAGCGAGGGTCGGCCGAGCTTCGAACTGATGCAGCAGCACGCCACACAGGTGGCCTTCTACGCCTTCGACGTCCTGTCGATCAACGGCCATGACACGATCGGGTTGCCATACGAGAAGCGTCGTGAGCTCGTCGCCGGATTGGTCGAGGCCGGGTCGAATTGGATGGTGCCCGCGCACCGTATCGGCGACGGCGCGGCACTGGTTGCGGCCACCGTCGAGAGCCGGTTGGAAGGCGTCATGGCCAAACGGCTCGGAAGC
>JANPGV010000198.1:0-4539 GCA_031424145.1 Ilumatobacteraceae bacterium
CGGGCGCCGCGGGCGGTGGCCAGGTCTGCGACCAACGAGCCCTTCATCGCCAGCATGTCGCTGGTGACGGTGATCATCCGGAAACCCTGCTCCAGCCGGCGCTCGACCAGAGCAGCAGTGGCATGAATGCCGGGCACGACTCCGGCGTTGCGGCAACCCTTGACGATGGTCGCCAAGGCATCGTCGAACTTGCTCTCGCCGTCGTTGTTGCCCGGTGGAAGGCCGAGCGTGATCGACAGGTCGGCCGGCCCGACATAGATCGCGTCGATGCCCGGCACGGCCAGGATGTCGTCGAGGTTGCTGATGGCTTCGACCGTCTCGATCATCGGGATCAGGGCGATGCCGTCGCCGGACCAATCGTAGTGATTCGAACGGCGCATGCCGGCGACGACCGGCCCGAAGCTGCGAGCGCCAATCGGTGCGTACCGACCGGCGCGCACCACGGCCTGCGCCTCGGCGACCGAGTTGACCATCGGAACGATCACTCCCTCTAGGCCGGCGTCGAGCATCTTGCCGATGATGCCGGGCTCGTTCCACGGCACACGCGTTATCGGGGTCCCGCCGCCCAGCAGCACGGCCTGAGCCATCGCCACGGTCTGCTGATAGTCGTTGACGCCGTGCTGGTTGTCGATGCACACGTAGTCGTACCCGGCTCGTGCGGCGGTCTCGGCACTGATGATCGACGGGAGTGCCAGCCACACACCGAGGGTGTCGCGACCCTCGTTCCATTGAGTTCGCAGAGTGTCCATCGCCCGGTTCTAGCAAAGTTGGCGAGTCGACGGACAGCCAGCGCCGCCAATCTGCTGTGAGTCACTTCACGGCTGACCGCCTGAACACAAGGACACACCGGACTCACACCGGATCCTGGTTGGTCAGAAGGGTGCGGCGACGATCGTTGCCGGCCGGCCGGCCAGGACGTTGAGGGCGTTGTCGATCGCGTGCGAATACAGCCGTCGCCTCCCCGCAACAGTGGCGGAGGCGACATGCGGCGTGACGATGACGTTGGGGTGGTGCAGCAGCGGATGCCCGACCGGCAGCGGCTCGGGGTCGGTGACATCGAGCCCCGCGCCGGCGACCTGCCCGGAGTCGAGCGCGGCAAGCAACGCGTCTTGGTCGACGAGCCCACCGCGTGCGCAGTTGATGAGGTAGACACCGTGCTTCATAGCCACGAGGGACGCGGCGTTGATCATGTGGCGAGTTTCGGGGACAGCGGGTGCATGCAGCGAGATGACGTCGGACTCGGCATAGACGCGATCGAGATCGACCAGTTCGCAGCCGTCAGCCTCGGTGAGGTAAGGGTCGTAGGCCAGCACGCTGACGCCCATCGCGGTTGCGGCGAGCCCGACCCGCCGAGCAATGCGGCCATACCCGACCAGGCCGAGCACCGAGCCATCGAGCTCGAGTGCGGTGCCGGTGGTCGCCCCTGGCAGGCCTTCTCGCGCTCTGTCGATCTGTGCCGGCAGCTGCTTGACCGTGGCGAGCATCAGCATCAGCGTGTGCTCGGCGGTCGACACCGATGGCGCATCGGGCGCGTTGCAAACGATCACCCCCGCAGCGTTGGCAGCGGCGACATCGACGTTGTCGTAGCCGATCCCGATCCGCGAGATGACCTTCATGGCCGGTCCCAGCGCGAACGCCTCTGCGTTCCATGCCCGTTTCGCGCCGGCCAGCACCGCGTCGGCGATGGCGAGGTCGGCGTCGTCGGGACCGACGACGATTGCGCGACCCTCGATCAGCTCGCGGTACGCGTCGGGAAGTGGGTGGTCGAAGTACAGGATCGGCAGCTGTTGGTCCATCAGTCGCACCATATCCGGCGATGCGCCCGCGGATATGGTGCGGCCATGCTCGACCACTCCCGCCTGTTTCACATCGGCATCCGCGTCGTCGACATCGAGGCTGCGATGGCCGAGCTCGGCAAGTGCGCCGGTGTCACGTGGGCGTCCGTCCAGGATCGACCGATGTCGGTGTGGATGCCGGGCTCAGGTGCAACGGTGCTGCAACTGGCCCTCACCTACTCGGTCGAGGGGCCCGTACATCTGGAGCTGCTGCAGGGCCCTGCCGGCTCGATCTGGGATGGACATGACGCGCCGGGGGCCCACCACTTCGGATATTGGTCCGACGATGTCGCAACCGACACCGAGTCGTTGCTGAGCAAGGGCTGGACCCTGGAGATTGCGGCAGCCGCGCCGGATGACGGGTACGGCAGGTTCACCTACGTCCGGTCGCCGTCGGGGTACCTCGCCGAGCCGATCTCGATCGCCAGCAAGCCGCGGTTCGAACGATGGTGGGCTGGGGGAGCGCTCAGCGACCCAGCGCCCGCGTCGTAGCCTGGCCGGACGATGTCTGATCTCGGCGACCTCGCCCGCCGCCATCTGTGGATGCACTTCACCCGTCTCGGAGCCTTCGCCGACACCGACGTGCCGATCATCACCCGCGGTGAGGGTTGCTACGTGTGGGACCACGACGGCAGGCGGTACCTCGATGGCCTGTCGGGGTTGTTCACCGTGCAGGCGGGCCACGGGCGTGCCGAGCTCGGCGAAGCAGCGTCGCGTCAAGCCGCGACGCTCGGGTACTTCCCCGTGTGGTCATTCGCTCATGAGCCGGCGATCGAGTTGGCCGCGCGCCTCGCCGCGTTGGCACCTGGAGATCTCAACCGGGTCTTCCTCACGCCTTCCGGCGGCGAGGCGATCGACACGGCGATCAAGCTCGCCAGGCAGTACTTCAAGCTGATCGGTCAGCCGTCACGGACCAAGGTGATCTCTCGGTACCTCGCGTATCACGGAACGTCGATCGGCGCGCTCAGCCTGACCGGTGTCCCATCGATCAAGACTCCCTTCGAGCCGTTGATGCCCGGCGCGATCAAGGTCCAGACGCCGTATCGATATCGCTGTCACGACTGCCAGCACCTGGACGCGTGCACGCTGCGCTGTGCCGAGGATCTGGCGATGCGCATCGAGATGGAAGGGCCGGAGTCCGTCGCAGCTGTCTTCATGGAGCCGCTGCAGAACACGGGCGGAGCCTTCGCCCCACCACCGGGTTACTGGGACCGGATCCGCGAGATCTGTACTCGGTACGGAGTGCTGTTGGTCAGTGACGAGGTCATCTGCGCATTCGGTCGCCTCGGCCACATGTTCGGGTCCGATCGTTACGGCTACCAGCCCGACCTCATCACGTTCGCCAAGGGCGTGACCTCCGGCTACGCGCCGCTCGGCGGGGTGATGATCTCCGATCGCATCGCCGAGCCCTTCCTCGAAGATCCGAACCTGTTCCTGCACGGCCAGACATTCGGAGCCCATCCGGTGTGCTGCGCGGTTGCCAATGCCAACATCGACATCCTCGAACGCGAAGACCTGTGCGGAAACGTTCTCGCCAACGAGGACCGGTTCACGAAACTGCTCGACGGCCTCCGCGACATCCCGCTCGTCGGCGACGTGCGCGGCGAAGGCTACTTTCGGGCGATCGAGCTCGTCAGCGATGAGGCGACGAAGGGATCGTTCACGCCTGAGGAATCCGAGTGCCTGCTTCGTGGTTACATCTCGCCGCGGCTCTACGAGGCGGGACTCATCTGCCGCGCCGACGATCGCGCCGAACCGGTGATCACGTTGTCGCCGCCGTTGATCGCAGGCGAGGAGGAGCTCTCGTTCATCGCCGAGACCCTCCGATCCGTGCTCACAGCCGCTTCGGCGGAACGTACGAGACGCAGGAGCTGACATGCGCCGTTCGATCGACGATTATCCCTTCACCGACGACGACATGCCCGAGGGCGCTGACGATGCCATGCAGGTCTCGTGGGCGGTTGCCATCTGCGACGACTACGACGACACCGAGCCTCGTGTGGTCCTGACGATCGAGGAAGTCGGCCGTGCCGGCAAAGGCCTTGTCGCCCATCTCGGCCCTGATCATGCCCGTCGCTTGCGGGTGGCGTTGCGGGATGCGCTGCGAGAGATCGGTGAAGATCCGGGATCTTGATTGTCGTCGCGGGCCTGATCCGCTATTGTTGACCTAACTGGTCGGATTTGCGACAGTCGAGGCCCGGAGGAGGTCGCCCAATGGCACAGAATGCGACGGCGACGATCACGCCTGTGGTACCCGCACCGCGCGACCTCGACGCGGAGCAGCAGCGCGACATTGAACGATTCGAGCGGGCGGTCGCTCAGTACCTCAGCGGTGAGATCAGCGAAGACGTGTTCAGGGTGATGCGCTTGAACAACGGCATCTACGGCCAACGTCAGGGCGGCACCAACCAGATGGTCCGCATCAAGCTGCCTGCCGGCACCATCACTCCCGAGCAGCTCGATCTCATGGGTCACCTCGTCGAGACCTATTCGCGCGGGTGGGGCCACATCACCACCCGCCAGAACGTGCAGATCCACTTCGTCGAGCTGACCAAGGTCACCGACGTCATGCGCGCCCTCGGGTCCGTGGGTTTGACAACCCGCGTAGCATGCGGCGACACGGTTCGCAACGTCATGGCGTGTCACCTCGCCGGCGCCTGCCCGCACGAGTTCCTCGACGTCACCCCCTGGGCCGAGGCAGCGT